>CALAQA010000191.1:0-11856 GCA_937889065.1 uncultured Alistipes sp.
CGATTTGACCATCTTTGCTGTCTTTGTTCCGCTCTCCACGATGTCGGGATATATTGTGCCCTGAGCCAGGAAGTCTATTCCGTCGGCTTTGCGTGCCTCCTCCTCGCCGAGAGCCAACTTCAAAACCAGCGTCTCGGTCTTGTCGTTGAGGGGCGTCGAGGTGCCGTGTGCATTGACGTAGAGCGCCTCGCCCGTCTGATACTTCGCCTCGTCGAGCGCCTGACGGATGGCCAGCGATGCAGGGCCGCCATCGGGTCGGGGGGCGGTGTAGTGGTAGGCGTCGCAGGTGTTTCCGTAGCCCACCACCTCGGCCAGAATCGTGGCACCACGCTGTAGGGCGTGCTCCAACTCCTCGAAGATAAGAATACCGGCACCCTCGGCAATCACAAAGCCGTTGCGCTCCTTGTGGAACGGAATGGATGCACGGCGGGGGTCGTCGCTCAGTGAGAGGGCCTTGCTGTTGGCAAAGCCACCGATGGCCAGCGGGTGTACGGCCGCCTCCGAGCCGCCCGTCAGGATGGCGTCGGCATAGCCGTGTTTGATGGCACGGAAGGCCTCGCCGGCCGTGTTGGTCGAGGTGGCGCAGGCCGATACCGAGGGCAGAATAGGCCCTTGTGCTCCGAAGCGGATGGCGACATTACCTGCGGCAATGTTCGAGATCATCATCGGGATGAAGAGGGGCGAAATGCGTCGTGTGCCCTCTTCGAGCAGGGTTTTGGTCTGTTCGACAAAGGTGTTCATACCACCGATGCCCGAGCCGATATAGACACCCAGGCGTGAGGCCTCGATGTTGCGACCCACCTCCAGGTCGGCTTGGCGCATCGCCTCAATCGAGGCGGCGACGGCAAATTGGCTGTAACGGTCGCTACGGCGAGCCTCGTTGCGATCGAGACCGTGAGCCGCAGGGTCGAACTGCTTGACCTGACCGGCCACCTTGACCGTCATCTCTTCGTCGATACCCTCAATCAGATCGATACCGCACTTGCCTGCAATCAGGTTGTTCCAGAACTCGTCTAACGACTTTCCGACGGGGGTGACGACACCTGCGCCGGTAATGACTACACGTCGTTGCATAATTTTCTCCAAAATTAGTAAATTTATCTTAAATAATTGCTTTCAATCGGGCTTTTTGGCCACTTTCCACCCCATTTCGGGGAGTTTGTGGGACCCTTCAAGGCGGGGCGACAGGCGATCGCTCTTTTTGAAAAACCGATAATTTTGCCTATCTTCGCCCCCGAAATCCACTATCGACAACCTCTATGGATGCTCCGAAATTTCTGTTACGCAAGAAATATCTGATCGAATCGGTCCTCTTTGTGGCCCTCTTTTCGTTCATCTTTATGGCAATCTACCAACCCTTTTCCGATACGGCCTGGTTTGGTTTTCGCCCTTTGTCTCGTTTCCTTGTTACACTTTCGTTCTATATTGTAGCCGTCGGCGCCCTCTTTTTGAGTCGCCTTATGCTCTATCTCTGCTTCTCGAACCGTGCCCTCACGATGGGGCGTTATCTGGTTTGGGTGGTCGGCGAGTTTGTCGCCCTGGCCTCGATCTACACCCTCTTCACGGTCGCCTTCGAGATGGACGGTGCGGGCATCACGTTGGCCCAATTTGGGCGTATTCTGCTCTGCGTGGCCCTGATTATGGCCATTCCCTACTCGCTTATCTCGCTCTATACGGCCAACCGTGAGAAGACCGAGGAGCTGAACCTGATGCGCCTAAAAAATGTCACCGAACATCGTGCGGCCGACACCACCCGCCTGGTACACTTCTACGACAACAACGGCGTGTTGAAGATGTCGGTGGGGGAGGATACCCTCTACTACATCGAGTCGCAGGACAACTATGTGCGCATCTACTACCTGCTGGACGAGAAGCTCGTAAGCTATATGTTGCGTGGCAAGACCCAGCGTATCGAGGAGGCCCTGCAGGGCACCTCGTTGGTGCGTTGCCACCGCTCCTACATCGTCAATCTGAAGCGAATCAACCACTACGACAACCGCTCCGATCGGGCCGTCATTTCGCTCGATCACCCCTCGGCCAAGCCCATCCCCGTCTCGAAGAGCTACTACCGAGCCATCACCGAGCAGGTTGCTTCGCTCGAGCAGCAGGCCTAACCTTTCTAACTGTAAGTTTCGTTCATTGCCGCCCAATGGTCATCTTTGAGGGCGGTGATGCGTCGTGTATGGGCAGCCAGCAGGCTGTCGGCCTCCGTCACAAAGAGCGAAGCCGACGAGACGAGCTGCGGTTCACGCTCCGCCTCGGCCACCAACAGAAGACTCATTAACAACACGCCACCACACTCGACCAGTCGGCGACCGTGACGCTCGCTGCCACCGTTCATCGTGGCCACGGCACGCACCGCCTCCGAGAACTTATTGACCAGCGCAGCCAACCTCCGCTTCTCGTTTTGCAACACGCCGTGACCAAAGAGCGTGCGGCTCAGTTGGTGCAACTCCTCGACCAACATCCCATCCATCGTGTGGCGCAAGGCGGCCACCACCTGCATCTGCGAGGTGCCCTCGTAGATGGTCACCACTCGGGCATCACGCACCAGACGTTCGATCGGAAAATCGGCCATATAACCCGCTCCGCCGTGCACCTGCAAGGCGTCGTAGCAGATGGAGTTGCAGTATTCGCCAGCCATCAGTTTCAGGATGGGGGTGTAGAGGTCGCACAACTGACGACGGTGGCGCAACTCGGCCAGCTCCTCGGCATCGAGGTCGGTTTTGGCACTCAGACCGTCAATCAAATCAACCATTCGGGCCGTCTCGTAGAGCAGCGCACGGCACGCCTCCAAGCGGGCACGACCGAGTGCCAACAACTCCTGAATGGGGGCCAGCGTAGCGATGGGTCTGCCAAATTGTTCCCGCTCACGGGCATATTGTTCGGCTTCACGCAGGGCCGCTTCGGCAATGCCTACGGCCTGCGCTCCGATACCCAGACGGGCGCTGTTCATCAGCGCCATCACATATTTTATCAACCCCATACGGCGTGCGCCTACTAACTCGACGGGGGTGTTGTGGAAGTGCAACTCGCAGGTGGCCGTGCCACGAATGCCGAGTTTGTGCTCGGTGCGTCGTACCGTCACGCCGCCCCACGCCTTGTCGTGCAGGAAGAGCGACAACCCACGCCCATCCGACGAGCCTGCTTCGCTGCGGGCAAGGATGAGTTTCAGATCGGCATCACCGTTGGTAATGAAACGTTTAACGCCATTCAGATACCATTGCTGACGCTCCTCGTCGAAGGTGGCCTCCAATCGTGCCGACTGCAAATCCGACCCGGCATTCGGCTCGGTCAAGACCATCGCACAGGTCGCTCCGTGGGCGATGCGTCGCAGGTATGCGTCACGCTGCTCGTCATTGCCTGCCGAGGCGATGGTCTGCCCGCAATTCTGCAAGGCCCACAGACAGGCCAGGCTGCTGTCGGCTCGGGCGATGAGTTCGGTGGCCATCACAAAGAGGGTGGTCGGGAAGTTCAACCCCTCGTGGTCGCGGGGGAGCGAAAGGGCCCAAAAACCGCTTTCGGTGATACGTTTGAGGTGGCGCTGCATTGCCTCGCCATAACGGGCTCGACCCTTCTCGACCCGACACCCCTCCCGATCGACCGTGGCCGCCTCGGGGGCGAACGCTTCACCACACAGCGCACCCAACTGCTCCATTGCCAGACGATAGCAAAGGTGTGCATCGGCTGTGTCGTGCGGGGCGAAGGGGTAGAGGGCGGCCTCCTCGAACCTACCCTCACGCAGCGCAATGATGCGCTCCATGGCGGGGTGCCGCAGGTAGTGTTGAAGAAGACTGTTATCGTTGAAGAAATTCTTCATAATTAGCTCTTTATAGTAGTTCGACCAACGCTTTGGCTGTCGTCTCGGCATCGGCTGCCAACACCCTGCGGCTCTTGTGGCATAGGGGTGCATCCGCATCGGTGTTGATAGCCACAACGCAGGTTGTTGGGGCGATTCCGACCGTGTGCAGCCGATCGCCCGAGATGCCGAAGGCAAGGTAATAGTCGGGGGCAATCGCACACCCCGTGCGACCCACCATCTGTGCGTGGTCAATCAGCCCATTGTCCACCGCAGGGCGAGTGCCTACAACCTGACAATTCATCTTCTCGGCCAGGCGGTTGATGTGGCTCATCGCCTCCCGGCTTACACCACCGCCCACGCCCACCATCCAGCAACCCTGCCGACGGCCGATAAGGGTCGCAAGCTCCTCAATGGTAATGGGTTGCTGCAAGGTCGGTGCTGCCTCGAAATGCTCCTCGGCGGCCGCCTCGGGCTGTCGTTGGTGACGCTCCGCAAGGAGCTGTCGCACATTGATGTTAAGCATACATAAAGCGTTTGATGCTCCCCTTCGGCGTCTTGGCAAAGGGGTTTTCCATCAGTTCGTAGTCGATGACGGCCGAGTAGGCGGGGATGCGCTGATTCAGCTCGTCGAGGTTTTTCTGCATCAACCCTTCGAGTGTCGTGTGGTCGATGTGGTCGTCCATCGCCTTGTCGGCATTGGGCACGATGAGGGCCACCAGACGGTTTTGACGCTGCACGATAAGCGACTCGGCTACATAAGGTAATGTGTTGAGTATTACCTCAATCTCCTCGGGAAAAATGTTCTGACCGTTGGTCGAGAGCAACATACTCTTGCACCTGCCCACCAGGAACAGATCGCCCTCACGGGTGACGGTCCCCAGGTCGCCCGTGCGGAAAAATCCGTCGGGGGTGAAGACGGCACGGGTTGCCGCTTCGTTTTTGTAGTAACCGCTGAAGACGCACGGCCCTTTGACACACAATTCGCCTGCCAGACGCTCCGGATCGGACGAATCGATACGGTAGGTGTAGCTCTGCTGCATACGGCCTGCCGAGCGGATGCGGTAGTTTTCGGGGTGGCCGAGCGAGATAACGGGGGCACACTCGGTCATACCGTAGCCCGTCATAAAGGGGGCACGGAGTTTAGTGACCAACAGCTCCTCCGTCTGGCTCGGAATGGCGGCACCACCCGTCAGGATGGCCTCGCAACGACCTCCGAAGGCGGCCATAAAGATGGTTCGCAGAGCCGAGCAGAAGTCGGGATGGTTGCGCCAGTCGGCGAGCTTCTCGCTGCCGCTCTTGCTATGGATAAACTCGCCGATGGTGTAGTCGATCATCTTGTTCAGTACCAACGGCACGGCAAAGAAGAGGCGGGGGCGCACCTCCTGCAAGGCCGTCTTGAGGGTGTGCGGAATGGGCAACGTCGCCAAAATCGTGAGGTGCATACCGGCACACAGCGGGGTGATGGCATCGACCGTGAGGCCGAAGATGTGGGCTAACGGCAGGATGCTCAAATAGCCCTCGCCACAGAGGAACGGAAAGGCGGGCAGCACCTCATCGACATTCGACGAAAAGTTGCCGACGGTGAGCATCACCCCCTTCGGGTTGCCCGTCGAGCCGGAGGTGTAGTTAATCACGCACACCTCCTCCATTTGGCGCTCAGGAAAGCAGACATCTGCACGGCCGAACTCCTCGCCATAGATGGCTGCAAAGCGGTTGTCCAACGTTGTGTAGTGTTCTTCAAACCCATTGCGGGCGGCCAACAAGGCCCCCGTACGGAGGTCGATGGCGGCCAACAGCTGGGGCATCTCCTCGAACGACATCTTCTCGAACGAGGCTGCATCGGTGTAGAGGATGCGGCTGTCGGCGTGATCGACCAAACGCTGCGTGTCGAGGGGCAGGTAGCCGTTCAGCAGCGGTACAGCTACATAGCCCCCCGATACAACAGCCATAAAGGTCTCGACCCAGGCCGACGAGCTGGCAGCGTGGATGGCGATTTTGTCGCCCTGCTGCAATCCTGCCTCACGCCACAACAGGTGAAGACGGACGATGCGTCGGGCCAACTCGCCATAGGTAATCGGCTCACGGCCGTAGTCGTTCAGGGCGGGTGCCTCCCATTGGGTGTTGAGGCTCTGTAAGAATCTATGAATAAAATAGGTCATATCTGATTTCGATAATGAATGAAGCGGCAAAAGAAAAGCCTCCGTAAGGGTGGGTTTGACGGAGGCTTTTGGGCTGATTTTTTAGCCTTCCGTTATTGGATGTGGCTCTCGATGTAGGAGATGGCATCGCCTACGGTCTCGATCGAGGTGGCCTCCTCCTCGGGAATGGAGAGGTTAAAGGCCTTCTCGAACTCCATAATCAGCTCAACGGTGTCGAGCGAATCGGCGCCCAGGTGGGTCGTGAAACCGGCCTCGGGGGTGATCTCGGCGGGCTTTACGCTCAGCTTGTCGGCGATGATTGCTACGACTTTTTCTTGAATTTCTGACATTGTGTTTTGCTTTTTTTTTGTGTGAAAAATGAAAAATTCTCGACGGCAAATGTACCCCCTTTTCGCTACCGACCTGCATCGTGGGGTGGGAATGTGGCCAATGGGCCGTTTGGCGTGGCAAATGGCGTGCGGAGTGGTGGAAAGTGGGGTGTGTGGCGAGTGACGAATACGAAGTGGCGAACGGTGAAAAAGTGGTCCGTTCGTCCCCAAAATGGGGAATTTCGCCCCAAAACATTGCAATTACGGCCCGAAAGCACTATTTTTGAGCGATGAACCAAACCAATGAACGAATGAACTACTTTTTGACAACTCTTTTGGCAATGATGACAACGGCAATGGCGGTGGCACAACCCACCGAGCGAGTGCTTACGATGGAGGAGGCGGTGCTCGGCGTAGGGCTGCAGGTGGAGAATCGACAGGTGGTGTGGCGCCCCTCGTCGGAGGTCTATACCGTGGTGGATGGCTCGACCATCTACGATGTTGATCTGCGCACGGGCGAGCAGCAGGTGCTCACAACCCTCGACCGCATCAATGCCGTGCTGGGCACCTCCATCAAACGGATGCCCCCCTACACCCTCACAGGCAAGGGTACGATGCGTTTCCAGGTGGGGCGTGAGCTGGTCGGCATCGACCCCAAGGCCGATACCATTGTTCACCGTTATCCCTTCCCCGAGGGGGTCAATTCGGCCCGCTATGCCGATGAGGGACGCTTTCTCTATGCCCGCGCCAATAACCTCTGGTGGAGCGACCGTGCCGGCAAGGAGTATGCCATCACCGAAGAGAGTGACCCCGCCATTGTGAGTGGTCAGGTGGTGAGCCGCAACGAGTTCGGCATTATGAGCGGTCTCTTCCCCGCCCCCGATTTGATGCAGGTGGCCTTCTATCAGAAGGACGAAAGTGCCGTGACGCAGTTCCCGCTGCTCGACATTCAGAGTCGCACGGGTACGTTGCGTGAGATTCGCTACCCGATGGCCGGTATGGCCTCGGAGCGGGTGCGATTGGGCATCTACCACTACGAGACCCACCAAACGGTGTGGGTCGATGTGGATGACTTCACCGAGGAGCGTTATCTGTGTGGCGTGACGTGGAGTCCCGATTCAAAACTCGTTTATATTCAGGTGCTTGACCGCAAACAACAGAACGTGCATCTGAACGCTTACAGCGCCGCCGACGGCAAGAAGGTGCGCACCGTTTTGACCGAGCACAGCGACAAATATGTCGAGCCGGTCGATGGCATCCACTTCCTCAAGGGCGACCCCACGCACTTCATCTACACCACCTCGAACCGAGATGGCTATCGCAACCTCTACCGTTGTTCGGTCGAGGGCGAGGTGGAGCGCCTTACGAAGGTCGATGCCGATGTGGAGTGGGCAGGGCAGTATGGCCGTTACCTCTTCTACTACTCGGCCGAGGTCTCGCCCGTCGAGCGTCACCTCTTCCGCATCGACACCAAGACGGGAAAAACCGCTCGTATGACCCACGCTGCGGGATGGCACAACTGCATCATCAGCCCCGATGGCACCCACTTTATCGATAATTATTCGTCGCTTGATGTGCCCCGCATCATTACGCTCAACGACAGCAAAGGTCGAGTGAAGCGTACGCTCTTGACGGCGGCCGACCCCTCGAAGGAGCTGAACTACGGCACGATCGAGTTAGGCTCGATTAAGAGTGCTGACGGTCAGTACGATAACTACTACCGCCTTATTAAGCCCCACGACTTCGACCCGACGAAAAAATACCCCGTCATCCTCTATGTCTATGGCGGCCCTCACTCGCAGATGGTGACCAACACCTTCCAGGCGCAGCTGCGTCGTTGGGAGATGCTGATGGCCCAGCGGGGCTATGTGGTGCTGGTGATGGACAACCGAGGCACCTCGAATCGGGGCCTAAACTACGAGCAGGCGACCCACCGCAACCTGGGCAAGTGCGAGATGGCCGACCAGGTGAAGGCTGTCGAGTGGCTGCTCGAAAACGAGTGGGCCGACCGTGAGCGTGTCGGCGTGCACGGCTGGTCGTATGGCGGTTTTATGACCATTTCGCTGCTGACGAACTATCCCGACCTCTTCAAGGTGGGTGTTGCGGGCGGCCCGGTGATTGATTGGAAATGGTACGAGGTGATGTATGGCGAGCGCTATATGTCTTCGCCCGAGGATAACCCCGAGGGCTATGCCGCTACGAGCCTTATCCCGATGGCCGAGAAGTTGCAGGGCAAGCTCCTGATTTGCCAGGGTGCAGTCGATCCGGTGGTGGTGTGGCAACACAGCCTGAGCTTCGTACGTGCCTGCGTGGTGGCGGGTGTGCCGGTCGATTACTTCCCCTATCCGACCCACGAACACAACGTAATGGGCAAAGACCGAGTGCACCTGATGCAGAAGGTAACCGATTACTTCGAACTCCATCTTTAGTCCGAAAATAGCTTGAAAAAACGATAAAGGAGGCCTAACGGACCTCCTTTGTTGTTAATTTGTTATTTTTATAACAAAAAAGATGACACTTTGCCAAAAAATGTGTATATTTGTCGAATTAAGAGAAACAAACCAAAACACAATACAAATTAAACAGTTATGGCAAATACCTATGAAAAGCTGTTCACCGAGTTTGCTCCCGTCTCGACCGAGAAGTGGGAGGAGGTGATTACAGCCGACCTGAAGGGTGCCGACTACGAGCGTAAGCTGGTATGGCGTACGGGCGAGGGCTTCAACCTGCGTCCCTACTACCGTGCCGAGAACCTCGAGGGCATCGAGTTCCTCCAGACGGAGGCGGGTCAGTTCCCCTATGTGCGTGGAACGCGCGCCAACAACGAGTGGCGTATTCACCAGACCGTAGTCGTAAAGTGCCCCGCCGAGGCCAATGCCGAGGCACTCAAGCTGCTCAACTCGGGCGTTGATTCGCTCGGCTTCTGCATCGCCAAGGAGGACTTCACGGCCGAGGATCTGGAGACCTTGCTGGCCGGTATCGTTCTGTCGGCCGTTGAGCTTACCTTCTCGGGTAAGTGTGTATGCGAGTTGGTACTCGCCAAGTTGGAGAAGGAGGGTGTCGAGGATGCCTTCATCTCGTTCGATGCCGACCCCGTTGTAAAGGGTTGCGCCAACGAGGGTAAGGTGTGCTGCTGCTTCGACAAGACCGTTGAGCTGGTTAAGCAGGCTGCCAAGTGGAAGCACGTGCGCCCCATCACCATCAATGCCCGTCTGTTCGGCAACGCCGGCTCGACCATCGTCGAGGAGCTGGCATTTGCCCTCTCGGCAGGTCAGGAGTATATGGCTCGTCTGACCGACGCAGGTGTTTCGGCCGACACGGCTGCCCGTGCCATCCGCTTCGCCTTCAGCGTTTCGTCGAACTACTTTATGGAGATCGCCAAGTTCCGTGCCGGTCGTATGCTGTGGGCCAACATCGTGGCTGCCTACTCACCCGAGAAGCTGTGCGCCTCGAAGATGTATGTACACGCCGAGACCTCGCGCTGGAACCAGAGCGTTTATGACCCCTATGTGAATATGCTGCGTGGCACGACGGAGGCTATGTCGGCTGCCATTGCCGGTGTAAATTCGCTCGAGGTGTTGCCCTTCAACGTAGCCTATGCCGAGGCCGATGAGTTCTCGAAGCGCATCGCCCGCAACGTCGAGCTGCTCTTGAAGCACGAGTCGCACTTCGACCAGGTAGTCGATCCCGCCGGTGGTTCGTACTACATCGAGAACCTCACCAAGTCGATTGCCGAGGAGGCTTGGAAACTCTTCCTCGAGGTGGAGGAGAAGGGTGGCTTTGCTGCCGCTTACGAGGCCGGCTTCGTCAAGGAGAAGATCGAGGCTTCGGCTGCCCTGAAGGAGAAGAACATCGCTACCCGTCGTCAGATTCTGCTGGGTGCCAACCAGTTCCCCAACTTCACGGAGGTGGCTTCGGTGGAGATTACGATGGAGTCTGTTGAGCGTGACCTCAAGGAGGGCAACGTGCTGAACGCCTATCGTGGTGCGATGGCCTTCGAGAAGATGCGTCTGGAGGTGGATCGCTCGGGCAAGGAGCCCAAGGCCTTTATGCTGACCTGCGGTTCGCTGGGTATGGCCCGCGCTCGCGCCCAGTTCTCGTGCAACTTCTTCGCTTGCGCCGGTATCCGCGTTATCGACAACACCTTCTTCAAGTCGTTGGAGGAGGGCGTAGAGGCCGCTTTGGCTTCGAAGGCCGAGATCGTGGTAGTCTGCGCTTCGGATGACGATTACGCCGAGGTGGCTCCCAAGATCAAGGAGATGCTGGGTGGCAAGGCAATCCTGGTTGTTGCCGGTGCTCCCGCCTGCACGCCTGAGCTCGAGGCTCAGGGCATCACGAACTTCATCAACGTGAAGTCGAACGTGCTCGAAACACTGAAGTTCTACCTTAAAGAGATGGGCATCTAATTATGAGAGCAAAATTTTCTGCATTGAAATATGAGGGTGCAGCCGAGCAGTGCTGCACCAAGGGTTGCGACGAGAAGCAGCCTTGGATGACCGCCGAGCAGATTCCCGTGAAGGGTATGTACACGGCCGAGGATTTGGCCGGTATGGAGCACCTGAACTATGCAGCAGGTGTGGCTCCCTTCCTGCGCGGTCCCTATTCGACGATGTATGTGATGCGTCCCTGGACCATCCGTCAGTATGCAGGCTTCTCGACCGCCGAGGAGTCGAACGCCTTCTATCGCCGCAACCTGGCGGCCGGTCAGAAGGGTCTGTCGGTAGCCTTTGACCTGGCTACGCACCGTGGCTACGACGCCGACCCCCCCCGTGTAGTGGGCGACGTAGGTAAGGCAGGTGTATCGATCTGCTCGGTTGAGGATATGAAGGTGCTCTTCAACGGCATTCCTTTGGATCGTATGTCGGTGTCGATGACCATGAACGGTGCCGTGCTGCCCGTTTTGGCCTTCTACATCGTGACCGGTCTGGAGCAGGGTGCTACGCTCGACCAGCTGGCAGGTACCATTCAGAACGACATTCTGAAGGAGTTTATGGTGCGTAACACCTATATCTACCCGCCCGAGTTCTCGATGCGTATCATCGCCGACATCTTCGGGTACACGTCGAAGAATATGCCCAAGTTCAACTCGATTTCGATTTCGGGTTACCATATGCAGGAGGCCGGTGCTACGGCCGACATCGAGCTGGCCTACACGCTGGCCGACGGTCTGGAGTACCTGCGTGCCGGTATCAACGCCGGTATGTCGGTCGATGCCTTCGCACCCCGTCTGTCGTTCTTCTGGGCTATCGGTATGAACCACTTCATGGAGATCGCCAAGATGCGTGCAGCCCGTATGTTGTGGGCGAAGATCGTTAAGCAGTTCGATCCAAAGAATCCTAAGTCGCTCGCATTGCGTACCCACTCGCAGACTTCGGGTTGGTCGCTCACCGAGCAGGATCCATTCAACAATGTTGGCCGTACAGCTATCGAGGCTATGGGTGCAGCACTCGGTCATACCCAGTCGCTCCACACCAACGCTCTTGACGAGGCTATCGCCTTGCCAACCGACTTCTCGGCTCGTATCGCTCGTAACACTCAGATTTACATCCAGGAGGAGACCAATGTATGTCGCACCGTAGACCCTTGG
>CALAQA010000192.1:0-16987 GCA_937889065.1 uncultured Alistipes sp.
GTGGCAGGGAAGCAGCGGGAAGACAGCGGCGCGGGCCCCCAGCAGAGCGGGGTCGTTGCTCGCGACGATCTCACCGGCAAACTCATGTCCGGGAATGGTGGGGAAATGGTAGGTACCCTTGGTGTATACACGGGGGATGTCGCTGCCGCAAACGCCGCAAGCACGGATCTTCAGAAGGACCTCGTCCTCTGCAACCTCGGGCATAGCCACCTGCTCATAGCGCAGGTCACCGACAGCGTGCAGAACGGCTGCATTCATCATCTTGTTGTTCATGGGTGTATATCTCCTTTGTTTTGATTTGTCTTATTTTGAAAATATCGGCACTTCCGATGCAATATCCCGAATAGAGCTGACCGTGCAGGAAAGAGAATAGTACTCACCGTCGCAGTCAGTAGATGTGCTTTGAGATATAAGGATACCCTCGTCGCCTAAAAGGGAAGCTATCTTTTCAGAAAGCTCCTTTTTCGTTTGCCCAGAATAGGACTCGGTCAGCGTGTGGCGCCTCGGCTGACTTGTCTGCGGTCGGTTGTTGTTTGCTACGCAAATATTCGTGTTTGCTGTGCGATTGTGTCTGAAAAGAGATTTTCGCCACATCGCCCATCAACCCCGACAATCTTCGATTGCAACAACCTCCCTTCGGTCTGCTCTCGGCTTCTGCCGCCGTTCGAGTCCCGCTGTTGCGAGTTCGATAATTTGCCGCAATATTGCACGAGCGACTGTCTTTAGGCAGTTGCTTTTTTTTGTGCGTCTAAAGGGACTCGCACAGCTTGTGGCGGGCTTCTCTGCGAAAGCGGCGGCCGTGCCCAAAGATGCCATCGTATCATCGGCAGTCAGGTTTTCGTACAGAGATGGGCTTCAGTTCCGCTTTCTATCGTCCCCCGCACGCATAAAAATCCACAACGAGGTGTTCCGCAGGGGACACCTCGTTGTTTCACCTTAAAATTATTAACCTAATGCGTTTGTGGATGAGTCGTTAGAACATCTTGACGAAGACCTCGATGGCCTGATATTCGGCCATACCGAGTTTGTCGTAGAGGGCGGCCGTATTTTGGGTACGCTCCTCGGCACGCTGCCAGAACTCGCGGGTATCGCTGCCCGGGAAGGGAACGATGTCCTTCTGCGAAACGTGGCGGTAGATGGCGTGGCGTTTCTTTACCAATTCGTCGGGTGAGAGGGGTACGGCCATATCGACCATTCCCAGATCCCACTCCATCCAGGCACCTCGGTAGAGCCACATATGGCAATTTTGCATCCACTCATCCTCCTTGACAACCTCCAGCGCACCCAGCACTGCCTCGATGCAGACACGGTGCGTGCCGTGCGGGTCGGCCAGGTCGCCGGCGGCATAAATCTGGTCGGGCTGAATCTCTCGCAACAGCTTGACAATGATGTTGATGTCCTTCTCCGAGAGTTGGCCCTTCTTGATGCCGCCCGTCTCGTAGAACGGCAGGTTGAGGAAGTGGGCGTGGTCGGCCGGAAGACCAAACGAGCGGACTGCCGCCTTGGCCTCGGCACGGCGAATGGCCCCCTTCAAATCGAGCAGGGCACGTGGCTCGGCCTGTTTCTTCTCCTTCTTGCGGATGATGGCTTCGACCTCGGCGTAGCGGTCGCCGAAGCCCAGCTCCTTGGCTGTGTCGATATGTTGCAGCACCACGTCGTCGTGTACGGCCACGTTGCCCGACGTCTCGTAGGCGACGTGTACGTCGTGTCCGTGCTCCACCAGACGGATGAAGGTTCCGCCCATCGAGATGACATCGTCGTCGGGGTGGGGCGAGAAGATGAGCACCCGCTTGGGGAAGGGGGTCGATGCAACGGGACGGGTCGAGTCGTCGGCGTTGGGTTTGCCACCCGGCCAGCCGGTGATGGTGTGTTGCAGGTCGTTGAAGACCTCGATGTTGATTTTGTCGTACGACTTGAGCTCCAGCAGCTCACCGAGCGAGTTCTCGATATAGTCGGTGTGCGTCAGCTTCAGGATGGGCTTCTGCACCTTGCCGCAGAGCCATACCACCGCCTTACGCATAAACTTCTTGGTCCAGTTGCAGGGGCCTACCAACCAGGGGGCCACCTCACGGGTCAAGAGGCCGGCGGCATTCTCGTCCACCACCACCTCGATGTCGTCGTGCTCCTGCAGGAACGAGGCGGGCACCTGGCTCGTTACCTCGCCCTCGACAATGTCGTGTACCACACGGGCCTTATCCTCGCCCCAGGCCATCAGCACAATTTTGTCGGCACGCATCACCGTGTCGATACCCATCGTGATGGCCATCTTGGGGGTCTCGCCGATGGTGGCAAAGAAGCCCGACTGCACCTTGCGCGAGTGGTGCGAGAGCTGCACCAGGCGGGTGCGGGACTTCTCGTACGATCCCGGCTCGTTGAAGCCGATCTGACCCTGTTCGCCCACGCCGATGATCATCAGGTTGATGCGGCCGATCTTGTCATAGACCTCGCTGTAACGTGAAATCTCGTCGGGGGCAATCGTGCCGTCGAGGATGTGGATATTCTCGGGGCGAATATCGATGTGGTTTAGAAATTCGTGGTGGATGCGGTAGTTGCGGCTCTGGGGGTTCGAGCGCTGGATGGGGTAGAACTCATCGAGGCTATAGACAATCACGTTGCGGAACGAGACCTCGCCTCGCTCGTAACGCTTCACCAACTCCCGATACAGACCCACGGGCGTACGACCCGTCGTCAGACCCAATACGAAGGGGTTGAAATCTTCGTAGAAGTCGTCGTGGCCGTGCATCTCGTTATGCTCGTGCAGCATCTGCACAATCATATCGGCCACATAGTTTACACCTTGCGTCTCGGTCTGGAAGACCTGCGTAGGCATCTTTTCGTAGCGGTGCAGCAGGTCGTGCGGAACGTTTTGCTCCACCAAACCGCCATCTTTGGGTAATGTGTACTTACCTTCCATCTTTTTTGTTCACTCATTAACGTTGCCCCCATTCGAGGGCCGAGCGGCCGCAAACGGCCCTAAAAAGGGCTGCAAGTGCAACTCCGTGAGGAGGCCTCACAGCCCGTTGTTGGTGTCCATAGCCCCAACCAAGGGGCTATGGACTAAATGGTTCTGCTCAGCAGAAAGTGTGCCTATTTGTCGAGGCAATCTACGCGGATGCAACCCAGGTGGCCGTTCGGGTGCAGTACATAGATGTACATATAAACACCGTCAGCCGAAACCTTCAGGGCGCAGTCGGTATTACCACCCATCGAAGCGGCATTCCAGCCGTAGTCACCCGTCGGGATGCGAACCGTACCGGCCTTGAAGTTGTCAATCGTCGTGACATCGGCCATGTAGATCGATGCATCGCCCAACGCCCAGGTGAAGTAGGTATCGCAAGCCGTCATCAGGTAGTAAGCACCGTTGAACTGCTCAACATCGATGCAGACAGCACCGCAGTTGCTGTTGGTGGTCATCTGAATAGCCTGAGCCGTACCGTTCTCTGCCCAAACGAAGCAGTTGCTCGAGTAACCCGTCATGAAGTAGGGCGCACCGGCGGCCATATCACGGTAAATAACATCACCATTGTTGTTGTCAATCTTATCCGTAATCGAACCTGCGGCAATCTTCGACCAGTTACCACCATCGGCTACACCACCGCTTACCTGATAGAGCAGGTGACCCGTCGTACCCGACGACCAAGGCGAGTACATCAGCGTAATGCGGGCATCGCCATAAACATCACCGATAACCGAAATATCCTTACCATACTCGGTCGAAGCACGCTCGATAAATACCTCCGGCGTGTCGGTAATCGACTTCATACGAGCAATACGGAAGCCGACAGCATCCTGGAACGTGCTGATAATGATATTGTTTGCATCATCGGCCGTAACGGCAGCAACCGTCAAATCGCCCACGTTCAGCGTACCAACATACTCACCCGTCGTAGCGCTCAGTACTACGGGCACAGCACCCGGCGAGCTGATGATTACATAGTCGTTCGTTACGGCAATGTGATCGGCAGCAGCCGCCGAAAGACCGGTAATCTCCGACAGCGGCTTGGCGAAGACAGTCTCCTCCGAACCGGCACGGTAGCCATAGGGCAGCAACTTCACGCCCTCGGTCTGAACTACGGTGATAACCACCTCGTTGCTCTCGGCTACGAGCTTGACGGTACCCGTACGCTCGGCACCCGGGTTGGCAGCAACCACGATCGAAGCAACACCGTCGGCAGCCGTACCCGAAATCCACGAATCAACGGCCTCAACCTTTACCTCGCCATCGGCGGTGTAGGGAATCTCATAGGTAGCCTCCTCGGCGGCAGCCTCTATGGTCAGATACTCGTCAGCCACCGAAATGAACTTACCAATCTTCACGTTCAGTGCAATCACCGAGCTCTGGTTCTCCTCGCCGAAGTAGATCAGGGCAACCTCACCCTCCGAGTCGGCGCAAGCAGCGTGCTCGGCCGTGGGGGCGGTAATCGACCAAACGGCGGTCTCCTTATCGAACGAAGCCTTCCACTCGTCGGGGGTCGTAACAACGGTCTTCAGTACGCCTACAGCCTCCATCTCGAAGGTCTTGGTCTCGCCATACTGGAAGTCGGCCGACTCAACAGCCTCGCCCTTGAAGTTGATATAGAGGTCGCTACGCAGCTCAATCTCGAGGGTCTCGCCATTGAGGAATACGAATACGGCGGTATTGGTATCCTCGTCCACGTAAGCCTCTTTGAACAGACCGCCTGCGCCACCCGAGGTGGTCACGGGGGTGCCATCCTCCAACAGCACACGCTCCCACGTCTCGCCGTTGTCGTAGCTTACCTCCCAGTAGCCGGTCTCACCCTCCATGACAACACGCATCTTGGGGGTGTTACCCTTCTCGCCCTTCACGGGAAGACGCTTGCCATCGACCTCGATAAAGGTGGTCGTGCCGTCCTTCGTAACGGCCCAGTAGTACTGGCCATCCTCCTCGTCGAGCATTACGGTTACCGTAACGCCATCCTTACCGGCCTCACCGGCCTTACCGTCGGCGATCTCAATCTTCTCGCCATTGGTGAAATAGACCTCGTAGCCCGTCTCACCCTTCACGATCTTCGATACATAGACATTGTTCTGCATAGCATCCACGAGCGTCTGTACGCCGGCAATGTCCTGATTGAGGCTGGCAATGGTCTCCTCCAAGATCGTCACGCGCTTGTCGATATCGTCGATACGGTCGTTGATGCCCGTATCATCGTAGTCGTCACACGCAGCGAACAGCAAACCCACAGCTGCCACCAGATAGAATAATTTTTTCATAGTGTGAAAGTTTAATAAATTTAGGTTAATCTCTTTTTCTTTTTTTTCAGTTGCTTCTTTACCTCTTTAATATATAAGGTGTTCCGCTGCCTCGACCCTCCCGATGGGTACAGTTTGGGCATAGGTACACTTTACAAAGGCAAAGATAATAAAAATAATATCTGAATTCCAAATAAAAGAAAAAAATATTTTGACAAAAATTACAATCTTGTTAAAAAAGTTTAGAAAGTTTGGGAAAATGTACCCTAAAATTTTACTCTTTGAGCGATAAAGTTGTGATTTCTCGCAAGTTTTTGTAACTTTGTCCCAAACCAACCATCAAAAAGGGGGCGGGAACGAGGTGTTTTCGTCCTAAAAACGGTCACTACTATGGTAAAATCGAACTTTCTGGAGGCCCTGACCAGCGGCAAGAAGTCGGCCCAGCTCAAACGAGAGATCCTGCGCCGATATATGTTGAACGGCGGCGAGAGCATAGCCGATTTGAGTCGTGAGCTGGGGTTGAGTGTGCCGACCCTGACGAAAATCGTGGGCGAACTCATCGACGAAGACTTTGTCTGCGACCTGGGAAAACAGGGGGCGACGGGTGGTCGTCGCCCGAGCATCTACGGACTGAATCCGTCGGCCGGCTACTTTATGGGCGTGGATATTAAGCGTGATGTTATTGTATTGGGTATCATCAACTTCCGAGGCGATATGGTGGTGCAGCGTCAGTACGATTTCACCATCGAAAACACCCGCCAGTCGTTCGACGAGTTGTGCGGCCACATCAACACCTTCATTGCCTCGACCCGCATTCGCAAAGAGAAGATTTTGGCCATCGGCATCAACCTCTCGGGACGCGTCAATCCCGAGACGGGGTACAGCTACTCCTACTTCTTCTTCGACGAGAAGCCGCTGACCGACGTGTTGGAGGAGCGTGTGGGGTGTCGTGTCTTTATCGAAAACGACTCACGTGCAATGGCTTACGGCGAGTATGTCTATGGCGTCGGCAATGGCGAGCAGAATATGATTTTTTTGAATTTAAGCTGGGGTTTCGGCATCGGTATGATCCTCGGGGGTGAGTTGCATTACGGCAAATCGGGCTTCTCGGGCGAGTATGGCCACTTCCCCTTCTTCGATAACGAAATTATCTGCTCGTGTGGCAAGCGTGGTTGCCTCGAAACGGAGGTATCGGGCTGTGCCGCACACCGCCAATTTGTCGAAAAACTCAAGCAGGGCAACATCTCGATGCTTTCGTCGCAATTTGAAGCAGGTCAGCAGATTACGGTGCGTGACATTTTGGATGCGCTGAGCAAAGAGGATATGCTGGCCATCGAGGTGATGGAGCAGATTGGCGCCTCGCTCGGGCGTGCCATTGCGGGCTTGATCAATATGTTCAACCCCGAGGTGGTGGTGCTGGGTGGAACCCTCTACGAGGCGAAGGATTACCTGCTGCTGCCCATCAAGAGCGCCATCAATAAATTTGCTCTGAACTTCGTTTCGAAGGATACTTCGATCAAGGTCTCGAAGTTGGGCGAATCGGCCGGTCTGGTGGGTATCTGTGCCATCGTGCGCAATAAGATGCTCGGTCTGTAAATCGTTGAAATTTAACTACTAAAACAAATAAAACAATGGAACAGGCGCAACTCAAAAAATCGCCTCTGTGGTGGGTTCCCACCGCCTATTTTGCGATGGGTCTGCCGTTGATTCTCATCAACCTGGTGGCCCCTTTGATGTTTAACGATTTCGGCATCTCGGATGCCCAGGTGGCCTTCTGGACCTCGCTCTTGATTCTTCCGTGGTCGCTCAAGCCCTTCTGGAGCCCGCTGATGGAGATGTATCGCACCAAAAAATTCTTCGTCGTCACGACGCAGTTGGTTTCGGGTATCTCGCTGGCTCTCATTGCAATGGCTCTGCCGCTGCCCAACTTCTTCCCCTACGTGGTGGCCATTATGGCGGTGTTGGCTTTCAGCGGTGCTACGCACGATATTGCCCTCGACGGAGTCTATATCACCGAGCTGGATAAGACCCAGCAGGCGCAGTTTGTGGGGTGGCAGGGTGCCTTCTACAACCTGGCCAAGGTGACGGCGATGGGCGGTCTGGTTTGGCTGGCCGGAAAGTTGGAGGCGCAGATGGGTGTCCTCTACGCCTGGGTCATCATTATGTTGCTGTGTGGCATTCTGTTAGCGGTGCTCGGCCTGTACCATTGGCGAGTGCTTCCGACGGGTGGCGAGGCGGCCAAAACGCACGCTACGTTTAGCGAAACGATGCGTGAAACGTGGGGAGTGATTGCTCAATTTTTCCGGAAGAAATACATCTGGCTCTATATTGCTTGGATCGTCTGCTACCGCTTTACGGAGGGACTCGTGATTAAAATCGTGCCCCTCTTCCTGAAGGCCGACACGGCCGTGCAGGGTCTGGGCCTGACGAAGGATCAGATCGGCCTTTACTACGGAACGTTTGGCGTGGTGGCCTTTATTCTCGGCTCGATTTTGGGTGGTTATTTCATCTCGTGGCGAGGGCTGAAAAAGGCAATTTTCCCGCTCTGCTGCATCTTCAATGTGCCGTTTGTGATTTACGCCCTGCTGGCCGTTTATCAGCCCGATAATATGTGGTTGGTGTGCGGTGCGATTGTCTTCGAGTATTTTAGCTATGGCTTTGGTTTCGTGGGCCTTACGCTATTCATTATGCAGCAGGTTGCCCCCGGAAAACACCAGATGGCCCACTACGCCTTTGGTTCGGCCCTGGCCAATCTGGGCGTGATGTTGCCGGGTATGATTTCGGGTGTGATCAGCGATGCCATCGGCTACGAGCAGTTCTTTATCTGGTCGCTGCTGAGTGCCGTGCCGGCGTTGATTCTTACCTGGTTCCTCCCCTTCACCTATCCCGATCCGCAGGAGAAGTAGTCGGGGCTCGGAAAAGCTTACGGTGGCTGTCGCAACACATAGTGTTGGGCAGCCACTTTTTTTGTTGCAGGGCGGAGGGTGAAAACTTTTAGAAAAAATTTTATTTTGCAAAAATCTTGGCAAAAAGCGGTTAAATAGTTGTAAATCAATAAATAAACGAAAAATTGCGCCGAAAATCCATATTAAAATTTATTTAAAAAGATTTGTTATATGGATAATTTTATTTAATTTTACGCACAATTAGAACTATAACCCTATTTTTGCAATGAAGAAGTTTTACCTTTTGACGCTTTTTGTGGCCTGCATCGGCCTCTGTTTCAGTTGTGAGGAGGAGGTGAATCCCGAGTATGTCTTCCCGACGCCCGAGACGACGCCGACCGTCACCATTACCCCTGTCGAGAAGGGTACGGACTATATCACCGTACGCATCAAGTCCTACTACGCAACCGACTGCGCCTACCTCTATGCCGAGGGTGAGTCGTTGAGCAAGACGCTCGATCAGATCTTCGCCGAGGGTACGCCCCTTGTGGAGGAGGTTTCGGAGGTCAAGGTCGAGGGGCTGACCCCCGCTACGGCCTACACCTTCATCGCCGCCGCCAAGGATGAGCTGCACGGTTCGGTGTGTGTGCCCGTAACGGTTATCACGGCCAGCGACGCCCCCGAGTCGAACTATCCGAAGCGCATGTCGTTCGAGAAGTTCGAGCGTACCTTCTCGGATGGTGGCGTAGCGAAGGGCTACATCGCCATCGCCGACCTGAAGGCCAACCCCAAGCTGCGTTTTGCCCCCACCCACCTCAAGCCCGCAGAGACCCCGACCTCGATCTTCGGGTCGTTCTCGTCGCTGGGTAAGGGTACCCCCTATGTGGTATCGAATGGCGGTTACTTCTGGGATGGCGCTTCGTTGAGCCTCTGCATCACGGATGGCGAGGTGAAGTCGATTGCCACCGAGTTGGCCTACCCGACCGTCAATGGCGAGCAGATTATCGCTTACCCCGTACGTGCTGCGCTGGGTCAGATGGCCGATGGCTCGTTCGAGGCTACGTGGGTCTATTGCATCAACAACAAGCCCTACTCGTTCCCCTCGCCGCTCGATAACGACGAGCTGACCGAGACCTATATGAAGTCGGCTCCGACCACCTCGACGGCCGGTGCCACCCTCTGGGAGCCGCAGCAGGCCATCGGTGGTGGCCCGATGTTGGTCTTTAAGGGTAAGAACGTGGCTATGGACTACTACTACCGTGAGATTATGCACACGGGTGGCACGGCAGGCAAGTCGCGTCAGCCCCGTACGGCCGTGGGCGGTACGAAGGATGGCAAGGTGATGGTGCTGGTGTGCGACGGTCGTGGCAACAACGGCTCGAATGGTCTGACCCTCGAGGAGATGGCCGACATCTTCGTGGAGATGGGTATGGACTACGCCATCAACCTCGACGGCGGTGGTTCGTCGGCCATCGTGGGCTACGACGGTCAGCTTTGCAACACCCCGAGCGACGGCAGTCAGCGTGCCGTGCCGACGGCGGTAGTCATCTCGGCTGTCGAGTAACGAGCAATTATTATATAATATAGGTAAACACTCCAGCAAAATTTTCCAGAAAAAGATATGAAACGATATTTTGCCTTTTTCACGGTGGCTCTGGCGGCCTTGGTGATGTTTGTCGGCTGTGCGGAAACGCAGCCGACGAAACCCGTCTATATGTGGGTTGATTGTGAGGCCAACTTCGAGCGTATGAGCTATCCCGACTCGATTGCCTTCTATATCGATAAGATGAAGGAGATTGGCGTTACGGACATCGTGGTCGATGTCAAGTCGATTATGGGCGAGACCCTCTACGACAGTAAGTATGCCCCCTATATGGGCGAGTTCGAGGGTACGGTGCGTGAGCGCAGTTACGATATGATGCGCCACTTCATCGACCTGGGCCACGCCGCAGGAATGCGTGTACACGGCTCGCTGAACATCTTTGCCGGCGGTCACAACTTCTTCAACCGCGGCATCATCTACAACGACCACCCCGAGTGGCAGTCGATTGTCTATAAGTCGAATGGCGAGTTGGTCCCCATCAGCCAGATCAAGACCAACTACAACGGTATGCTCAACCCCTCGAACCCCGAGGTGCGCGAGTATCAGAAGAACATTCTGGTGGAGTTTGCCGAGCGTTATAAGGATGCCGACGGTATCATCTTCGACCGTCTGCGCTACGACAACATCACCTCGGACTTTTCGCCCCTCTCGCGCGAGCAGTTTGAGGCCTGGAGCGGCATTAAGCTCGAGAACTACCCCGAGGATGTATTGACCTGGGCCGACGAGAAGACCTGGAAGCCCGGCAAGTACTTCAAGGAGTGGGTCGAGTGGCGTGCCACGATCATCAAGTCGTTTGTCGAGGAGGCTCACGAGGCCATCCACGCCGCCAACCCCAACATCCTCATCGGTGACTATACGGGTGCTTGGTATCCGACCTACTATCAGCTGGGCGTGAACTGGGCCAGCACGCAGTACGACCCCTCGGAGCGTTATCCCGATTGGGCATCGGCAACCTACCACAAGACGGGTTACGCCGAGCTGTTGGACATCTATATGACGGGTCTTTACTACACGCTCGTTACGAAGGACGAGGTGGATGCCGCTCAGGGTCGCCCCATCGTGGGTCAGCGTACCGAGTCGGGTATGGATCCCAACGATCTGACCTACTGCTACTCGGTCGAGGGCGGTGCCGAATTGGCTCAGGGTATCACCTGCGGTGTGGTGCCGGTGGTCGGCTCGCTCTATGTCGAGCAGTACAAGAAGCAGGGCGAGGATGGCAAGCAGGTGGATGATCCCGAGCAGTTTGGCAAGGCTGTGGCGCAGGTGATGAAGAGCTGCGAGGGTGGTCTGATGATCTTCGACCTGGTGCACATCATCAACCACGACTGGTGGGACATTCTGGAGCAGAATATCAAGGCCGAAAAGTAGGTTGTTTCCCACATCGGAACTCGAAAATACGCGAAAAATTCACAAACTTAAAACTCAATAACTATGAAACATTTATCCCAAACAGGGGGAGCCGCAAAGTTGTGGAGCCGTATGGTGGCCACTCTTTGTGCACTCTTCGTGGTTTTGAGCCCGGGTTCGGCTTGGGCACAAAACAGTGTCAAGGGAACGGTTTTCGATGAAGCGGGAGAACCGGTCATCGGCGCCACGGTCATTGTGGTAGGCACCCAAACGGGTACCTCGACCGACATTGACGGTAAGTTTATGTTGCAGAACATCAAGAAAGAGAGTGTTTTGCAGATTTCGTTCATCGGCTATCAGACCGTGACCGTGCCTGTCAATGGTGTCACGAATCTGGAGGTGGAGCTTAAGAGCGACGCCGAGAACATCGAAGATGTGGTGGTTGTAGGTTACGGTGTGCAGAAGAAGGCCTCGGTAACGGCTGCCATTTCGCAGATCTCGGGCGAGGAGCTTGAGAAGGCTCCCGTGGGCGACGTAACGAATATGTTGGCAGGTCGTGTGGCCGGTGTGACGGCTGTGCAGACCTCGGGTCAGCCCGGTGCCGATGGTTCGTCGATTATGGTGCGCGGTCAGTCGGTGCTCTACATCGTCGATGGTGTGCCCCGTGACATCAACCAGATCAACCCCGAGGATATCGAGTCGATCTCGATTCTGAAGGATGCCTCGGCGGCTGCCGTCTATGGTCTGGATGGTAACACGGTTATCATCGTGACCACGAAGCGTGGCCAGAAGGGCGAATCGACCATTTCGTACAAGGGTACGTTTGGTGTGAGCTCGAATGCCAACCCGATGGATCTGTTGGATGGTCCGGGTTATGCCTATTGGTACAACAAGGCCCTTGAGTTGGATGGCAAGCAGCCCATCTTCACGGCCGACATCGTGCAGGATATGCTCAACGAGCGCAATGGTTGGGGTAACACCGATTGGTACGACAAGGTCTTTGGCGTGGGTACGACGATGTCGCACACCCTCTCGGCCAACGGCGGTAACGACCAGATGAACTACTTTGCTTCGGTGGGTATGTTCGACCAGAAGGGTAACGTCGATAACTTCAACTTCCGTCGCTATACGGCTCGTGCCAACCTCTCGGCCAAGATTGCCAAGAACCTTACGCTGGAGGTGGGTGTGGCAGGCCGTATTCAGGACCACGACCAGCCGACCTATTCGGCCGATCCTTCGGCTTGGAACAACGTGGCACAGCAGGCAATGCGTGTACACCCCTACGTTCCCGAGAAGGTAACCATCGACGGCGTGGAGTACCACACCGCAACGCCGACCGCCTCGGCTACGGTAAACCCCGTGGCTGCCTATGAGGAGTCGGGTTCGTATAAGAGCCGTGCCACCTACATTCAGCCCAACATCTCGTTGCGTTGGGATCTGCCGTGGGTGAAGGGTCTGTCGGCCAAGTTCTTCGCTTCGTACGATATGACCTTCCAGCACACCAAGGCCTTCTCGACCCCCTACGATTTGGCATTGGCCAACTTCTCGTACGACGAGAACGGCTACATCAGCAAGATGAACTACACGGTGGGCAGCACCTATTCGGGTCTGGGCTCGGAGACCTCGTTGCAGGAGGCTTCGTACTACACCTACTACGGTATCACGCAGACCTCGCTTTCGTACGACAACACGTTCGGTAAGCACCGTGTGGCTGCGTTGGCCCTGATGGAGACGCGCGACTACAAGAGCAACAACCACTATGGTCGTATGTACGATCTGTTGTTCGAGAATCTGCCCGAGCTCAACTTCGGTGATGCTTCGAGCGACAAGCGTGCCATTGGCGGTACGTCGAACCGTTCGCGTCAGGTGGGCTTCGTGGCTCGTCTGAACTACGACTTCGACAACCGCATCTACATCGAGCTGTCGGGTCGCTACGACGGAACGTACCTCTTCTCGGGTATGAACGGCTCGCGTTGGGGCTTCTTCCCCGCCGCTTCGGCCGGTTGGCGTATCTCGGAGGAGAAGTGGTTTGGTGCAGAGTGGGTCGATAACCTCAAGCTGCGTGGCGGTATCGGTCTGACGGGTACGTCGGCCGTGAGCGCCTACCAGTACCTGAACTCGATGGCGATTTCGAGTGGCAATGCCGTTGTTATCGGTGGTGCCGGTCAGCAGAGCATCTACACCTCGTCGGTGGCCAACCCCAATATCACGTGGGAGAAGAACCTGAACTACAACATCGGTGTCGATGCAACCTTCTGGGGTGGCAAGCTGGGTGTTGAGGCCGACGTCTTCTATACCTATAAATATGATATGCTGGCCAGTGCATCGGGTGCCTATCCTCCCTCGGTGGGTGGCTACTTCCCCGCTTGGGAGAACAAGAACAAGCAGGATGTGCGCGGTTTCGATTTGACCCTTTCGCACAACAACCGTGTGGGTCGTGACTTCTCGTACGGCATCAAGTTTATGGGTTCGTATGCCAAGCGTCGTTGGCTGCTCTACTCGGGCGATGCCGCCAATGCCCCCGACTACCAGAAGCTGACGGGCAAGGAGGTTGGCTCGGTGATTGGTTTCATCGACGATGGTCTGTTCCAGAGCTGGGAAGAGGTAGAGAACTCGCCCACGATGATTGGTAAGGATGTTCGTGTGGGTGATATTAAGTACATCGACCGCAACGGTGACGGCAAAATTTCGTACGAGCAGGACCGTGGTTATGTAGGTACGAGTGTCTATCCCAAGTTCACGGCCGGTTTGGCCTTCAACGCCGAGTGGAAGGGCATCGACCTGAACTTCCTGTTGCAGGGTGCTGTTGGCTCGACCATCGCTCTGACGGGTGTTTATGATGGCGGTATTATGGACAACACCTCGATGACCAAGCCCTTCTACCACGACGGTAACTCGCCGCTCTATCTGGTTGAGAACTCGTGGACGCCCGAGAATACGGGAGCCTACTTCCCCCGTCTGTCGTTGGCTTCGTCGTCGAACAACGCCTACTCTTCGACCCGCTGGTATCGTCCGGGTGACTACCTGCGTCTGAAGACGGCCCAGATTGGTTACACGCTGCCCGAGAAGCTGACGCGCAAGGCCGGTATCCGCAAGCTGCGCATCTATGTCGAGGGCTCGAACCTTCTCACGTTGAGCCACGTGGGCAAGTATAACATCGACCCCGAGCAGCCGAGTGTGAACAACGGTTACTACCCGCAGCAGCGTGTGATGTCGGTAGGTTTGAACATTACGCTCTAATCCGAAAACTATGAAAACTATGAAAACGAGAATTTTAACCCTGCTCTTGTCGTTCACGGCGCTCGGATTGACGAGTTGTAACGACTGGTTGGAGCTCACGCCCACCGACCGTGTGTCGGACAAGTCGGCGTGGGAGTCGCAGGAGGCAACCGATTTGTATATCAACAATTTCTACGAGTACATCGCCGTCTATGGCCAGTTTGGCGATCAGCAGTTCCAAGGTAACCTTACCGAGGGTCTGACCGATACGTTTAAGTATGGCTCGCCCATTCTGGGTAACCGTGCCGGTGACTCGAACTACTATGTATTCACCCCCGAGACGATGTCGAGTGCGGGTTCGATGCTCGATTGCTGGACCAATACCTACACCCGCATTCGCCGCATCAACGAGTTCTTGGCCGCCATGGAGAACTACTCGACCTACACGGCCGAGGTGAACACCCTCTACGAGGCTCAGGCCCGTTTCTTCCGTGCCTTCCTCTACTTCCAGCTGGCGAAGCGTCACGGTGGTCAGGTGATCATCTTCAAGAGCCTGGCCGAGACGGTGAAGAATACCCCTCTTACGTCGGTTAGTGAGACCTGGCAGTATATCTACGACGAGCTGATGTTCGCCGCCCAGAATCTGCCCCAGGAGTGGAACGCCCAGAACTCGGGTCGTGTAACGAAGGGTGCTGCTTATGCCCTGTTGTCGCGTGCCATGCTCTATGCCGAGCGTTGGGGCGATGCCAAGGCTGCTGCCGAGGAGGTCCTCAAGTTGGGCTATGCATTGGCTCCCTCGTACGAGGCTGCTACGAAGGGTGGCAACACGGAGTCGATTCTGGAGTTCAACTACCAGGTAACGGGCCCCAACCACTATTGGGACCGCTATATGTGTATGTACCACGAGTACACCACGGCCGGTGGCGCCGCTCCCACGCAGGAGATGGTCGAGAGCTACGAGGCCAAGGATGGCTCGAAGGTAGATTGGTCGAAGTGGCATTCGGCCGAGGGTACGACCGAGTATCCTCCCTACGAGAAGTTGGAGCCTCGCTTTGCTGCTACGGTGCTCTACAACGGTGCCGTGTGGAAGGGCGTGGAGCTGGAGTGCTGCGTCGATGGTAAGTATGGTACCTATGTCGATTACGGCGTAGAGCCTTATCCCTACGGCAAGACCGTGACGGGTTACTATATGCGTAAGTTCCGCCAGGAGTCGAACCTCGACCTGACGAACGTGGCTTCGACCTCGACGTGGGTAGAGCTTCGTCTGGCTGAGGTGCTGCTCAACCTGGCCGAGGCCGAGATGCGTCTGGGTCACTACGATGTAGCGATGGGCCACATTGCCAAGATTCGTAGCCGTGTAGGTCTGCCGACCGACACCACCCTGACGGGCGACGAGGCCTTCGAGGCACTCATCCACGAGCGCAAGATCGAGCTGGCCTACGAGGGTCACCTGTGGTGGGATATGCGCCGTTGGCGTCTTTCGGAGGAGGCCTATACGGGCTACCGCACCCACGGTCTGAAGATCACGAAGGAGGGCTCGGGCTACCGCTATCAGTATGTCGATGTCGATGGTCAGGACCGCAAGTTCCTGAACCGTATGTATCGCCTGCCGATTCCCGATGCCGAGTTGCAGAACAACAACGCGATTGAACAGTTCCCCGAGTGGAATTTCTAAAAGAGCTACGACGATGAAAAAGAGTATATTTTGGATGTTATTGGCCGTCGTGCTTCCCTTCACGGCGTGCCAGGAGCCGGAGGAGCTTATTCCGGCGATCGCCAACAAAGGCATCAACAACCTGACGGTCTATCCCACCTGGGAGGGCTATCACACGGCCGATGCCTCGGGCTTTGCAAGCAAAATTGATTACGACAAACACCTTATCACCATCCAGGTGCCCTATACGCTGCCCGTCGAGTCGGACAACGTACAGCGTCTGGAGGACTACCCGAAGGTGTGGGCCCTGTTCAACCTCGACGACAACGCTACGTTGGAGCCGATGCTGACGACCATCGATTTGAGCCAGACCTATACCGTGACGCTCACCGACCAGAAGAAGGAGAAGAGCGTATGGACCATCAAGGCCACGCTGGCCAAGAGCTCGGCTTGCGACATCGAGAGCTTCTCGATTCCCTCGCTGGGTCTGTCGGCTGTGATTGACAAGGCGGGTGGTACGGCGTCGCTCATCTACTTCGAGGAGCTGCAGAATGTCTTTGGTGAGGCGGTCATCTCGCCCCACGCCACCATCGTTCCCGACCCCTCAAAGACCGCCTTCTGGTGCTCGCCCTCCGAGCCCAAGAAGTTTACGGTGATTGCCCAGGATGGTGTCACGAAGCGTGATTGGGTACTGCAGCAGACCGAGCCTGCCCGCGTTGAGGGTGGTGTGCGTTCGGGTAGTGCCAAGATGCTGTGGACGGCCAAGTTGTCGCAGGTGGGTGTCTCGAAGCTCAACTTTACGACCGGTATCGCCACGACTGACGACCACCTTATTATCAACACCAGGGGTGAGGATCCCATCATTCTCGATGCCAAGACGGGTGCTGTGGTGGGCACCATCAACCTCGGTTCGATCAAGGGTGCCACGTCGAGCTACTATATGACCTCGGACCACAAGGGTCACCTCGTGATCAACAACCGTGTGCCCGACGATGGCGGCGTATTCCGTGTATGGCGTATGCGTGACATCAACTCGACGCCCGAGCTCTTCATCGAGTTCCCGAC
>CALAQA010000193.1:0-14588 GCA_937889065.1 uncultured Alistipes sp.
GCGTGAGCAGACGCTGCGTACACTTGTGGGGTGGGAGCAGATTCGCAGTCGGGGTCGTATGTCGGCGGCCGTGGGCTACATCCACTCTTGGGCCGCTTATGACCGCAAGGTGGCACTGACCGACACGGAAAACGCCCCCGAGACCCCTTCCGATGGGCTTCCCGACGGCACAATGGAGTATTCACGCAACCGCACGCACACCCTCTACGGCCGGTTCAATGGCGAATTTACCCCCAACGAACGGTGGCTCTTGTCGGGCGATGTGACCCTCCACCGCCATTGGGCACGTTCGCTGGGCAAGCAGGTCATCGACAGCGAAGGTACGCACCGTCTGGGCTTCGACAAGGCCCGCACCGAGCTGACCGCCACCGCCACGTTGCGTTGGCGTGCCACCGACTGGTTGGGGTGGGGTGCCACGCTGCGTGAGGAGCTGTATGGCGACGACCTCTCGCCCCTCATTCCCGCCCTCTTTGTCGATGCCGAGCTCCTCCGAGGCGGACGATTGGTCGTAAAGGGCTCGGCCTCGCGCAACTACCGTTTTCCGTCGCTCAACGACCTCTACTTCCAGCCGGGTGGCAACCCCGACCTGCGTCCCGAGAAGGGATGGTCGTACGATGTAGGCATCAGTTTCAAGGCCATTGATAACAAAAAAGTGACCCTCACGGGCGAGGCAACCTGGTTCGATTCGTACATCGACGACTGGATCTTCTGGTACCCGAAGGCGATGGGCTATTACACCCCTGCCAACGTGAAGGAGGTCCACTCCTACGGCATCGAAAGCCGCCTTTCGCTCGAGTGGCGACCCTCGAACGATTGGACCGTTGCCCTCAACGGCACCTACGCCTGGACCCCCTCGAAGAATGTGGGCGACCCCTTCTCGTCGGCCGACCGTTCGGTGGGCAAGCAGCTTCCCTATGTGCCGTTGCACAGTGCATCGGCGGGGCTGCGGGTGGGGTGGCGACAGTGGTCGTTGGACTACAAATGGTGCTCGTACAGCGAGCGTTACACCCTCTCGAGCAACGGCTCGACCATCACGGGTACGCTCGACGGCTACGCCTTGAGCAACCTCTCGTTGGGGCGCAGTTTTTCCTTCCGATGGTGCGATCTCTCGCTCAAAGGAAGCATCAACAACCTCTTCGACAAGGAGTATATGGCCGTATTGGCCCACCCGATGCCGGGCATCAACTACGAATTTTTTATCGGAATCACCCCCCGTTGGGGCAAGAAAAATTAGCACGGGCAGAGGCCGTCAAACAGAAGTATTCACGTTATTTGCCATAACACATTACAACGACCTCTGCCCCCTTTTTTAACCTATGAAACGACTGCTGCTTATCGCCTTCGTGTGGCTTACGGCCTGCACACCCCAAGCACCATCGCTCGATGCCTATCGGGAAGTCTGCTATACGCCTCGCTACGCCCAAGGGTTTTCGATTTGTCGCACCGAGCAGGGGGCTTCGACCCTTCTGACCACCGCCAGCCCCTGGCAGGGAGCCGCTGCGCCGTCGCACCTCTTCATCCGCCGCAACAACGAGCCGTTGCCTGCCCACTTTACGGGTCAGGTCATCGAGGGTGAGGTGGAACGCATTGTCTGTATGTCCTCGTCGTATGTGGCCATGCTCGATAGGCTGGGAGCCGTGGAGCGAGTAGTTGGCGTTTCGGGAATCGATTTCGTGTCAAACAGTTACATTCAACAACACCGCACCGAGATTGGCGATGTGGGCTACGACGGGAACCTAAATTACGAGCTGCTGGTGGCACTCGATCCCGACATCGTGCTGCTGTATGGCGTGAGCGGTGCTTCGGAGATGGAAAATCGCCTGCGGGAGTTGCAGATTCCCTTTGTCTATGTGGGCGAGTACCTCGAACAACACCCGTTAGGCAAGGCCGAGTGGATGGTTTTCCTCGCCGAGTTGCTCGGCACACGCCCCCAAGCCGAGGCGCTCTTTGCCCCCATTGCCGAGCGGTACGAGGCCCTCACAAACCTCGCAGGCTCGGCACCCCGTCCCCGTGTGATGTTCAACTCCCCCTATCGTGACACCTGGTTTATGCCCCCCGAGGGGAGCTATATGATTCGCCTGCTGAACGATGCGGGCGGCGAGTATATCTTTTCGGATGATGGCGACAACCGCAGCGATGTGATCGATCTGGAGCAGGCCTACCTGCTGCTCGCCGAGGCCGATCTGTGGCTCAACCCGGGCACAATGCACTCGCTCGAGGAGTTGTGTCGTCGTTTTCCCCGCCTTGCAGATGTCGAGGTGGTAAAGCGTCGTCGGGTCTATAACAACAACGCCCGAATGAACCCGCACGGTGGCAACGACTTCTGGGAACAGGGGGTTGTGGAGCCCGATGTGGCCCTTTCGGATTTGATTCGCATCCTCCACCCCGACCTGCTGCCCGACCACCAACTGGTCTATCACCACTTGCTCGATTAGCAAAAAAAAGTTATCTTTAACCGATGAAACAACGCACCACCCTTCTCTTTACCCTGCTCTCGCTGCTTGCCGTCGCCTTGTTTGTATGCGACCTGGTGGTGGGCTCGGTGGCCATCCCCCTCGGGGAGGTATGGGCTGCCCTGACGGGGGGTGAGGTGGCCCCTGCGACGGCAAAAATCGTCTGTGACATCCGCCTCGTGAAGGCCTTGGTGGCCCTTCTGGCAGGTGCCGCTTTGTCGGTGAGCGGTCTTCAGATGCAGACCCTCTTCCGCAACCCTCTGGCCGGTCCGTTTGTGTTGGGTATCAGCTCCGGAGCAAGCTTCGGCGTGGCACTCCTGCTGTTGGGTGCACCGCTCTTGGGGATGGGTGGAAGTGCTTTTATCTCGACCCTTGGAATGGCCGGTGCGGCCTGGATTGGCTCGGCCCTGATTTTGGTACTCATCGCCGTGGTAAGTCGCCGCATCAAGGACATTATGGTCATCCTGATTTTGGGTATGATGTGTTCGTCGGGCATCGATGCGTTGGTGCAGATTCTGCAATACCTCTCCAGTGAGGGTGCACTGAAATCGTTTGTCGTCTGGACGATGGGGTCGCTGGGCGATGTCACCTCGGCACAACTTGCGCTGCTGGTGGCGGCAGTCGTCAGTGGTGGGCTGTTGGCCATCCTTGCCATCAAACCCCTCAACCTCTTGCTGTTGGGCGAGAATTATGCCCGCACGATGGGCCTTTCGCTCCACCGCTCACGCCTTGTGATTTTCCTCTCGACGGTGCTGTTGGCGGGCACCGTCACGGCCTTCTGCGGCCCGGTGGGCTTCATCGGTCTGGCCGTGCCTCACGTGGCACGCATGCTCTTCCGTGCGGCCGACCACCGCATCCTGATTCCCGCCACGGCCCTGACGGGCAGCTGCGTATTGCTGCTGTGCGACGTAATCTCGAAGTGGCTGACCCTGCCCATCAACACCATCACCGCCTTGATGGGTATTCCGATTGTTGTACTGGTGGTGATGCGCCATAAATCGATTGCATAGATGATACGACTCGAAAATCTCTCCCTCGGCTATGCCGACCGTCCCCTGCTGCGTGGGGTCAATGCCCACTTTTGTCGGGGGCAGCTGACCGCTCTGGTGGGGCGCAACGGTGCCGGAAAATCGACCCTGCTGAAGGCCATCGCCTCGCTGGGGCGTTGCGTGGAGGGGGATATTCTGCTCGACGGGGTCTCCATCACCCAAGCTTCGCCCGAGGAGTTGGCCCGTCGCATCGCCTTCGTAACGACCGAACGGGTGCGTATCGCCAACCTGCGATGCGAGGATGTGGTGGCCTTGGGGCGTGCCCCCTACACCAACTGGATTGGCCGCATGCAACCCGAAGATCGGGCAATGGTCGAACGGGCCTTGGCGTTGGTCGGAATGGCCGACTTTGCCCACCGCACGATGGATCGGATGTCGGATGGCGAGTGTCAGCGGGTGATGATTGCTCGTGCCCTGGCCCAAGACACCCCCATCATTCTGTTGGATGAGCCTACCTCGTTCCTCGACCTGCCCAATCGCTATGCCCTGTGTCGGTTGTTGGCCCGACTAGCGCACGACGAGGGGAAGTGCATCCTCTTCTCGACCCACGAGTTGGATATTGCCCGTTCGCTGTGCGACACGATTGCCCTGGTGGCGAATCCCCACCTGCACCACCTCCCCACCGACGAAATGATGCAGAGCGGACTCATCGAGCAAACCTTCCGCATCGAGCCATAAAAAAAGCGAAGTCCGAGATTCGGGCTTCGCTTTTTTAGACCTGTACGCTTTCGTTAGAAGAAGAACAACTGCACCACCACATAGACGGGCAGCAGCACCACCAACGAGAACTTGAAGATATAGCCAAAGAACGAAGGCATCGAAATACCCTCCTGCTCGGCAATGGCCTTGACCATAAAGTTGGGACCGTTGCCAATGTAGGTCATCGCACCAAAGAAGACGGCACCCAGCGCAATAGCCTTGAGCAGTACCTCGGGGATGCCGGCCACCAACGTCGTACCCTCCACCACCGGCAGACCCGTAGCCACCGTATGGAATGCCACCGCCGTCGGAGCGTTATCCAGGAACGAGGACAAAAGACCCGTCGAGTAGTAGAACTGCCAGGGAGCATCCAGACCCAGCGAGGGGGCGTGGGCGCTCAGGTACATCAAGGCAGGGGTCATCGTCGTAAAGATACCCACAAAGAGGATGGCCACCTCCGCAATCGGGCCCCACGAGAAGTTGTTGGCCTCGCGCACCTCCTTCTTGGTCGAGTAGAGCGACAGCAGCACAATCACCAACAGCACAATCTCACGCAGGTAACGCAGGTAGAGCGGAGCGTGGTGGTCGCCCATCTGGGGGATATAGCTCTGATTGAGGAAGACCACAGCGGCAATCACCATAGCCAGGTAGAGGAAGTTGATCGAGCCGCGAACACGAATCGGCTCCTTCTCCTCGTTATCACGTTGCAGGTTCAACGGATTCTCCTTCTTATACTGGAAGCTATCTACAAAGTAGTAAATCACAAGCAGGGCAATACCGACAACCGCCCACTGACTCACCAGCGAGAAGAACCACTCGAACGAAGCTCCACGCAGATACAGCAGGAACAAGGGGGGATCGCCCAGCGGAGTCAGCAGACCACCGCAGTTGGCCACCAGCGCAATGAAGAAGAGCACGGTCCACACCTTGTGCTCACGCTGCTGGTTAATCTGCAATAGCGGACGAATCATCAGCATCGCTGCACCCGTCGTACCCATAAACGAGGCCAAGAGCCAGCCCAAGCCGAGCAGCAGGGTGTTGGTGGTGGGGGTTGCGGCAATATCGCCCGTGACGTTGATGCCGCCCGTAACGACAAACAGGGCCAACAACAACATAATAAAAGGCACGTAGTCAAACATCAATTGATGAGCAACATCGGCGCCAAAGCCATAGGCCGTCAGAAAAAGGGCGGTCGGGATGGAGAGAAGCAACGTGAAGATGAGTTTGTTGCGGTTACTCTCCCACCAGTGTTCCGCGACGAGCGGAGCAACGGCAATCATCAGCAACATCACCACAAAGGGGATGAGCATCCAAAGAGTTACTTCCTGCATGATTGTAAATTTTTAAGTATAGCAAAGATACAATTATAAAGCGAAAGGAACAAAAAAAAGAGGAATTCTTTTCGAACTCCTCTTTTTGGTAAGTAAGGCGGTAAGAATTACTTCTTGATGGCCTCCTTAACGGCGTCAGCAGCAGCCTCAACAGCCTCAACGGCCTTCTCCTCGGCAGCAGCCTTAACCTCCTCAACGGCCTCCTGAACAGCGCCCTCAACGGTAGCTGCCTTGCAAGCCTCGCACTGCTCCTCAACGGGCTTCTCGCAGGGCTGACCCTCAACGCACTCGGTGCACTCGGTGCACTCCTCAGCCGACTTCGTTGCCTGACCGGCGCAGCTAACCATTGCGGTAGCAGCCAGAACCATCATAAACATGTAAATCTTTTTCATAGCATCTGTCTATTAAATAAGTTATTTGATTGAGTTGTTTGCAGTAGTTTGCAGTTGCAAATATATGGATTCGAAAATGAAAAGCAAAGAAATTGACCTAAAAATTATAAGTTGGGGCGATTTTTTTACTTCAAAAGGTCGCTTAAAAGCAATTCTTCGCTCTTTGGAAAGGCTTTCGGGAAGAATTCTGCCACCTTAGCTTTCAAAATGATAGCCTCCTCGATCGTGAGGCAATTACCCACCGTAACACGGAAATAGGGGTTTTCGTAAACCATATAGAGCGCCTCACCGGGGAACTTCTCCTCGAACAACGTGCGAGCCTCCATGGCTCCGGCACGAGCATCCTGCCCGTTGTCGAAGAAGATGCAGACCCGATAGCCCCGCAGTGCAAGCGACTTTGTGTTACGATTTGAAAGGTCACGCACCACCTCGGCAGCCGATCCTTGCTCGGTAGCCACCACCGTAGCGGGAGCCGACGTTGCCTCCGAGATTACCTCACGGGCCAACTGCTCCTTGAACGAGCTAAGCGACTGCGCCTCGGCGCACCACACCGCAGCCCACAGAAAGGCCGCCATCAAAACCAATTTCTTCATCTTCTTTAGTGCATCAACTTGGATAAATCGGAGATATCAGCCCCAAATTTAGACAAAATTTCCGACAAAGGCACTCTTTCGCGCGAGATATTTACCGGCACGGGGCCGCCACGACCATCGACATCGATGCTGACGAAGAGTCCCGAGAGGTCGTTGTTGCGCAATTTCGAGGCCAGCGACAAGAGTTGCAACGGGTTGCCGATCTCGATGCGCCAACGGCTCGTGAAGGTATCGGTCGTGCGACTCTTGACGGTCACCGGCTCCGAAAGATGCAGGGCACCCAACTCGGTCGAGGTGTTCAACAGGGTGATGGTTGCCTCCTTGACGACCAGGTTATAGGCCGTGTCGTTACGGGCCGAGAAGTCGATTTCAAGCGACGTAAGCCCCACCAGGCGCACATCCTCCACCCCGATAAACTCCACCTTCTCACGCATCTTCTCCATCGTTTTGCGGCACGACGAGAGGGTTACGGCCACGCAAAGGGCCATCAACAGCAATAGGTACTTTTTCATTTTACAGCCAGATAAATATATGCAATTCCAAAAAGGTGTTTGTGCGCCTCCACCTGCTTAAAACCTGCTTCGGTGAGCATCTCGACCACCCGCTCGGGACGGTGGAAGGCCGAAATCGAGGCGGGCAGGTAGCGATAAGCCGCCTTGTCGTGCGAAATCAATCCGCCGAGCCAGGGCATAAAGCGATGGGCGTAGCCGTTGTAAAAGGCACGCACGAAGCGGTTGCGAGGGGTCGAAAGCTCCAAGATGGCAACACGACCTCCCTTGCGCACCACGCGGTGCATCTCTGCAAAACATTGGGCCAGGTGGTCAAAGTTTCGCACGCCAAAGCCCACCGTGACAGCATCGAAGCTCTCGTCGCCTTGCGTAAGTGCCTCGGCATTGCCCTCGTCGAGGGTAATGCGTTGTTCCAGACCCGCCTTGCAAATCTTCTTCTCGCCTACGGCCATCATCTCGGTCGAGATGTCAAGCCCCAATATCTCCGCTTCGGGGAGTTTGCGAGCCAGGGCGATGGCCAAATCGGCCGTACCCGTCGCCAAATCGAGCACCTGTTTGGGTCTCTCTTGAGCCACCATTCGGGCCAGACGACGCCGCCACAGTTGGTCGATGTTGAGCGTAAAAAGGTGGTTCAAAAAGTCGTAGCTTGGGGCGATGCGGTTGAACATCCAACGCATCTGACCGAGCTTGCCACCCCGGGACGAGTTTTCCATATCTTTACTCATAACGCATTGTTTCATCAGGTTTTACCGTTGCCACCACCGAGGCCGGAAGGAGCATCAGCACCACAATCGAGGCCACAAAGCCCACGTTGAGCAGCAGCCACCACCCCCACTCCAAACCGATGGGCACCGACGAAAGCAGGTAGCCCTCGCTATCGAGCTTTACGACCTCGAACAGCGCCTGCACCACACAGAGCGTCAAACCCGCCACGTTGCCCCACACCAACCCTCGGAGGGCGATGTACAGAGCACGGTAGAGGAAGATGCGCCTGAGCGAACGGTGCTGCATTCCGAGCGCCTTCAGCACACCAATCATTCGGATGCGCTCGAAGACCAAAATCAAGAGGGCAGCACTCATATTGAAGAAGGCCACCACCAACATAATAACGAGAATGACGGCCGCATTGACATCGTGCGCCTTCAACCAATCGAAGATGTTGGGATAGAGGCGTTGCACCGCCACGGCCGTCACCGCAGGCAGTTCCTCGTCGCTATAGAGCAGGTTGTGGTCCAACTCCTCGGCAAAGGCTTCGGCTCGAGCAAGCGACGAGAGAAAGATCTCGTAGCCCGAAATCTCGTCGGCATTCCACAGCGAGAGGCGTTGCACATTGCGTATGTCGGTAAATACCACACGGTTATCCATCTCCTCCATTCCCGACGAGTAGAGCCCCGAGATTTTGAAACGGTCGCGATGCGGGGCCTCGTCGGCCTCGACAAAAAGCAGCTCGATGCGGTCGCCCACCCCCAACTGCAATCGATCGGAGAGCGAACGGGAGATCAACACATCTTTCGTGCGAATCGAGTCGCCCACCCGAGGCAAAGCCCCCTCAACGAGCCACTCACGGACGGGTTGCCAATCGTAATCCACTCCGACCCCCTTCAACAGCACCCCCTCGACCGCCTCGCTGGTGCGGACAATACCCCCACGCTCGGCATAGCGTTGCATACGCACAAATCCATCGTGCGAGGCAACATGGCGGCGCAACGCTTCATTCTCGGTAAACGGCTCGGCATTAAGCCGTTGCACACCTCCGACATCGGTCACCACCACGTGAGCCGAGAAGGCCGACATCTTCTCCGAAATCTGCTCCTTGAAGCCCACAATTACAGCCAACGAGACCACCATTACCGCCACACTCAACGCCACAGCGAAGATGGCAATACGCTCCATCACCGAGCGGGAACGGCCATCGGTCGCGTGTGCCATACGGCGTGCAATGTGAAATTCGAGATTCATCGGCTCTGTTTTTCTTGAAAAGATAGTGCAAAGTAACACATAATTTCGTATTTTTGCGCCATATAAAGACGGTTTTTGAATAAAAATCGTTTTACAAACGAAACAAAAAAACACAAGAGATATGATCTACACGTTGATTACCCTGCTTCAGACGGGTTACTATGGTGAGGAGATGGGCTTCTATGGAGCCAACGGAATGGGCTACGGCGTCCCCGGACAGTGGGGCATGTACCTGCTGATGATTGTCATTGGTGTGGTGGGCTACATCGTACAGGCACGCCTGCAAGCCGTCACCAAGAAGTACTCGCAGGTGATGTTCCCGGGCGGCCTGACGGGCAAAGAGGTGGCCGAGAAGATGTTGCGTGACAACAACATCCACAACGTCAAGGTGACCCACGTTGCCGGACAGCTCACCGACCACTTCAACCCCGCCACGATGACGGTCAATCTGAGCGACACGGTCTATGCCTCCCGCTCGGTAACGGCCGCTGCGGTGGCTGCCCACGAGTGTGGCCACGCCGTGCAACACGCCCAGGGCTACGCCCCGCTGGTGCTGCGTTCGCAGTTGGTGCCCATCGTCAGCTTCGCCTCGTCGATTGCCACCTGGGTGATTTTGGCAGGTCTAGTGTTGCTGGCAACCACCCAGAATGAGTTGGTTTGCTGGATCGGCATCGGTTTGATTGCCACCTCGGCACTCTTCTCGATCGTAACGCTGCCCGTCGAGTACAACGCCTCGGCCCGAGCCTTGGCCTGGCTCAAGGGGAGCCGTATGATGACCGACGAGCAGCTCGGCCACGCCCGCACGTCGCTCAACTGGGCGGCCCGCACCTACCTGGTAGCTGCCCTGAGTGCCATCGCCTCGGTGCTCTACTACGTCTTCCTGATTCTCGGTCGCCGAGACTAACCCTCCGACTATGTCCCAACGCAAAGAACAAGATATGATGTTGCGTGGCTGGAAGACAGCCGCCTGGGTCTTGGTGGCGCTGGTGGTTGTCAGCCTCATCCCCCCGATGACCGTCGGCGGCATCGAGTTGCGCCGTGCCAACATCTTCTCGGACCTCTACGCTTTCCACGATGCCACCCAAACCAACACTTCGGAGGAGATTCAACTCTTCGACGAGGCGGAGTTTGAGGTCGATATGGAGGCCGTGAGCGAGCAGGTCGAGGCGGTGGATTCGATTCCCCGCCAGGCGACCGTCAGCTACGAATGGCCCCTCACGATGGCCGATATGGAGCCGCAACGTGACTCGGTGATCCTCGACAGCCGCCGCTTCAGCTCACGCCTTACGCCCATCGAGGACTTCAGCACCGACAACCGCTTTGCCACCTTCTGCGATACGCTGATTCGTGCCGACCGCACCATCCGCATCGCCGTCTTGGGCGACTCGTTCATCGAGGGCGACATCCTGACGGCCGACCTGCGTGAACGCCTGCAAACGGCCTTTGGTGGTCGAGGTACGGGCTTTGCCCCGATGGCCTCGCCCCTTACGGCCTTCCGTCGTACCGTCAAGACCCAATCCAAGGGGTGGACCTCCTACAACGTGATGCAATACAAGAGCACCCCCGCCCCCTACAACGAGCAATACTTCGTTTCGGGCTGGGTATGCCGTCCGAGCGAGGGGGCCACGACCCGTTGGGAGGCAACCACCTTCCGCCGTGGGTTGGATTCGTGCAGCCGTGCCCGTGTACTGTTCCGCTCGCCCGACGAGAGCCGCATCCGTCTTATTGTAAACGATTCGCTCTCGAACGAATTTACGATCGAGCCTTCGGAGGCGGTACGTGAGGCCGTGGTGGAGCACGACGCCATCCACTCGTTGGAGTTCCAGGTGTTGGAGGGGGCTTCGACGCTGGTGGGCTACGGTGCTCAATTCGAGTCGAAGGGCGTCTCGGTGGATAACTACTCGGTGCGCAGCAACAACGGCCAGGCCATCTTCCGCACCAACCCCACCATCAACGCCCAGGTCAATGCCCTCGTGCCCTACGATTTGGTCATCCTGCAATATGGTCTGAACATTATGCAGGCCGGTGTCTATAAATACACCTCGTACGGGGCGCAAATCGAGAAGGTGATCGCCTACTGTCGGGAGTGTTTCCCCTCGGCAGCCATTCTGGTGCTGGGCGTAAGCGACCGCTCGGTGAAGGGCGACAACGGCTTCGAGACAATGGACGCCATCCCCTATATGATTGACTGTCAGCGCACGGCCGCCCGCAATCAGGGTGCCGCCTTCTGGTCCACCTTCGACGCCATGCAGGCCGAGGGCGGTATGAAGGAGTTTGTGGCCAAGGGGTGGGCCGGCAAGGACTACACCCACATCAACTACGGCGGAGGTCGTCGGGTGGCGTGGGCACTGTTCGATGCCATCAATGCCGAGGCAGCGAAGGCCGATGAGCGTCTGCGCCGTCAGCGAGAGGCCGCACAACCGATTCTCGACTCGCTGCTTCGTCAAACTTTGGAGGAGGGAATGCAACCCGCCGCACCCGCACTTACGGAGGTGCTTCCACTTGAAACAAATCGCTGATGGAACGCCTCATAGAGATACTGAAGCCCTTATTGAGTTACGACCCTGCCTCGCCACTGATTTTCAGTAGCGGGCTCTTTCTCTATCTCTTTGTCGGCTTCCTGGGCCTCTATTACCTGTTGCGTCGCACCACCACGGCCCGCATTCTCTATGTAATCCTCTTCTCGCTCTACTTCTACTACAAGTCGAGCGGGATGTTCTTCGTATTGCTGCTCCTGGTAGCCACCTCCGACTATATGATCGGCTATTCGCTCTTCCTGACCGAAGGAAAGCGGATGCGTAAGTTCCTGGTGGCGATGAGTGTCGTGCTGAACCTCTCGCTGCTGGGCTACTTCAAATACACCAACTTCTTCATCGACCTGACGAACCAACTCGTCGGCGAGGGGATGTTCGAATTTCAAAACATCTTCCTGCCCGTCGGCATCTCGTTCTTCGTCTTCCAGTCGATGAGCTACACGATTGACATCTACCGCCGTAAGTTGCGCCCGCTGGATAGTTGGCTCGATTACCTCTTCTACCTCTCGTTTTTCCCGCAATTGGTAGCCGGCCCCATTGTGCGTGCAAGCGACTTCATTCCCCAGATACGTCGCCGCCCCGTGGTGACTCGGGAGATGTTGGGCAGCGCCCTCTTTTTGCTGCTGACCGGACTCTTCAAGAAGGCGGTTATCTCGGACTACATCGCCCTGAACTTTGTCGATCGCATCTTCGATGAGCCGTTGCTCTACTCGGGCGTGGAGTGTCTGGTGGGCATCTACGGCTACTCGCTGCAAATCTACTGCGACTTCTCGGGCTACTCGGATATGGCCATCGGTCTGGCCCTTTTGATGGGCTTCCGCTTCCCAAAAAACTTCGATGCCCCCTACCACTCGGCCACCATCACCGAGTTCTGGCGACGTTGGCACATTTCGCTCTCGTCGTGGCTGCGTGACTACCTCTATATCTCGTTGGGGGGCAACCGCAAAGGCAAGTTGCGCACCTACCTTAACCTGCTCATCACGATGCTGTTGGGTGGTCTGTGGCACGGTGCCGCCATCCGCTTTGTGTTGTGGGGTGCGCTGCACGGCGTGGCATTGGCGCTGCATAAGGTGTGGCTCTCGTTTGTCCCCGGGGCAAAGATGCTGGGCAAGGAGATGAACCCCGTGATGCGCCTCCTGGGAGTCCTCTTCACCTTCCACCTGGTCGCCTTCGGTTGGTTGATTTTCCGTGCCGACTCGATGCAGACCGTCGAGCTGATGCTGCACCAAATTTTCACCGCCTTCGACCTCTCGCTCCTGCCGCAGCTCGTGGAGGGCTATGCCGCCTCGATGTTGCTCCTCGCCGTGGGCTACCTGCTCCACCTCTCGCCCTCGCGTCTTGACGAGTGGATGCGTGGCCGCATTGGCCGTGCTCCGATGGGGGTACAGGTGGTGTTGCTGGTGGCCGTAATATGGCTCGTAATGCAAGTTAAATCGGCAGACATTCAACCATTTATCTACTTCCAATTCTAAACCGCATCTTCAAAATCAATTTTGCATTTTGAATTCTAAATTTTGAATTTCGATGTACACGTTTGACCACGACCTCTTTTTGGCACTCAACTTCGACGGTGGCGAGCTGTTGGACTCGGTGATGCTCGCCATCTCGGGCACTGCGATGTGGATTCCGCTCTACCTCTTGATCTTCTACCTCGTGCAGCGTCGCTACGGTTGGCGGGCGTTGGGACTCTTCATCCTGCTGTTGGCCCTGGCAATGGGGTTGGCCGATGTGGTGGCGGGCATCTTCAAACACAGCGGCCTGATGAAGGATCTGTTGCCTGCGTTCGAGCCCCGTTGGCGACCGATGTTCGAGCCACAATTGGAGGGGTTGGCCATCACGCCCGATTCGCTGCAGGTGTTGCGTGACGGCGCACTTCTTGCAGACCCCGCCGTACACGTCCCGATGGAGGCCCTCGGAGGTCGCTTCGGCACCGTCTCGGCCCACGCCTCGACCGTTTGGGCCTTGTGCATCCTCTCGGCCTCGGTGATTCGTCGTCGTTGGTTCAGCATCCTAATGGTGGCCATCACGCTACTGATATGCTATTCGCGCATCTACCTGGCAAAGCACTACCCAATGGATATTTTTTGGGGTACGCTGCTCGGTATCGGGTTGGGTTTGATTGGATATATGCTATTTTTTCGCTACTTTTGCCGCACGAAATAAGACAACAATAAATACGCAATAAAGTTATGGCTTACGAACAATTAAGCGAACAGGAGATTTTGCGCCGCAACTCGCTCAAGGCGTTGCGTGAGATGGGCATCGAGCCCTACCCCGCCGAGCGTTTCGACGTAACGGCTACGGCAGCCGAGATTGCCGAGGGTTTTGATGCCACGCCCGAGCGCTTCGAGAAGGTACAGATTGCCGGCCGAATGCTCTCGCGCCGCATTATGGGTAGCGCCTCGTTCTTCGAGTTGCAGGACCACACGGGCCGTATTCAGGTCTATATCCGTCGTGACGACATCTGCCCCGAGGGCGACACGACGCTCTACAACACCGTCTTCAAGAAGCTGTTGGACATCGGCGACTTCATCGGTGTCGAGGGTTTTGCCTTCCGCACCAACTCGGGCGAGTTGTCCGTACACTGCCAGAAGTTCACCATCCTCTCGAAGTCGATTCGTCCGCTGCCCATCGTCAAGGAGAAGGATGGCCAGCAGTTCGATGCCCTGACCGACCCCGAGGTGCGCTACCGCCAGCGTTATGTCGATTTGGTGGTAAACCCCAAGGTGCGTGAGGTATTCGTTAAGCGTGCCAAGATCGTGGCCACGATGCGCAACTACTTCAACGAGCAGGGCTGTCTGGAGGTCGAGACCCCCATTCTGCAGCCCATCCCCGGTGGTGCTTCGGCCCGCCCCTTCATCACCCACCACAACGCCCTCGATACGGATTTCTATATGCGTATCGCCACGGAGCTCTACCTCAAGCGACTCATCGTGGGTGGTTTCAACGGTGTTTATGAGTTCGGCAAGAACTTCCGCAACGAGGGTATGGACCGCACCCACAACCCCGAGTTCACCTGTATGGAGATCTACATCGCCTACAAGGACTACAAGTGGATGATGGAGTTCA
>CALAQA010000194.1:0-14608 GCA_937889065.1 uncultured Alistipes sp.
CGGAACGTACCGACGAGCGCAGCAGGCACTGCACCTTCACCGTCTTGTCATCCGACACGACACGGGCCAGGTTGGTCGAGGTCTGCACCAGACCTGCCATCGAGAGCGACATCTTCTGTACCCCGTCGGGGCAACCTACGATGGCCTTGATGAGCTTGTCCGACACCTCCGCCGGAATCACCTCGGCGGGCAGGGCCACCTCCTCGGTGAAGATCTGCACATTGTCCTCGATATCCTCGTACTCCTTTACAATCAGCTGCTCGAAGGCCTTGACAGCCTCCACGAAGGCCTCCTTCTTCGAGGCGCATACCAGCACGACGGCCTCGGCCTCACGGGGAATGGCGTTGCGCAGACCGCCGCCATCGACCGAAGCAAGGCGCACCTTCTCGCCCTGCGACCAGCACTCCAAGAAGCGGAAGAGGGTCTTGTTGGCATTGGCACGCTGATAACCGATCTGGATTCCCGAGTGGCCGCCCTTCATACCCTTCACCACAAGTTTCAGGGCTACGCAGTCGCACGAGGGGGTCGGCTCGGCCGTATAGTCAAAGGTAGCCGTAGCATCCAAACCACCGGCGCAACCCACATACAGTTCGCCCTCGGTCTCCGAGTCGAGGTTGAGCAGGATATCGCCCTGCAACATACCGCCCTCCAGGCCGAAAGCACCATCCATACCCGTCTCCTCGGTGGCCGTAAAGAGTGCCTCTACGGGGCCGTGAACGAGCGTCTTATCCTCCAATACAGCCAAGATGGCCGCTGCACCGATACCGTTGTCGGCACCCAGCGTCGTACCGTCGGCCGTCACCCACTCGCCATCGATATAGGCCTCGATGGGGTCGGTCTCGAAGTTGAAGACCTTGTCGTTGTTCTTCTGCGGAACCATATCGAGGTGGGCCTGCAACACTACGCCCTTGCGGTTCTCCATACCCGGCGTGGCGGGCTTGCGTACATAGACATTGTGACCGGCATCCTCACGCCACTCCAGCCCCTGCTCCTTGGCAAAGGCGATGATGTAGGCACGGATGGCCTCCTCGTGCGACGAGGGGCGGGGAATCTTGACAATCTGGGCAAAGTGCTTCCAAACCAACGAAGGTTTGAGAGCGGTCAAATCTTTATTCATACTTTTTTATTCGTTTTTAGGTTCAATCAAACTCTTTTCTACTTCGTCACGGCGCATCTGACGGTCAAACGCCTCGACAATCTCCTTGACGAGCGGGTGGCGCACAATGTCGCTCTTGTCGAACTCCACACGGCCAATCCCCTTGACCTCCTCCAAGATGCGCATCGCCCGCGTAAGTCCGCTGTCCGAACGGCGGGGCAGGTCGATCTGCGTCACGTCGCCCGTTACGATGAAGCGGGCATTGCGGCCCATACGGGTCAAAAACATCTTGATTTGCGACAAGGTGGTATTCTGTGCCTCATCCAAGATGACAAAGGCGTTGTCCAACGTGCGACCACGCATATAGGCCAGCGGGGCAATCTGCACCGTGCCATCCTCCATAAACTTCTGCAACTTCAGGGGCGGAATCATATCGTTCAGCGCATCGTAGAGCGGTTGCAGGTAGGGGTCCAACTTCTCCTTCATATCGCCGGGCAGGAAGCCCAACTTCTCGCCCGCCTCGACAGCCGGACGGGTCAGGATGATGCGGCGCACCTGCTTCTCCTTCAAAGCCCGTACCGCAAGGGCAATGGCCGTGTAGGTTTTTCCCGAACCGGCAGGGCCGATGGCAAACAGCAGGTCGTTGCGGTCGTAAAGTTCGACGAGTCGCTGCTGGTTGGGGGTGCGGGCACGGATAATCATTCCGTTGTTGCCAAAGACCAACACATCCTTATCCACAGGGCGTTGCTCCGAGGCCGAGAAGCCCTCGGCAAAACATTGGTCGATGACCTGCGAGGAGAGGTGACCATACTTTTCGTAGTAGGCCACCAACCCGGCAAACTGCTTCTCGAAGCGGGCCACATCCTGCTCCGACCCCAGCACCTTGAGCGCAGAGCCTCGGGCAATGATCTTCAGCGTAGGAAACTTCGTGCGTATCTGCTCGAGGTAGGCGTTTTGGGGCCCGTACAATTCGCGCGGGTCCACACGCTCCATCACAATCTCTTTTCCTTGATGTTCGGCCATAGATTAGAAGTAATAACCCACGTTGAAGGCAACCGTATTGACATTGACCTTACCGATGGCCGTCTCCTTGCGCTTGAACTGGCCGTTGTAGCGCAAATCGAGGCGCAGTTTGTCGAACAGGCGTGCCTCCAAACCTACGGCATAGGAGCAGGTCGAACGCAGCTGATCGATCGAGAGGTCACGGATGCCCGAGTTGTCGTTCATCACCGTAAAGACGGGACCTGCCATCACACGCAGCGGACCCACCACACGGTACGAAACCAGGATGGGCACATCGAGCGAGTTGCTCTTGATGGTGCTCGTCAGGTTGCCCTCGGTAAGTTCGGTTTTGTTGCGCACGTAGATAATCTGCGGCTCGATGGAGAAGCGCATCACGTTGATCGACATCATCAAACCTGCCTGCCAACCGATTTCGTTCTTCACGTCGTCGTAGCGGGTGGTTTTATCGAGCTGCTTGACCGAATAGTCGGCCATATTAACACCGGCAATCACACCCCAATCGATGCCCAACTTCTGGGCCGAGGCGGTGGTTGCGAAGGCCATCAGCACAAAGGCTGCAAGACCCAATTTGAAGATTGCTTTCATCTGATAGTGTTTTAATTAAGTGGTACATTTCGCTGCCACAGCGGCAAACTATTTGTCAAAGTTACTCTTTTTTTTGCAAAGTTCCACACATTTTAACTATATTTGTAACATAACCCACCGATTTATATGACACCGACATTGCTTTCACATATCGCCTTCACGACCCCCATCGAAGATCCCATATTGAAGTTCCTGCTCATTATGGCCATCGTGTTGGGCACGCCGCTCATTCTGAACAAGCTGAAAATCCCCTACCTCTTGGGCTTAATCATCGCCGGAGCCATCATCGGACCGCACGGGCTGAATCTGGTGTTGCGTGACTCGAGCATCATCCTTTCGGGTACGGCCGGTATGCTCTACATCCTCTTCACGGCGGGTCTGGAGATGGATATGGCCGACTTCAAGAAGAGTTCGGTGCGGTCGTTGGCCTTCGGTGTCTATACCTACATCATCCCGATGATTTTCGGTATCGTATCGGGCCATCTGCTCGGGTTCTCGGGGTTGGCGTCGCTGCTGCTCGGTGCGTTGTTCGCCTCGCAAACCCTCATCGCCTACCCCATCATCTCGAAGCTCGGCATCACCCGTGACAAGGCCATTACCATTGCCGTCGGCGGCACGATCGTAGTGGATATTTTGGCCCTCCTCACGCTGACCGTCGTCGTGGGCCTTGCAAACGGCTCGACCGACCAACTCTATTGGTATCGGCTCATCGGCTCGATTACGGCCTGTTGTGTGGTGATTCTCTGGCTCTTCCCCCGCATCGGAAGGTGGTTTTTCAAGCGTTGCAGCGACAATGTTTCGCAATACGTGTTCGTGTTGGTCATCCTCTTTTTGGGTGCCTACCTCAGCCAGTTGTCAGGGTTGGAGCCCATCGTGGGTGCCTTCTTGGCGGGTCTGGCAATGAACCGCCTCATTCCCAGCACCTCGCCGCTGATGAATCGGGTGGAGTTTGTCGGCAACGCCATCTTCATCCCCTTCTTCCTGTTAAGTGTCGGTATGCTCATCGACTATCGTGCCATCTTCCACAGCTGGGAGACCCTCGAGGTGGGTGCCGTGATGATGGTGATGGTGACCGTGGCCAAATACCTCGCAGCGGTGCTTACGGCCAAGAGTTTTCGTCTGTCACGCCACCAACTCCACGCCCTCTTTGGGTTGAGCGTGGCCCACGTGGCAGGCACGTTGGCAGTGGTGATGGTGGGTTACAACATCATCCTCGGAACGGCCGATGACGGCACGCCGATTCGCCTGCTGAACGAGTCGGTACTGAATGGTACGATTCTGATGATTCTCTTCACCTGCACCATCTCGACCTTCGTTACGCAGCGTGCCGCTCACCACATTGCCGTCAGCGGTCCCGAAACGGAGCGTCGTGCCGAGCACGGCGAGCACGTGTTGATCCCCGTCTCGCACCCCAAAGCCGTTGCCGAGGCGGTGGGGTTAGGTATTGCCGTCACGAAACAGAAGCACCGCAGCCTCTACGCCCTCAATGCCATCGACAACCGCAGCGACGAAAAGGAGGACGAAGCACGGGCCGAGAAGATGCTCGATACGGCCTCGTCGGCAGCCGCCGCAGCGGGCATCCACGTTCACCGACTGCTGCGCTACGACGTAAACATCGTCAATGCCATCGCCAGCGTGGTGCGTGAGCGCAACATTACCGACCTTGTGCTGGGTATGCACGAGGTGCCCGAAAAGGCTACGGCCATCCATACGCTCGGCGTATCGGCCCTCGGTACGACCATCCCCGCCGTCTTGGAGCGCACGAACGTGACGACCTACATCCCCCGTTCGGTGCAGCCCCTCTCGACCATCAAACGCCACCTGGTATTTGTCCCTCGTCGGGCCGAGTTGGAACCCGGTTTTGAGACCTGGGTGCTGCGCATTCGCCACCTGGCCCACGACACGGGTGCCAAGCTTATCTTCTATGCCACCGAGGAGACCATCGCCTACCTCACACGCAAAAAGCGCACCTCCGACATCGCCTCGTATGTGGCCACCAACCCCCATTGGGAGCGTCCCGAGGAGCTGTTTGGTGTGGTGGGCGAAGATGATGCCGTATGGGTTGTAATGAGCCGTCGTGACCGCATCTCGTACAGCACCGGCTTGAGCCGCATCCCCGCCTACATCGAGGAGCACTTCCCCCAAAACAACTTCGTCTTCCTCTACCCCGTACAGGCAGGCAGCGAGAGCGAAAAACGCTACTTCAATTAAAATTGAAGATTTCGTATTTTTTGGTTATCTTTGCACCCTAAAACGAGAAAAAAAACAACACGCAATATGAGTTTAGTAGCCATTGTAGGCCGACCCAATGTCGGCAAATCGACCCTCTTCAACCGCTTGGTGGGTCAGCGTCAGGCCATTGTTGATGCCACGGCAGGCACGACCCGTGACCGCCACTACGGCAAGACCGACTGGAACGGCAAGGAGTTCTCGGTCATCGACACGGGCGGTTATACGGTCAATTCGGAGGATATCTTCGAGGATGAGATTCGCCGTCAGGTGATGCTGGCCATCGACGAGGCCGACGTGATTCTGTTCCTGGTCGAGGTTACCACGGGCATCACCGACCTGGATATGATGATGGCCGACATTCTGCGCCGCACCTCGAAGAAGGTGCTGTTGGTCTGCAACAAGGTCGATAACAACGACCAGATTTACGGTTCGCACGAGTTCTACGCCTTCGGTCTGGGTGACCCCTACTGCATCTCGTCGATGTCGGGTAGCGGCACGGGCGATCTGATGGATGCCATCCTCAAGGCCCTGCCCGAGGATACCGCTGCCGAGGAGGATGACTCGCTGCCCCGCATCACCATCGTAGGCCGCCCCAACGTGGGTAAGTCGTCGATGACCAACGCCCTGCTGGGTGAGGAGCGCAACATCGTCACCTCGATTGCAGGTACGACCCGCGACTCGATTCGCACCCGCTACAACAAGTTCGGTATGGACTTCTACCTGGTCGATACGGCCGGTATGCGCAAGAAGGGCAAGGAGATGGAGGATTTGGAGTTCTACTCGGTGATGCGCTCGATTCGTGCCATCGAGAACTCGGATGTCTGCATCCTGATGCTCGATGCCGAGCAGGGTTTGGAGCAGCAGGACCTGAACATCCACAACCTCATCGTGCGCAACCGCAAGGGTTGTGTCATCGTGGTCAATAAGTGGGACCTCGTCGAGAAGGACAACAACACGATGAAGGAGTGGATCGAGTTCTTGAAGAAGCGTCTGGCTCCGTTCAACGATATTCCGATTGTCTTCACGTCGGTGCTGGAGAAGCAGCGCATCCTGGAGGTGTTGAAGACCGCCATCCGTGTGCACGAGTCGCGCAAGCGTCGCATCGCCACCTCGGAGCTCAACGAGTTCCTGTTGCCGCTCATTGAGAACTACCCGCCCCCCGCAACGAAGGGCAAGTACATCAAAATCAAGTACGTAACGCAGCTTCCGACCCCCACGCCGCAGTTTGCCTTCTTTGTCAATCTGCCGCAGTACATCCGTGAGCCGTATCGCCGCTTCCTGGAGAACAATATGCGTGACCAGTGGGATTTTTCGGGTGTTCCTATCCAAATCTATTTCCGACAGAAGTAACACTCGAAAAATTCGGCATAGAAATTTCCGCCAATGCAGATCACAAAGGCTGTTTTTCAATGTAGCTCGGAGCGTGTCACGCAGGTGCCCAACGATGCCCTGCGCGACATTGCCTTCATCGGGCGCAGTAACGTAGGCAAGTCGTCACTGATAAATATGCTGACTCGCCACGCAGGCTTGGCCAAAGTTTCGGCCACGCCCGGAAAGACACGCCTCATCAACCACTTCCGCATCAACGACGAGTGGTATCTGGTCGATCTGCCCGGCTATGGCTATGCCCGCACCTCGAAAAAGGAGCGAGGGTTGTTCTCGAAGATTATCACCGACTACATCTTCCAATGCGAGAAGATGCACTTCCTGTTTGTCTTGGTCGATATTCGCCACGAGCCGCAGGCCATCGATATGGCCTTCATCACACGCTTGGGCGAGGAGGGGGTCCCCTTCGGGTTGATTTTCACGAAGGCCGACAAGCTCTCGGCAGCTCAACGACGAGCCTCCGTCGAACGCTACAAAGCCCGCCTTTCGGAGCAGTGGGAGGAGCTTCCGCCGCTGTTTGTCAGTTCGTCGGAAAAGCAGGTCGGAAGAGACGAAATCCTCGATTTTATCGGTAAATGTCTGGAAATTGCACCGGAAAAGTAAAAAAGGTAAAAAAAAGAGCCGCACAGTGGCTCTTTTCTTCTCTTTTATGCTATCTTTGCATCACCATTATAATCCCGTACCAAGTTTATGGCTATTCATAAAATTAAAATTTTCGCCGGCCGCGCCACCCGTCCGCTGGCCGAGAAGATTGCTCAAAGTTTCGGCACGACCCTGGGTCAGTCCGAGATTCTCAGCTTTAGCGATGGTGAGTTCCAGCCCACCTACAACGAGTCGATTCGCGGTTGCACCGTCTTCTGCATTCAATCCACCTTCCCGCCCACGGACAACCTGATGGAGCTGCTGATGATGGTGGATGCCGCCAAGCGTGCCTCGGCCTACCAGGTGGTAGCCGTGATGCCCTACTTCGGTTGGGCCCGTCAGGACCGCAAGGACCGTCCCCGTGTGCCGATTGGTGCCAAGTTGGTGGCCAATATGCTCAAGGCCGCAGGTGCCGACCGTGTGATGACGATGGACCTGCACGCCGACCAGATTCAGGGTTTCTTCGACATCCCCGTCGATGCCCTCTACGCCAGCGGTATCTTCGTGCCCTACATCGAAAGCCTGCACATCGAGGACCTCTCGATTGCAGCCCCCGATATGGGTGGTGCCAAGCGTGCTAACACCTACGCCAAGTACCTCGGTACGCCGATCATCATCTCGCACAAGGAGCGTGCAAAGGCCAATGTGGTGGGCAAGATGACCGCCATTGGTGAGGTCGAGGGCCGCAACATCCTCATCGTGGATGATATGATCGACACGGCCGGTACGATTTGTATGGCTGCCGATATGCTGATGGCTCGTGGTGCCAAGAGCGTGCGTGCCGCCATCACCCACCCCGTATTGTCGGGTCCTGCCTATGAGCGCATCAACGCCAGTGCCCTGCAAGAGGTGATCGTAACGGACACCATTCCGCTCAACCCCGAGAAGGACCTGCACAAGTTCACGGTGCTTTCGGTGGCCGACATCTTTGCCGATGTCATCGAGCGAGTACACAACTACAAAGAGATTTCGTCGATTTTCTTCAAGTAAAATCGCACCACACGACCAAAAAGGCTGCCCCGTTTGGGACAGCCTTTTTTTGGTTGGCGCTATGCCGCTCGGCCTATGCCTCCTCACCCTCGTCGCCACGCAACCAGCGGTGACGACGGCTCTTTTTCGGCTCCTCCCTCACAAAGTAGCGTTGCAGGGTCTGTTGCAGGCGGGCCGGCTCGACATTGCGACGCAGCTCACCACCCGAGGCGATGGAGATATGACCCGTCTCCTCCGAGACAATCACAATCACGGCATCCGAGATCTCACTCATACCGATGGCGGCACGGTGGCGGGTACCGTAGTCCTTCGGCACATCGCTCTGCGTCACGGGAAGGATACATTTGGCCGCCACGATGCGGTTGCCCTCAATGAGCACCGCGCCGTCGTGCAACGGAGCATTCTTAAAGAAGATGTTTTTGAGCAGCGAAACCGACACCTTGGCATCCAACGCAATACCACCCTCGGCAATCAGGCGCAGGTCACTCCCCTGACGAATCACAATCAGGGCACCGGTCTTCGTCTCGGCCATCTCGCGACACGCCACCGCAATGGGGGTCACATCGACCTCGGTCTTGGCCTCGCCTCCCGAGAAGAGGCGGTGGAGAAAGTTGAAGTTCTGCTGCCGGCCAATCATCTGCAAGAAACGCCGCAATTCGGGTTGAAACAGGATGATGAGGGCAATCACGCCGACCGAAATCACCTGTCCGAGCATCGACGACAACAACTCCATATTGAGCGTACGCACCACAACCCAGACCAAATAGATGGCAATGATGCCCGAAAGGATGTAGGGGGCATTGGTGCCTCGGGTCATTCGGTAGAGCCAATAGAGCAGCGTGGCCACCAGCACGATGTCCACCAGGTCGATAAAGGAAAAGGGTACGAAATCCATACTCATCAAAGGCAGTTTACGAATTGTTTATCCCAAAAACGCCGACTCATCGGGCCGGCGTTTCAGGTTTTTTGTGTGCGGAAGAGTTACTCGGCCTTCACCTCGTCCTTCTCCTTGGCATAGAGCTCATTGGCCTTGGCCAACACGGCAGCCGTGATGTTGAGCGTCGTATCGGCGTCCATCAGCGAGTTGGCGTTGATGATGAGCTTGTACTTCTTGTCGGCGTTCACCTCCTGCACGGCACGCATCACCAGATCCTGCACACGGTTCGTGAATACGAGGTTCTCCTCCTCCAGGGTCTGGGCCTCCTTCTGGGTGGCCTGCTGGTAGTTGGCCAGACGCTTCTGGATAGCCTGCTCCTTGGCCTGGGCATCACGCGAGGTGATCAGCGCCTTCTGCACCTTCTCGACCAGACCGTTGTACTCGGCCTGCAAGGCACGCTCCTTCTTGGCCCAGCTCTCCTGAGCCTTCTGCGTCTTCTCGGCCAGGGCGGCACCCTCGGTCTTCATCAGCTCGCACTCGGCAACCACAGCCTCGGCGTGAACGTAAGCAATATCCGAGCCACCAATCTGCTGCTGAGCCTCGGCAGTCGCCTGCTCCTTGGGCTGGCAGGCGGTCAATGCGCAAGCCGCAGCCAGCGCGATAAAGAGTAATTTTTTCATCGTTTTGTATTTTAATTTTTTATATTCTGTTCGCAAAAAGTTGGCGAATGATTTACAAAGGTAAGAAATTTTCTTTATTTTTGTCCTTGTAACCACAAAAAAAGTGGCCACAAAGCACTTTTCGTGCAAAATAACCTATTAACAAGCTGAAAATTATGTACGAATATATCCGAGGTCCGTTGGCAGAAGTTGCCCCCACCTATGCCGTAGTCGATGCGGCGGGGGTGGGCTACTACCTGAACATCTCGCTCGAGACCTACACGGCCATCGAACGGGCTGCCGAGGTGAAGTTGTGGGTCCACTACATCGTGCGCGAGGATGCGCAGCTGCTCTACGGCTTTGCCACCAAGGAGGAGCGGGAGCTGTTCCGCCTTTTGATCAGCGTCTCGGGCGTGGGTGGCAACACGGCACGCACGATTCTTTCGACCTACTCGCCCCGTGAGTTGCAGCAGATTATCTCGACGGGTAACGCCGTGCTGCTCAAAAACGTGAAGGGGTTGGGATTGAAGACGGCTCAAAAAATCATCGTCGAGTTGAGCGGCAAGGTCTCGACCATCTCGCAGGCCGACGCCTTCGAGGCGGCCACCGCCGACCAAAGTTCGCACCAGACGGAAGAGGCATTGCAGGCATTGCAAATGCTTGGTTTCCAGAAGGCTGCCTCGGAGAAGGTCTTGAAACAAATTCTCAAGGAAAACAGCTCGCTTCCCGTCGAGGAGCTGATTCGTATGGCACTCAAACGACTCTAACACAATCGAAACACCGTGCACATTTTGAAACTACTGCTGCTTGCGGGCCTTCTCTTTGTGGTGCTGCTACTGGTGGTTATCTACCTCAAACAACGTCGCATCCGCCGCCTCACCGACCCCCGTCGGGACCGTGTTCACCACCGTCGCAGATAGCCTTACTAAAGTAAAAATAGCACCTTCGCACACGAAAGGTGTTATTTTTTGCGTTGTAATGGCGGAATTAAGGATTGTTTTTCGTAACTTTGCCCATTATCCCAAAGCGAAACGAATGCGTAAGTTAGCCATCATAGCCGCAGCCCTGTTGCTCGTGGGTGCCTGCTCGAAGGAGGACGAGGATTTGCTGCCCGATCAGCAAAAGAAGATGACTTCGTACCTCACCTCGACCCACTCGCCCCGCCTGGTGGCCGAGACCGAGGTCGAAAGCGGCACCGAAACACCCTACTACACCGAGTTGGGTGAGACGGTCTATCGCTACATCGAGGGTGCATTCAACCCCGATCGCCAAAGCCGCACGGAGGTGACCGAATCGTCGAAGGTCACCATCACCTTCCGAGCCTATCTGTTCGAGTTCCGCAACATCAAGACCGAAGGCAGCAGCATCACGATGCCCTACTACACCAACGACCCGCTGTTGGAGGATGCCCTCTACAGCGCCAATGTGGGGCTCACGCCCGGAGCGTGGAGCTTCGAGCCGTTGGTGATCGATTTAGAGCGTGACCCGCTCATCGAGGGGTTGCGTCTGGCCCTGATTGGGTGTCGTGAGCGTGACCGGGTAGAGGCCTATATGACCTTCAATATGGCCTACGGCGACCATTACCTCAACATCATTGAAAAGAACCAACCCATCGCCTACTTCTTTACGGTCGATGCGGTCGAATAGCGAAAACGTGTAATTGTTAGATATGAAACTGAACAACATCATCTGGGCTGCCCTCGCGGCTGTGGTCTTGGCCGGCTGTGCCAAGGATACCAGCGAGCCGTATAGCAAATTTGAGGATATGGCCCTCGAAGCGTGGATTACCCAGCACCGTCCCGACCTGGCAGACAACTACCAGGAGTGGGAGGGCAACGGTTACTACCTCGACATTCACAAAACGGGCGATATGGAGTCGGCTCCGGTCAATGATACAGCCCGTTGGGTACGCTTCAACTTCACGGGGCGTGATCTGGCAGGCAACATCGTAGCCACCCGCAACGCCCACGAGGCACAGCTGACGGGTACCTTCACGAAGTACACCCACTATGTACCTTATTATATGTATAGCGGCGATGCCTTCTACACGCTGATGGAGGGTACGTGGCTGGCACTGCGCAAGGAGCAGACGCTGGGTGAGAAGTACTACGCACTCAAGAAGGAGGAGTTGGGGCTGGAGAGCCAGAAGTTCCTGATGCGTATGGGCTCGAATGTAACGATCTATATGCCTTCGCGTGTGGCCGGCAACGGCATCACCGGCAGTGGCGGTTACGAGGGTCAATACGAGTTGGAGGAGGGCAAACCCTTCATCGTGACGATGGAGGTGTGCGACACGGTCAAGAACCCCCTGCAACGTGAGGCGCTCGACATCGACGCCTTCTGCAAGACCAACGGCGGCGTGCTGATCTACACCACCACCGACAAGGATGGCAAGAGCAAGCAGACGACCGAGGTCGAGGGTGTGGAGTGTGTGGCCATCCCCACCACGTTGGAGGATGAGAACCACCCCTACAAGAACGAGAATCGTTGGGGGAGCGCCTGCGACACCATCGCACAGCTCTATGTAAACTACCGTTTCGACCCCACCAACACCCCCGAGGATATGCTCTACGACCTCGACTACAACAAGAAGGTGACGACGGTCGATAACAAGTACCCCAACTACGGGCAGCTCCAATACGGCCCCTACGCCGTCGGTGTCGAGCCCTACACCAACGAGGGGTCGCTGCGTGAAATCAACACCAAAATTGCCGAGGCACTCAAGAAGCGTTTTCACAACGACGAGCCTTATGTGGGCGTGGAGAAGTTGGTGGCCGACGGTGCCGACTCGGTGACGCTGAAGGGCGATGTGAAGATTTGGTACATCGGTCGCTTCCTCGACGGCTTCATCTTCGACACGAACATCGACGAGGTAAAGGAGATTGTCTATGGCGAGGTAGCCTCCGCAGGTACGGCCCTGACCTATACCCCCGAGGAGGGCGGTCTGATTCAGGCCTTCTACTACACCATTCCCAATATGCGCTACGGCCAGTGGGGTGCGCTCATCACCTGCTCGACCCACGCCTATGGTGCTACGGGTCAGAGCGGCTCGACCACCTCGTCGTCGGGTTACTCGTCGTCGGACTACTACAACTACCTGAACTATATGAACTACTACAACTACTATAACAGCTACTACGGCGGTTACGGCTACGGTGGCTATGGTGGTTATGGCGGTTACTATGGCAACTATTACGACTCGTACTACGGCGGTGGTTACTACGACCCCTACTACAGCGGTTACTACGGCAACTACTACGGCTCGTCGCAGGAGACGACCGAAACCGTGAAGACCACCACGACCGAGGTCCCGGGCTACAGCCCCCTGATCTTCGAGTTCTACATCGAGCCGAAGACCAAGTAAACAAGAGGCGACAAACGAGGCAATCCACCCGAGGGTTGCCTTGTTTTTTTGACCGTTCGGAGAGAAAATAAGTTTTTTTGCTTATTTAATTTGGCAGTTTGATTTTTTTGTACTAATTTAGTAGTGTAGAAAATTAACAACACTAAAACTTATACGGTTATGATTATCACTTTTAACGAATTGCGTCGTATCAAGGACAAATTGCCGAGCGGTAGCTCGCAGCGTATTGCAGATGAGTTGGGTCTGGATGTAGAGACCGTACGCAACTATTTCGGTGGCAGCCACGTGGCTAAGGAGTGCGTAGGCGTTCACTTTGAGCCGGGACCGGATGGTGGCGTTGTAACGCTGGACGATACCGCTATTTTGGATGTCGCAATGCGTATCTTGAGCGAGCAGAAATAATTTCTCAAACCGCACAAAGAAAAAGGAGTCTGTACCAAACAGGCTCCTTTTATTTTTGCACAGGCTCTTTTATATTATAGGTATCATCTCCGATTAGTGCAGTCAATACTTACGATTCAGGGCCGCGTTGGCATCCATCCACGAGTTGAAGTTGGGGGCAATAACAAACTGATTGTTACGATTGATGGCGCCCCAGCCGCCACCTTTGACCTTCACTACGGCATAGCCGTCGTCGTTGAAGGACTTGGCCGCCTCGTATTGCGGGGCAATCTGCCAATTGCCGTAGAAGTTCAGGTAGCCGTAAAGCTCGGTTTGCACATCCTGCTGCTCCCACATATCGATGCCGACCATACGGCCGCGCTTCATCGAGCGGATGGCCGACTCGCAATCGAGCGACGACTCGAAAACGGGTTGAATCACAAAGGTCCCCATCGGATTGATGGCACCCCACCCTCGGCCGGTAAAGACGCAGGCCAAATTGTCGCCAAACGAACGAGCCGCCTTGAATTGGGGTTTGATGACCCAGAGACCCACATCGTTCAGGTAGCCGTAGAGTCCCGTAGCAGGATCCTCGGTCGGGGTCAGTTCACCCACCACGCCCGACACAACACCGCCAACGGTTTCGTTCACAACGCCGTTGAAGGTTCCCTGCGGGTTATAAAAGAGGCCGGAACAAGCCGATGCCGAAAGCAGCACAAGCGCAAAAAAGAAGAAGCGTTTCATCATTGGGGAAAGATTGGTTTTCACAAAGTTAGTGATATTTTCCGCTTTAACAACTATTTTCCCGGGCAAAGTGCTGTTTTCTCCCCCTTTTTTAGTATATTTGTTACTTAGAAACCAAAAAACGCCAAAATAATGAAACGTAAAATCGTCGTTACCGTAGCCCCCGTATGCCACGTGGGCAAGTCCGTACCCGAGGGATCGAAGAATCCGCTCACGCCCGAAGAGATTGCCGCCGATGTGGTTGCCTGCGCCGAGGCAGGGGCCTCGATGGTCCACCTGCACGTGCGTGATTTGACGGGTGAGCAGACCTTCGATATGACCCAATTCAGCCGCACACTGGACCTGATTCGCCAGAAGAGCGACATCGTCATCCAGGGCTCGACGGGTGGTCTTTCGACCCTCTCGTTGGAGGACCGCAGTGTCTGCCTCTCGGAGCCTCGTGTCGAGGTGGCTTCGCTCAATATGGGCTCGGTGAACTTTGGCGAGAGTGTCTATATCAACACCCTGCCCGAGATTCGCTATTGGGCCGGTCGTATGCGTGAGGAGAAGGTCGTGCCCGAGATGGAGATCTTCGATTTGAGTATGGTCGAGACCTGCACCAAGTTGGCCGACGAGGGGGTCCTGGATCG
>CALAQA010000195.1:0-14368 GCA_937889065.1 uncultured Alistipes sp.
GACAAGGGTCAAGTTACGCCCCTCACCGAGCCGGTATCGTCGCCCTGCTTCCGCACCGATTGCACCTTGACGGTGGCCTATTCGGAGGGTCGTCTGACTGCTACGGCTTCGACCACTACCCCGCTGCCCGCCGCTACGGCTCACCTGCCGCAAAGTGTCGAGTTGTCGTGTGAGGCAGCACCGATGGCCTCGTCGGGATTTGCGCTTCAATACACGGGTTCGTGTGGCGAAAGTGCCGTGTTGCTGCACCATTTGACGATTGATTGGCAGTAAAAGGTGCTAAAATAGGCTGAATGTTGGTCGCATTTTCGGCTCGGCGTACCAAATACGCCAAAAATGCGTTATATTTGTGTGGGCAACCGATTGCCTTACAATGAAAGCAAACAATTAACCAAAATTTGATTTATGAAAAAGTTGTTTTTGGCCCTGGTGGCTACGATGCTCTTTGTTGGCGGTGCCGCCGCACAGAAGAAGTTCGAGGAGCAGTCGATTGGTGTGCGTGCCGGTCTGAATATATCGAAGGTGAAGACCGATGGCGTGACCTATGACGGTATGGCAGGTTTCCACGTAGGTGGTGTCTATCAGCGTCTGCTGACCAAGTCGATTCCCCTCTACCTCGAGACGGGTCTCTATGTGACCCAGAAGGGCTTTAAGGTCGATGGCAACAACAAGGCCAACGCTTTCTATTTCGAGGTGCCCGTATTGGTGAACTACAAGTTCTCGGCCGGCGAGGAGTTCATCCTCTACCCCTCGGCAGGTCTCTACTACGGTATCGGTTTTGCCGGTAAGTCGAAAGTGGCCGATGTGAAGTTCGATACCTTTGGCGATGGCGGCTTTATGGAGCGTTCCGATTTGGGTGTGCGTGCCTCGTTTACGGCCGAGTGGCACCAGCTGCTCCTCAGCGCAGGTTACGACTACAGCCTTTTCGATGCAGGTAAGGATGGCAAGATGAAGAATCGCACCTTCTTTATCTCGGTCGGCTACAACTTCTAATCGAGCGAGTCACCTTTATATATAGGTGTAACTACGGCGGAGAGAGTTTTTTAGGCTCTCTCCGCATTTTTTTTCGTTTCAGTAATAGAAAATGGTCGTTGCAAGACTCATTATACGTGTAAAAATCGTACATTTGTCTAACAACTAAACCCAAAAGGATGGAGATGATTATTTTGGCCCTGGGGGGCGGTCTGGTGATTGGCGGCGTAGCCGCGTGGTTGGTGCTCAAGGGACGCAACGAGCGTGTCTCGGCGCTGTTGGAGAGCGAGCAGTTGCAGCGTCAGCAGCTGCTTCGTGAGCGTCAGGAGGCGCAAGCGGCCCAGGTGGCCGAGCGTGAGAAGGCACAGGCCACCGAGCGAGACCTCTATGCCGAGTTGGCTCGCCTGCAATCCGAGCGTGCCGCCTTCGAGCAGCAGATTGCCTCGCTTAAGGAGAGTGCCGAGCAGGAGCGCACGGACCGTCAGGCCGAGTTTGAACAGCACCTGGCGTTGGTCAAGGAGCGTCTGCAAAACGAGACCCGTGAGCTGGTCGAGGCGAAGCTCAAGTCGATGAGTGCCTCCAATACCGAAAGCATCTCGTCGCTGATGAAGCCCTACCACGAGCGTATGCAGGAGCTGCGTGAGGCGGTACACGCTTCGCGTGAGAAGAGCATCGAGCAGGCCTCGGCCATCGGCAAGCAGATTGAGGCGATGATGCAGAGCTCGGCCCGTCTGGGTACGGAGGCCGATAAGTTGGCCTCGGCGCTGAAGTTCCAGCCCAAGGTGCAGGGTAACTTCGGTGAGTCGATGTTGGCGGTGTTGCTCGAGAATTCGGGCCTTGCGAAGGGTGTAGGCTACGAATTGCAGATGACCCTCAAGGATGGTCACGGCAAAACCCTGCGAACCGAGGACGACAGCCGTCTGGTGCCCGATGCGGTGATCCACTTCCCCGACAAACGTGACGTCTATATCGACTCAAAGATGCAGTACCCCGCTTGGTTGGAGTATTGCAACGCCGAGAGCGAGGAGGTGCGTAACGAGGCGGTGAAGGCGCTGGTGAAGAGCATTCGCGATCAGGTGAGCGGCCTTTCGTCGAAGAACTACCCTTCGTACCGCATTGCCGACCACACTCCCCTGCCCTATGTGATTATGTATATCCCCTTCGAGGGGGCTATGCAGCTGGCGATGAGTGCCGATCCGGCGCTGTGGAGCTGGGCATTCCGTACCCATAAGGTCTTCCTGACCAGCGAGCAGAACCTGCTTCTGGTGCTGCAACTGTTGAACAACGCCTGGGTGCAGCAGCAGCAGGTCGAGAACCACGCCAAGGTCTATGAGATTGCAGGCGATCTGTTGGATCGCACCGAGGCCTTCTTGGAGCAGTTTGGCAAGATCGGCAAGGCCTACGAGGATGCTCGCACGAAGTTGGCGGGTCAGCAGGGCTTGAAAACCTCGGTCCGCAAACTCGTCGATTTGGGTGCTCGCCCCAAGAAGAAGTCCATTACGTCGCTGGCCGAACACCTCGACGAGGAGTAGCGCTCGCTACCCCACCCACACAAACGACCTGTCCCCTTTCGGAACAGGTCGTTTTTCGTATATAGCCGTACGGAGAAAAAAATTGGGCAACCCACAGGGTTACCCAATCCCAATATCCAACCTACTGATATTGTCGATCTGCCTTATTAATACTCCTCCTCGTTGAAGAAGAAATCATCCTTCGAAGGGTAATCGGGCCAGATATCTTCGATCGACTCGTAGATGTCGCCATCGTCCTCAATCTCCTGGAGGTTCTCCAGAACCTCGAGCGGTGCGCCCGAACGTACGGCGTAGTCGATCAACTCCTCCTTGGTTGCGGGCCAGGGAGCATCTTCCAATTTGGAAGCAAGTTCAAGTGTCCAATACATATTTCGTTGAATTTAGTCGTTTGGTTTTCAGCCACTCACACCACCTTAAAAATCAGTTGTGCGCCATAACGGAGTGCAAAAGTATAAAAAAAATGGGATATACAAACACTTTTGCAATAAAAAACCAAAAATGTGCTAATCGACTGATTTTTCAGCTTCTATCCGTTAGGGAATCCAGCGACGCTCCTCGACTCCGTAAAAGTGGCTCAGACGGCGTCCCAGCAGGTAAAAATAGTCCGAAAGGCGGTTGATCCACCCCTTTACCTCGTCGGGTTGCGGCTGTTTTCGGTCGGCACGATAGATGGCTCGCTCGGCACGACGGCAGACCGTGCGGCAGATGTGGCAGGCCGAGACTGCCGGGTGGCCCCCCGGGATGGTGAAGTAGGTCAGGGGCGGCAGCTCGGATTGCAGACGGTCGATGGCTGCCTCGAGCCATACAATGCACTCCCCGTTCAAGGGCTGCACCTTGTCGCTCCCCTCTTCGCCAACGGCCAAAAGTGCCTCGACGGTCATCATCTGCGAAAGGATACGCTCCAACTCCTCGACCCAATCTGCGGCACCCTCTACGTTGCGCAGTTGGTCCGTAAGCATGGCCACGAAGGCCGACAACTCATCGACCGTGCCGTAGGCCTCGACCCGCTCGTCGGTCTTGAAGACTCGCTCGCCACCGATGAGTGTGGTCATCCCTCGGTCGCCCGTTTTGGTGTAGATTTTCATATACGATAGTGTTGTTTTGGCAAATTTTGGTGGCTGAACAGCAGCAGGTAGCCTCGTTTATCCACCGAGGTGCAGGGGTGTCGTTCGACCAATCGTTGGCACAACTCCTGTCGCTCCTTTCCCTCGTAGGGGGCAAGCACCGCAACCGTCGTGCCACGTTGGGCGGCCCGCTCGATGAGTTTGACGCTGCTCTCCTTGTCCAGCTGGGGGGTCAGCACACACAGCCGGCAGGGGTTGCTTAACTCGTCAATCGAAAAGGATTGGTAGTCGAGCAGCGTGTAGAGGTTCTGCAACTCTCGGGCGTGGCGATTGGCGACCCCACGCTTGCGAAGCGCATCCATCAAGACCGGCTCGGAGCTGATCACCTCACGCTTCATAAAGGCCTGGCGCACCAATCGATAGACAAAGGGCGAATGGACTCCGTGTCCCCGAAAGTAGCGCACACGGGCTACCCGCTCGGGAAAGGACTTCAGGCCATAGAGGCGACGTTTGAGGTTGCGACCGTTCAGTTTCATCGTTACTTTTTCAACAGACCGGCCAGGCGACCCGTCGAGAAGGCGATTTGGAGGTTGTAGCCTCCCGTATCACCATCCAGGTCGAGCACCTCGCCCGCCAGGTAGAGACCTTTGACCTTGAGCGACTCCATTGTGTAGGGGTTTACCTCTTGGCAATTCACACCACCCGCCGTCGTGACGGCATACTCAAAGGGGGCGTAGTCCGAGATGGGGAAGACCATCCCCTTCAGCACCTTGATGATGCGCTCGATCTCCGCCTCGGTAAGCTTCGATACATAGGTTTTGGAGTGGATATCCAACTCACGAGCCAACGGCATCACCAACGGTTTGGGCACCAGGCGGCGCAACAACTCGGAGACAAACTCCGTCGGCTCCATATCTGCCAACTCACGGGCGATGCGGTTGCGCAGGGTCTCCTCGTCGAGGGCGGGTTTCAGGTCAAGGGTCAGCTTCACGCTCTTGCCGTCAATCAGGGCATCAACCGCATCACGGCTCATACGCAATGCTACGGCACCTTCGATGCCGCGATCCGAGAAGCCAATCTCGCCAAACTCCTCACGCACAGCCTCGCCATCGACCGAAAGCGTGGCACGGATGTTACGCAACAACAAGCCGTGCAGGAACTTCATCTGGGTGTGGCTGCTCTTCAGGGGGGTCAGCGAGGGGCGCAACGGCTCGATGGTGTGGCCCAGGTCGGCGGCAAAGGTGTAACCGTCGCCCGTAGAGCCGGTGCCCGGGTAGGAGACGCCACCCGTGCAGAGAATCACCTGGTTGCACTCTTCTCGACGCTCGAAGCCTCGTTTGTTGATGTAGCGCACACCAAAGACACGCCCCGAGAGGGTCATAATCTCCGTCACACGGGTCTCGTAGAGAATCTTCACGCCATTCGAGAAGCAATACTCCAACAGGGCATTGGCAATGTCCCACGCCTTGCCACTGCGGGGAAAGACACGCTCGCCACGCTCGATGTCGAGTTTGACACCCATACGCTCGAAGAAGCGGATGGTGGCTCGGTTGTTGAACTCGGAAAAGGCTTGGGTCAAAAACTCCTGATTGACACGTACGTGCTCCATAAACTCCTCGGCGGGACGGGCATTTGTTACGTTGCAACGACCCTTGCCCGAGATGCGGACTTTGCGGCCCGACTTCTCCATCTTCTCAATGAGAAGCACACGTTTTCCACTGCGTGCAGCGGTACCTGCGGCCATCATACCCGCAGCACCTGCGCCAATGACAATCACGTCATAAGGCTCACGCTCGATGATTGTATTCAGTTCTTCCATATTGTCTGCAAAGATAGCGAAAAAAGGTCACCTTCGCCAAATTATTCGCCTCCCTTTCGGTGAGAGGCTCGTTTGAAATCAATGCGGATTTAAGCCTCCTCCTCCAACTCGAAGGGCTGGAAGCGGAAATCACGGTCCGAGACCTCCTTCGAGAAACAATAGTAGGTCAGCTCGGCCGAGGTGCGTACCTCACCACCCTGCGAAAGGGTGACCTCCATAATGGCAAACGCACGCTTCTGCTCCTTGAGTCGGCAACGCAGCTCAATAGGCTCTGTTTCGCTTGAGCTGACAGGCTTTCGGAACTTGACATTCAGGTTGGTAGTCATTGCCGAAAGCTGCAATTTGCGACCAATCCACCAACCGCCAATCTCGTCGATGAGGGTCGATTGAATGCCGCCGTGCAGCGTGCCAAGCCACCCCTCGTAGTTGGGGTTGGGTCGCCAAATGGAGACCAATTCGTCGCCATCCTCCCAAAACTCCATCTTCAAGCCGAAAGGATTGGTCGGCGCACAGGCAAAACAGTTGTATCCTTCGTCAAGGAGCGGAATCCACGGATTTCGAATCTTTTTCATCTTATTCTATGGTTTGTAAACGCCTACTTTTGGCTCTTCTGCGCCTCGATGCGCTTCAGCCATTTCGGGTAAAGTTTCAATACTTTGTTGCCCCAGGTGCCATACCAGCTGTAACCAACGCGGCGCTCGGGCAACACATCTTCGAGTCGATAGACCTTGATGCCGTCACGGTTGCAGAGGAAAATTTGATCGTCGGCCAACTCGTAGAAGCGGGCCCAGATGGGCTTGGCCTTGGGGTTATCGACCAACTTGCGATCGGCCTTGATGCTGCGATCCTCGGGGTTACTCTCGGGCATCGGGGTGGTCACAATCTCCTTACCCTCGATTTTGTTGGCATCGAGCCAAGCCACAACCGCCTTGACAGCCTCGATGACCTCCTCGGAGGGCTCTTCGATGTTCATCAAAAAGAGGGCGATGCTCGAACTCTCCTGTGCCGTCAGCGAGGGCAGTTCGTAGGTGCGGGCCCCGGCCGGTTGCAGGGTCTGCTGGTCGTATTGCTGTGCCCAGGCCGTCTTGACACCGTTGCGCACATACTGCGTACGGAGGATGATACTTAAACCTGCATCCCACGATTGGGCGATGCGGTCACGGCTCTTTTGGTCGATCCAATCGAAGTGCGACTCGCCACGCATCACCTGCTGCCACATATTCAGAATGCCCGTGATGATGTCGTCGTTGTAGGCGATGGCCTCGTCGTGCCAACCGATCCAACTGCCGTTGGGGTATTGATTGTCAAGAATATAGCGAACGCCACGCTCGGCGGCCTTGCGGTACTTCTTCTTGCCTGTCAGCTCATAAACCTTCGAAAGATACTCCACCTGCGGGTAGATGTTACGGTTGTCGAAGGTCGAACGACCCTCACGTGCACCCAAAGTCTGCTTCACCGAATCGGGGTCCATCTTGGCCAGGTAGTCGATATTCTTGGGCCAACCGCCGTCGGCGTTCTGGTAGGCCAACACACGGTCGGCAATCCAGAGGTAATTATCGGCCTCGACACGCTCCACACTCCCCCACTCGTGTGTGAGGTACCAATGGTGGATGCCATCCTCGAAGAGCTCAATCGAGGGGGCTTTGGTGGGTTGTGCCTGGGTGGTGAGGGCCATAAAGGCCGCAAAAAGCGTAATGAGTTGTTTCATTGCAGTAGTTTTTAGGCGTTATAACCTACAAATATAGGCATTTGTTGAAAAATAAAAAAGAGTTATCCTGCCGAGGATAACTCTTTTTGTGGTCGTATAGTCGCTTTTAATTGACAAATACGGTCGGAAAATGGGCCTCGAACAACGCTTTGGCACGTGCCAACTCCTCGGCCGAAGGCTCCTTGACCTCCCCCAGGCGGTAGGGCCACCCCATTGCTTCCCATTTATGCACACCGAGACGGTGGTACGGCAGAATTTCGACCCGCTCCACCATCCGAAACTTGCCGAAGTGCTCGCCTAACGCCTTTACATCGGCCTCGATGTCGCTATACCCGGGCACCCACACATAACGCAACCAGAAGGGGCGGTGATGTGCCTCGAGCCACTCGGCCGTGCGAAGCGTCGTGCTGTTGTCGTGGCCCGTCAGCAGGCGGTGCTGCGTGGGGTTGAACTCCTTGATGTCGAGCAGGACCAAATCCGTCAGGCTCCACAGCTCCTCGACCGCCTCGTTGTGAATTGAACCGTTGGTATCAAGGCAGATGTGTATGCCTGCCTCCTTGAGTTTGCGAAAGAGCGGAACGAGGGCCTTGGCTTGCATCGTCGGCTCACCTCCACTGAAGGTGATGCCGCCCCGCTTGCCATAGAAGGGACGTTGGTCGCAGGCCATCGAGTAAACCTCCTCCTCCGAGACCGCACGATGCTCGCCGCAAGGGTCGATGGTGTCGGGGTTGGCGCAGTAGAGGCAGCGGAAATTGCACCCCTGCATAAAGACCACCAACCGTACACCCGGCCCGTCGTAGGTTCCCAGCGATTCGAAAGAGTGAATGCGTAACATCTTGCCTTTGTTTGGTTTACATACGCTCGTGGAAGCTGCGCGAGATGACCTCCAGCTGGTGCTCACGGCTCAGCTTCGTAAAGTTTACGGCGTAGCCCGACACACGAATTGTCAGCTGCGGATACTTCTCGGGATGCTCCATTGCATCGAGCAGCATTTCACGGTTCAGCACATTCACATTGAGGTGGTGTGCACCCTTTGTGAAGTAGCCGTCCATCAGCGTTACAAGATTCTCGATGCGGGTCGGCTCATCAACACCCAGCGACTTGGGAACAATCGAGAAGGTGTTGCTGATACCATCCTGCGAGTCGCGGTAGCGCAGCTTGGCCACCGACGACAGCGAGGCAATGGCACCGTTCTTATCACGGCCGTGCATCGGGTTGGCACCCGGCGCAAAGGCAACACCCTTTGCTCGACCATCGGGCGTGGCGCCGGTCTTCTTGCCATACATCACATTCGAGGTGATGGTCAGCAGCGACAAGGTCGGACGGGCATTCTTGTAGATGGGGTGCTTCTTCAGCTCCTCGTTGAAGAAATAGACCAAATCGACACCCAGGTGATCTACACGGTCGTCGTTGTTACCGAAGCAGGGGAACTCCTTTTCAATCTCGAACGACTCGGTCAATCCCAACTCGTTGCGCTTGACCGTCACCTTGCCATACTTGATGGCCGAGAGCGAATCGAGTGCAATCGAGAGACCGGCCACACCATAGGCCAGGTTGATGCGGGGGTTGGTGTCGATGAAGGCCATCTGCGCCTTCTCGTAGTAGTATTTGTCGTGCATATAGTGGATGATGTTCATCGCATCGTTATAGACACGAGCCACCTCCGTGAGTACCTTCTTGTAGTTCGACAGCACCTCCTCGTAGTTCAGCAAATCGCCCATCAGGGTCGGAATGCCCTTTACGATCACCGTACCCGTATTCTCGCATCGACCACCGTTGATGGCCAACAGCAGCGCCTTGGCCAGGTTGCAACGGGCACCGAAGAACTGAATCTGCTGACCGATGGCCTGGTACGATACGCAGCAGGCAATGCCGTAGTCGTCCGAGAAACGCACCTCACGCATCAGCGTGTCGTTCTCGTACTGAATCGACGAGGTGTCGATCGAGACCTTGGCGCAGAACTCCTTGAAGCCCTCGGGCAGCTCGGGGCTCCACAGCACCGTCATATTGGGCTCGGGCGAGGGGCCGAGGTTGTAGAGGGTCTGCAAGAAGCGGAACGAGGTCTTCGTTACCTTCGTGCGACCGTCGTTGAAACGACCACCGATGGCCTCGGTAATCCAGGTCGGGTCACCGGCGAAGATGTCGTTGTAGGACTGCATACGCAGGTGGCGCACCATACGCAGCTTGATGACAAACTGGTCGATGAGCTCCTGGGCAAACTCCTCGTTAATGAGCCCCTTGTCCAAATCGTACTGGATGTAGATGTCCAGAAACGACGATACGTTGCCGAGCGACATGGCGGCGCCATCCTGCTCCTTGACGGCTGCCAGGTAGGCCATATAGACCCACTGCACCGCCTCCTGTGCCGAGGTGGCGGGGCGGGTCAAATCCAAGCCGTAGAACTCACCCATCGTGGCAATATCCTTCAGGGCCTTGATCTGCTCGGCAACCTCCTCACGCAGACGAATCGTTGCGTCGCTCATCGGCGAGCCGAGACGCTGCAAATCGGCCTTCTTGGCCTCGATCAGACGCTCCGTGCCATAGAGGGCCAGACGACGATAGTCGCCAATGATGCGGCCACGGGCATAGTTGTCGGGGAGGCCGGTCAAAAAGCCGAGCGAACGGAACGTGCGAATCTCCTCGGTATAGACATCGAAGACACCGTCGTTGTGGGTCTTGCGGTAGTGTGTGAAGATATCCTTCACCTTCTCATCCACCTCGACGCCCTGCTCACGGCAGGCACGCGAAACGACATTGATGCCGCCGAAGGGCTTGATGGCACGCTTCAGCAGCTCGTCGGTCTGCAAGCCGACAATCAGTTCGTTCTCACGGTCGATGTAACCGGCACCGTGCGAAGTGATGGTCGAAACGGTTTTGTGGTCGAGCGAGCGTACGCCGCCACGCTGACGCTCCTCCTCGAGGGCTTCGAGACATTTGTTCCACACCTTCATTGTGCGCTCCGACGGACCGCACAAGAACGAAGCATCGCCCAGGTAGGGGGTTATATTGGTTTTTACAAAGTCGGCAACATTGATTGTGTCGCACCAAAGACCTGCTTTGAATTGTAGATTTTCCATATCACTAACCTAATAAATTTCTGTTGGTGCAAATTTACACTTATTTGGTCTTAATTGCAACTTTTGACAATACCTAATGTGCGGTATTTTGTCCTTTTTGGCCGATTTTGGCAGAAAGTTACATTATTTGTTAATATGAGAAACCGGGTGTGGCAAGGTGCAAAAATTTTGGAGTTTGTACTTTTTTTGCTATATTTGAAAACAAAAAATTCGGCTTATGGCAGACAACTATTTGGAGAAACGCATGGAGGATTTTCGTGCGCAACCCACCAAGCCCACCAAGCGTGCGGCCAACCTTGAAAAACTCTTGCGCAAGAACCGCAGTTATCGTGGCTACGACCCCTCGTTCGAGGTGCGTGAGGATCAACTGCGACGCATCGTGGCGGTCAATACGCTGATCCCATCGGCCCGCAACAGCCAGGCGTTGCGCTTTCGGTTGGTGACTCGACGTGAGGCGCATAAGGTGCTGCCCCACATTCGATTGGGCGGGGCGCTCCCCCATCTCCATCTACCCTATCCCGGCACGCAGCCCGAGGCCTTTATTGTGGTGATGTCGGCCATCGAGCCGGACAACTACATCTACATCGATTTGGGAATCTCGGCACAGAGTATGTTGTTGCAGGCGACCGAAATCGGTCTGAACGGCATTATGATTGGTGCGTGCGACAAGGAGCGTCTGCAAGAGGAGTTGCAGCTGCCCTACCGCCCGTTGTTGGTCATTGCCATCGGGCGAGGTAACGAGCAGATTCGTCTGGTGGAGATTGGTGCTGAGGAGTCGCACAGCTACTACCGTGACGATGCGGGTGTGCATTATGTCCCAAAAGTACGATTAGAGGACTTAATTATCGGGTAGCATTTGCATATTTGAAATAATCCACCTATCTTTGCCTAACCAATTTTTGCGGTAGTAGCTCAGTTGGTAGAGCATCAGCTTCCCAAGCTGAGGGTCACGAGTTCGAGCCTCGCCTACCGCTCGAAAGAGAAAAGACAGTCCAATGCGGAGCTGTCTTTTTTTTGTTGCTATTCGAGGCTCGCACGAAGTGACCCTCATCGCCCCTTTCAGGGGTCGGGGGGTATATATAATAAATAAGTAGGGCTGCTCCTTTTTGGGAACAGCCCTGCTTGGTTGTTGTGTGGGTCGATTAGCAACCCAGGAGCTTTTTGAGCGAAGCGATGTTCTTCTCGCTCGTCAGCTTCTTGCCCTCGGCCGTATAGACATCGTCCAGACGATCCTTGAAGTAGGTCTCAACCTTGTTGCGCACAATCTTCATCGTGCTATTAACCAGACCGTTCTTCTCGGTGAAGGCCTCATCGACGATGGCCAGCGCACCCGGCAACCAGCGGTGCGGGAACTCGTCACCGTAGATGCCGCCCTTGCGGTACTTGTCAATCTCGCCACCAAGCAGCTTGGCAGCCTCCTCGGCCTGAGCCTCGGCGGGCGTATCCTTCAGCGCACGCTTCAGGGCCTCCTTGTTGGGCACGATGATGGCCACCGTGTAGGGGCACTGGTTGTTGTAGATGAGAATCTGATCGATCAGGGGCGACTTATCCACGATAGCCTCCTCCATACCCTCGGGGCTGTACTTCTCGCCGTCGCTCGAAATCAAGAGGCTCTTGAAACGGCCCAGCACATAGAGGAAACCATCCTTGCCCATATAACCCATATCGCCCGTGTGGAGCCAACCGTTACGTACGGTGTCGGCGGTCGATTCGGGGTTCTTCCAGTAGCCGGCCATCACGTTCTCGCCATAGATGACAATCTCACCCTTCTCGCCTACGGGCAGGTCGTTGCCGTCGGCATCCTTAATCTTCAGGTCGATGTCCTTCAGCACCAGACCCGACGAGCCGAAGCGGTGACCACCCTTCGGGGGCGTGTTGGTCGAGATTACGGGCGTAGCCTCCGAAAGACCGTAGCCCTGGAACATCGGAATACCGATGGCGTAGAAGAAGCGCTGCAACTCCGAGTCGAGCAGAGCACCACCGCCTACGAAGAACTGCAACGAGCCACCAAAGCCCTGACGCACCTTCGAGAAGAGAATCTTATCAAAGAGGGCTACCAGCGGCTTGAGCATAAAGCGCCAACCCTTGCCCTTCGTGTAGCCATCCTGGTTGTAGCAGTAGGCCGTCTTGAGGGCAAACTTGAAGAGCTTTTCGGTCGTGGGACCCTTGGCACGAATCGACGACTCGATGTTCTTGCGGAAGTTCTTGGCCAGAGCGGGAACCGACAGCAGGAAGTGGGGCTTCACCTCGCGGATGTTGAGCGGAATGTTCTTCAGCGTCTCCATCGGCGTGGAGCCCACCTGCGTGGTGGCTACCGAGGCACCGCAGGCAATCATAATGTAGAAACCTACCACGTGGGCAAAGCAGTGGTCCAGGGGCAGGATGATGAGCGTACGCCAATCCGAGGGGATGGTCATACGGGTGAGCGACTGCTCAACGTTGGCCGTGTAGTTGCGGTGGGTCAGCACCACACCCTTCGGGTCGGCAGTCGTACCCGAGGTGTAGGTGATGGTGGCGTAGTCGTCGTTCTGAATCGAACGGCCGATCTCGAGGAACTTCTCCTCGTTCTCCTTCACCTTGAGCCACTCACGACCCTCGTTTATCAAATCCGAAAGGAGCATCTCGCCCTCCTGCTCCACTTTGCTCTTCGAGCCCATCAGGATGACGTGCTTCAGAAGGGGCAGACGCTCACGAATCGAGCGAATCTTGTGCAGCTGCGTGGCCGACACAAAGATGGTCGAAACCTCGGCGTGCTGCAGGCGGAAATAGAGGTCGTTTGCCTCCTCCAACTTAATCGAGAGGGGTACGCTGATGGCACCGGCGTAGAACATACCCAGTTCCGAGACAATCCAATCGTTGCAACCCTCCGAAAGAATCGAAATGCGCTCCTTCTTTTCGATGCCCATCTTCACAAGACCGGCACCGATGGCCAGCGCCTGCTCTTTGGCCTCGGCATAGGTTGTAGGCTCAAATTTCGTCGTCTTCTTCTCCAAAAGGAAGGTCTTGCCGCCATATTGGGCAACCGACGACTCAAACAAATCAATAATGGTTTTCTTCATAACGAATGTTGGTTTGTTATATCTTTTTCTCTTTTTATTAATCCATCTTCAGCACGGCAAGGAAGGCCGACTGCGGCACCTCGACGTTACCAATCTGGCGCATACGCTTCTTACCCTTCTTCTGCTTTTCGAGAAGTTTGCGCTTACGCGAAATATCACCACCGTAACACTTGGCCGTCACATCCTTGCGCACGGCCTTCACCGTCTCACGTGCGATAATCTTGGCACCGATGGCAGCCTGAATGGCGATATCGAACTGCTGGCGGGGAATCAACTCCTTGAGCTTCTCGCACATCTTGCGACCAAAGTCGTAGGCGTGGTCGGCATAGATGAGCGACGAGAGGGCATCGACCTGCTCGCCGTTGAGCAGAATATCGAGCTTGACAAGCTTGCTGAGCTGGAAGCCTGTGCGGTGATAGTCGAACGAGGCATAGCCCTTCGAGATACTCTTCAGTTTGTCGTAGAAGTCGAAGACAATCTCCGAAAGGGGCATATCGAAATTGACCTCCACACGGTCGGTGGTGATGAAGGTCTGATTCTTCAGCACACCACGCTTGTCGATGCAGAGTTTGATGACGTTGCCCAAAAAGTCAGCCTTCGTAATGATTTGGGCCTGAATATAAGGCTCCTCGATTTTGGCCACCTTCGTAATTTCGGGCAATCCCGAGGGGTTGTGTACCTCCAACTCCTGACCGTCGGTGGTGGTGATTTTGTACGACACGTTCGGAACGGTCGTGATGACATCCATATCGAACTCTCGGTAGAGGCGCTCCTGAATAATCTCCATATGGAGCAGACCCAGGAAACCGCAACGGAAACCGAAGCCGAGTGCCAGCGAACTCTCCGGCTCGAACGTAAGCGATGCGTCGTTGAGCTGCAACTTTTCGAGCGAGGCACGCAGATCCTCGTAACGGTCGGCCTCGACGGGATAGACACCCGCAAAGACCATCGGTTTTACATCCTCAAAACCGCCAATGCCCTCCAAACAGGGGTTGCTTATCGAGGTGATGGTATCGCCCACCTTGACATCGGCCGAGGTCTTGATGCCCGAGCAGATGTAACCTACATCGCCCGTCTTGACCTCCCCTTTGGGGACCATCTTGAGTTTCAGTACACCCACCTCGTCGGCATCGTACT
>CALAQA010000196.1:0-3053 GCA_937889065.1 uncultured Alistipes sp.
TTCTCCGTGAGGGAGGTCGTAGCCCGTGTGGGGGCGGTGTTGCGTCGCACGGCTCGGTCGAAGCAGGAGACAGTGCCCACCTCGGAGTTAAGTTTCGAGGGGCTTACGCTCGATACCCTCTCGAAACGCTGTTGGGTCGATAGCGAGGAGGTCTCGCTCACCCGCAAGGAGTTTGAACTGCTGAGCCTGATGCTTCGTCGTCGTGGCTCGATACTTTCGCGTATGGAACTTTTGGACGAGGTGTGGCGGGGCGAAGTGGTGGTCGATCGTGCGGTCGATGTGAGTGTCACCCGCCTGCGTCGCAAAATCGGTCGCTACGGCGCCCATCTGGTTACACGTCACGGATACGGCTATGGGTTCGAGGAGTAGAATGACGCTTCGACGCAACATCTTTTTGTTGCTCATTGTCTCGGTGTGGTTGCTTGTGGCGGGCTTTGTGGCCCACCAATATCGTCGTGAGCGGGCCCACAACATCGAGCGACTGAACCTCTCGCTGCAACTCATCAACCACTCGTTGGGCGACTATCTGGTGCGTGGCCAATCCTACGAGGCCTTCTATGCAGCCACTGCCCGCCAAAATCCCGACCTGCGTCTTACGATCGTGGCCGAAGATGGCACGGTGCGCTACGACTCGGCCGAGGAGGATGTCTCGCTGATGAGCAACCACCGTCAGCGTCCCGAGATTCTTCAGGCCCTCCGTGAGGGGCAGGGCTACACCATTCGCCGTCTGTCGGAGCGATTGGAACGGGAGTATTTTTATGCGGCACTGCGCCTCGATACGTTGGTTGTACGTTCGGCAGTGCCCTACTCCCTCTCGTTGGCAACGACCCTCGAAGGGGGAGGTGTGCCGTTGCTCTTTTTGGCCCTTCTGACGTTGGTGTTGTCGGTGGTGGCGGTCTGGACGCTGCGCAAGGTGCGGATGGTCAATCACCATCTGATGGAGCAGCAGCAGCGTGCCCACTACGAGGAGGCGGAGAAGAACCGCATCAAAAAACAACTTACGAACAACATCAACCACGAACTCAAAACCCCCGTAAGTGCCATTCGGGGCTGTCTGGAAACCCTGATCGAAAATCCCGATATGGAGTCGGAGATGCAACGCTCGTTTTTGGAGAAGAGTTGTAGGCAGGTCGAGCGGTTGGAGTCGCTGCTGCGGGATGTGGCGACCCTGACCCGTATGGACGATGGCTCGGTGGTGATTGAGCGTCAAACGATTGACTTACAGCAACTTCTGCAATCTGTCGTGGCCGATTTTCGGGCGGCACACCGTGATTGTCCGATGCGTGTCAATTTAGAGACGGGCAGCGAGCCGCTCTCAATCGATGGCAACGAGACGCTGTTGCGCTCCATCTTTATGAACCTCGTTGAAAATGCTGCCGCCTACTCGGGTGGGCGTGATTGCACGATTCGTTTCGAGGGCTGCAACCACGACGAGGAGGAGGACTACTACCGTTTCACGGTCGAGGACAACGGCATCGGGGTGGAGGAGGAGCACCTCAGCCACCTCTTCGAGCGTTTCTATCGCATCGATAAGGGGCGTTCACGCAAGATGGGCGGCACGGGTCTGGGCTTATCGATCGTGAAGAATGCGGTGGTGTGGCACGGCGGCGAAATCGAGGTGCACAACCGTCCACAAGGGGGATTGCAGTTCCGCTTTACGTTGCGTCATTAGCCTCATTCAGCCCACGAAAGGGCGATTGTTACAGCCTTGTAATTGTATTGTAACAGAATTGTAACACTTTTCGGCTTCCTTTGCCGTCAGAAACTTAAACAAGTGTTACAATGAGTTGGATTTTTATCTTTATTGTCGTGATGTTGGCCATCCTGGCCATCTTCGACATCGTTGTGGGTGTGGCCAACGATGCAGTGAACTTCCTGCAATCGGCCCTCGGTGCCCGCATCGCTACGACCCGTGTCATTGTGTCGGTGGCGGCAGTCGGTATTTTGGTGGGTGTATTGACCTCGAGCGGTATGATGGAGGTGGCCCGCAGCGGTGTCTTCCACCCTGCACAGTTCAGTTTTCCCGAGGTGATGGCCCTCTTCCTGGCGATGCTCATCGGTGATATTCTGCTGCTCGACATCTTCAATTCGCTGGGTCTTCCCACCTCGACCACCGTGTCGTTGGTCTTCGGTTTGCTGGGTGCTGCCGTGGGTGTGTCGCTGCACCACATTGCCCTCGATCCCGAACTTACGGTGATGAATCTCTCTCAATTTATCAACTCGGCCAAGGCGATGGCGATGATTGGTGCCATCCTGCTGTCGGTGGTGCTGTCGTTTGTGTTCGGCTCGCTGTTTATGTACCTCTCGCGCCTTTTGTTCTCGTTCCGCTACCAGCCGATGTTCCGCCGCCTGGGTGCCTTGTGGTGCGGTATCTCGCTGACCGGTATCATCTACTTCGTGGTATTCAAGGGGTTGAAGTCGTCGGGGCTGATTCCGGTGGAGGTGACCGAGTTTATCCACCACAATACGCTCCTTTCGCTCACGATGATTTGGGCCGCTTCGTCGCTGCTGTTGTTTGTCATTCAGCGTCTTGGCGGCAACATTATGCGCATTACCATCCTGGCGGGTACCTTCTCGTTGGCCTTGGCCTTTGCCGGTAACGACCTGGTGAACTTCATCGGTGTCTCGTTAGCCGGTTTCGACTCGTTCCGCCTGGCGCAGGAGGCAGGCACCGAGGCCATTATGATGGGTGGCCTGGCTGAGCCTGTCAAGGCCCCCTTTGTGCTGCTTCTGACGGCAGGTTTGGTGATGGTGCTGACCCTCTTCTTCAACAAGAAGGCGATGAAGGTGGCCGAGGTTTCGTTATCGCTCTCGTCGCAGAACGAGGGGGAGGAGCAGTTTGGCTCGACGATGGCTTCGCGCGGTATTGTCCGCTCGGCGGTGGCCCTGTCGAACCTCTACGACCGAGTGGTGCCCCGACGCCTGCGTGAGGCCATCGACCGCCGCTTCGAGCAGCTGCCCGAGGCGGAGCGTGGCAACGTGACCTACGACCTGATTCGTGCCGTGGTGAATATGTCGGCTGCCTCGATTCTCATCTCGCTCGCCACGTCGCT
>CALAQA010000197.1:0-4726 GCA_937889065.1 uncultured Alistipes sp.
AAGTATTGTAGGTAAGCGTTTGGCACACGCAGTACAAAATATGTGTGAGGCAGGTTTGGGGGTAGTTGTCGGACGAGCGGCAGCGGCGGGCGTATTCAGTGCATAGAGATCGGCATCCCTCGTCTTTTCCAACAGCGTCTTACACATTCGGGTAAAGGCATCGGCCGAGGAGGCATCCGCATTGCGCAAATCATACTTATTTTGGGCCATTGTCACTTCGACTATGTCGTATTTGGCAAGCTGTTGCAAGAGCGTTTTAGGATGCAGTTTGTTACTTAACTCATTTTGGTAAAACGAGCTCAACTTCGCCGACATAGAGACATCATAGATAATATCCACATCCATTTGCGCCACTAAAACTTGATATTTTGCACCATTCGACAACGTAATGGAGATAGACAGAATGGATGATTCCCTTTTCGGCTTTTCATAGCCATTACATAGGAATACGAGTCGAGGCACCTCATCGGTCGCATTTTTTTCGATTTCAAACCAGAAACCAATCTTTTCATCATCGCCTTTTGAGATAACCAATGGCTTATTCCATTCGGCTCTGTAGCCGCCATCTTTTAGGTCAATCACTTGAGAGCTAACACGCTTTCGAGTCCACGAACGATCCAAATTAAGCACATCGGGAAGTCCTTTTTGAATGGGTGATTTTTTGCGCATTCCGCCGACAAGCGACTTGATGTATTCGCTGCTTTTGAATTGTGGCACAAAGAGCTGACTGCCATTCAGCAGCATGGCTTTAATATCATACAACGACAACTGATTATAAAAATAGGTAGAAGCTCCGGCCTCACTATCTATCTCATCATCATCTCTATATGTACTTATGCATAGACGTGGATTCAAATCGATGCTCAACTTATCACCTTCATACTCATCCATAGTAGGCACAAATATAGAGGGTACGTCTGATCCAAAGATAAAAACCTCATTGTTTGAAAGTAGTATTTCTACCTGATAAACGGCCTTCACATATTTACTCAAATCACTATCTTCCATCTGAATATAGAAGGTGCAGCTCTGGTCGGGTTGATTATTGTAACCCATCTCATGGCGCATTCGGAAGGTGCAAGGCACCGTAGCACTATCCCACTTACAGGTGAAGTTGTAGGTGGAAAGGGGATACGACGACTCAACAATATCGTGATCATATGAATCCTTAAATTTTTTTACATCAACACGATGAGTTTGGGCAAAGGAGGAGTTAAGGCTGCACATCACGAGCAGCAACAAGGCGATGATTCGTTTCATACGTCAGGTAAGTTTTAGACAACACGCTTTCTACAAAGGTAGTAAATAATGTCGGAAAAACAAAAATGGGGTTGCAGCCGCAGCCACAACCCCCATGTAAAAGGTCGAATGTTCTGTTCGATTACTTCACCACCACGTCGTTGCCGTCGATGAGCGAGAGCTGATAGGTGATGTAGCGACCCGACGAGTTGGTATATTTGACGTAGATGGCCGTCAAATCAACCGTCGTGCCATCGGCCGGAATCTGATCGTCACGGAACTGGGCATAGCCGCTCGTGCGGACCACATAGTTGCCCGGAGCCGCCGCCGTATCCTGGCCTGCATCGTCGGGATTGTAGGTAAACCAAGCCGAACCATAATAATAGGTATCGACCTTCTGGTCATCCTGCTTGCCCATAGCGGCCCAGGTGGGCGTGCCGGTCAGAATCTCGTTCCAGGTCTTACCGTTGAGCGTACCCTCCGAGTTCACATCGTAGGAGGTCTGGTTGGCAAAGTAGTTGGGGAAGGTGTTTTGATAACCCCACTTGGCGGTGCCAAACTTGCTCTGGATACCCTCGAAACGCACCAGGCGACCCAGCGCCTTGTCGTCGAGCGTGCGGTAGTTATCCTTGGTGATGACCAGCGTATCGGCCTGCGTCATACCAATCTGACGACCACGCAGCACGTGCTCGCTAATCAGGTTCGGCAGCTCGATGTTGTCGTTCGAGTACTCGGCGTTGCCCGACTTGGCACCAATGCTGACCATACCGCGATAGTTGCCCAGCACCAGGCCCTCCAACTTAACGAAGACCTCGCAACCCGCCGGATAGAAGAGGTAGTTGCTGTTGTTGAGCTTGACCTCGATGGCCGTCTCGGTCACCTCGTCGTAGATGTAAATCGTCTTGTAAATCGAGCCACGGCGGTCCGACGAAATCACCTTACCGCGCGTGTAGAGCGGCTCGGTAATCTCCCACGACGCTACGGCACCCGTACCGGCACCCGTCGTGCGCCAAAAGTCCTTCTTGAGCTGCTCGATGGAGATATACTCCAGCCCTGCGGCCTGCAACTCCTCGTCGGTGTATTGCTTGTCGGCCTCGGGAACCTCGTGGTCGTTGTAACAGCCTACCATCGTCAGCGCAAGGGCTGCCACAAATGCAATCTTGAAAATTTTGTTCATACTCTGTGTCGTTGTTAGCTGTTAGAAACGGAAATAGATGTTGAGGTAGTAGGTCGTGCCGAACATATAAAAATACTTCGAATCGAAGGGCTGGTAGCTCGTCACGGTCGTCTCTTCGTTCTTTGCCAGACGGGTCTGCTCGTAACCGCCCGTCTTGATGTCCTGATCGTTCAGCAGGTTATCCACGCTCAGCGAGAAGCCCAACGTATATTTGTACTTGATCGACCAGTTCTTGCCAATCGAAGCGTTCAGCACATAGGCGTTGTCGAACTTCTCCTGGTGGCGGATATTGGCAACGTCGGCCTCCGACATACCGCTCGTGATGACGGCATCGGTGCGGTAAATCGGGCTCATCGAGAGGTACATATTGTCGTAGTAGTTCCAATCGAGCGACAAGAACCAATTGTTGTTCGAGCGGAAGTTCAGGCCCACGCTGGCAGCCAGCTGCGGGGTGCTCTCCACACGGAAATCCTCCCAATAGACCTTACCCTCGGAGATAATCTCGGCCGAGTTGTCCTGCGTCTGCACATAGAAGGGGTTTGAGTCGTAGGTATATTGGCCCCAGCTTACGGCACCACGCAGCGACAGACCACGATAGATGGGCACCTGGAAGGCAGCCTCCAAACCAAAGTGTTTCTTGTCGATGCCGCTCATCGCAAAGTTCGTGAAGCTCGAAGCCACATCGTCGTAGTAGGACATCACCTTCGTCTGATCCTCGATCTCGGTGTAGTAACCGGCCACACGCAGTTTCCAATCGCCGTAGCGGAAGTTATAGGCGGCATCGAAAGCCATCACCTTCTCCTCCGTAAGGTTGGGCGTAACGGTGTTGCGGGTACGGGGCGAAACAAAGGCGGCACGGAAATCGGGAGCCTGCTGCATATAGAGGGCATTGGCCTCCACCGAGTGGGCTGCCGAGAAACGATACGAAAGGTTGAGCTTGCCCTTGTAGTTCAAGAAGTCCAACTTCTCGGAGTCACCCTTCGAGTTGTCCTTGAACAGACCCTTCCACCAAAGGCCCTCACGCCACATCTTCGTAGCACCTACCTCGCCACCGAGCGTGATGCCCAGACCGCCGAACTGCATAGCATAGGCAGCCCAGGCGTTGCCCTTGATGACGTGGGCATAGTAGTCGTAGCTGTACTTGTCGCCCTCCTTGGCAGCGTGGGCGTGGCCATTGGCATAGTAGTAGTCGAGGTTATTCTGGTAGGCCTCGGTATTCGACGAGAAGTCACGCTCGGCAAACTTGTCGATGTCGGCCCAATAGTCACCACCCAGCAGGTCCTTCACAAGCGAGTAGTACTCCGTGCGGTTGCGGCGTAGGTTCAGACCGGCATTGAGCTTCGAGCCACCCTTGAAGAGGTGCGAGAAGGTAGCCGTCAGGTTCCAATCGCGCTGGTCGGTGCGACGCTCCTCCACCATATAGTTCGAGCGACGACCCGGACCATAGAGGGCCTCATCGGCGGGATCCTGCTGCGCGAAGTTGGTCTGATACATGCGGTCCCAATTGAAGTGGCGCTGGTTCTCATAGTTGGCCATCCAATACTCCTTGAGCCAAGCAGCCCCCTGCAGGTTACCGTCACGCTCGTAGTACGAGGGCAGGTAGCGGTAGTAGTCGGGACGGGGGTCGGGACCATTCTGCCACGTGAGGGCCGAATAGCCGTTGCGACCAAAGCGGAACGAGGTGGCGATGTCCAACTTCGAGCGATCCGAGATGTCGAACTTGTAGTTCAGCATCACAATCGGCTCGTGGTTGTCACGCACACGGGCGTTACGCTTCTTGCCGTTCTGGTAGCCCCAGTTGGGGTTGTAGTAGTTGTTGCCGACCAGATCGTAGGCCTCCTGCGTCGAAGCCTGCTGTGCACCACGCTCCGAGGGGGCACCCAACAGCGTCAGGGCCAGACGATGCGAGGCACCAAACTGCTTCTCGACAGCGGCAAAGTAACCAAAGGCGTTGTAATAGACACCCTTCACATAGTCGTTGCCACCCTGACGGGTCGAGAGCGAGAAGGAATACGACCAACCATTGTCCTGCGGACCCGAAGCATAGGTCGCCATAGCACGGAAACGATAGGTCTGGTTGCCGCTCACCAAGCTGGTACGCACACCCTTACGCATCTGCGAGGGGAGTGTATTCACATTCGTCGTACCACCAATGCCGCCCAATCCCTGCTCCGAGGCGATCAGTCCCGTCGTCACCTCCTGGTTGCGCGTAGCATCGTTCAGACCGCTCCACAACGACCAGGGCGAGTAGCCCGTCATGGCATCATTGAGGCGGATGCCGTTCATATAGACATCCTGGTACTGCGAGTC
>CALAQA010000198.1:0-3714 GCA_937889065.1 uncultured Alistipes sp.
GATGGAGTTGTCCGTCACCTCCTTGATGAGGACATAGATACCGTCGTCGGATTGGGTACCGTCGCCCAGCTTGCCGATATACATACCGGGGCGAAGGCGGACGTGTTCGCGAGGCGAGAGCGTCTGGATGGCATCATCGCCGTAGTTCTGTTGTGTTGTATTGATTTCTGCCACGTTATTTGCAGGTTTCTTTTAGTTGGTTTTCGTTGATTACTTTTGTTTAGCGACCCTCACGGATGGCCGTCAGGGACTCACGGATGCGCCCCTCGGTGGTCTCCAGCAGGGCACGCAAATCCATTGCGGCCACCTCGTCGGCCGGGATGGGGTCGAGCACACGCACCGTCACTCGGTTGCGCCAGTTAAAGAGGAACGACTTGCGCTTTACGACCGTATGGGTAGCGTCGAGCACCACGGGAAGAATCGTTGCGCCCAACTCCTTGGCCATCATAAAGCCGCCGGGCTTGAAACGACCCATCTGGCCCGTCTTGGAGCGGGTACCCTCGGGGAAGATGGCCACCGAGACACCGCGATCGAGCCACATCTTACCCTCGGTACGGAGCTGCTCCATGGCCTGGGCGGCACGACCACGGTTGATCATAATATCGCCGTGCATAAAGATGAGCTGACCGAAGAAGGGGGTCTTCATCACCTCACGCTTGGTCACCCAACGGAAGTTGAGCGGCAGGTAGTACATCGAGGTGATGTCGAACATCGAGTTGTGGTTCGACATAATGACATAGGGTCTATTCGGATCGATCTTCTCCAACCCCTCGACACGATGACGGGTCAGGAAGGGGACGCCGTGAATCAGCCACACCAATCCACGCGAGAGGGCGTGTACCACCGTGCGGCGTTTATCGAAGGGGTACAGCAGCACCCACGCCACGGCCGAAAGAAGCGTCATCACCAGACAAGCTGCCAGAATCCAAAGCCAATAGATAATGCTCAACATAAAATTGCGGTTTTAGTTTTCAATTCGGGTCAAATGCGCCCACGCACATACATTGGGGCAAAATTAAACATTTTTTGGGGATATACCTATACTTATGGCGTAGAAAAGTTATCAACAATTCATCAAAAATCCCCTCAATAGAGAGGCCGACCCGGGTGCAAAACTAACAGCAGCGTATGCAAAACAACGGCACACCACCCCACAATTCGCAAAGCAATCGGCCGACTTTTGAAGGGTTGGTTGTGTGGAATGAAAAAATTTTTTGAAAATTTTGGTACTTTGTGTTGCATAGTACGATTACTTTTACATATCTTTGCATCGTGAAACAAATCTAAAACCACAAATAGTATGAAAAACTTTTTACTTTCTACACTTTTGCTGCTCGTCGCCCTCTCGGCCGAGGCAGCACGCCAACAGAGTTACACGGGCCGCGTGGTCGATTCCGAAAACCACCCCGTCGAATTGGCCACCGTCGTACTGCTTGCCGACAACACCCAGGTAAGTGGCACGACAACCGACGAAACGGGTGCATTTTCGCTCTCGGCCTCGGCAGGTGCCTACACGCTCGTCATCCAACATTTGAGCTTCGAAACCTACTCGAAAGAGGTTGAGTTAGACACAAACAATGAATTGGGTACTATTGTATTAAATAGTTCTGCCACGAAAATAGATGAGGTGGTTGTAAAGGGCCAGTTGGTACGCCGTGAAGCCGACCGTTTTGTGGTCGATGTAGCCAATTCGGTGGCCGCTATCGGTAAAGATGGCGTCGAGCTGCTGGAACGGGCCCCGGGTGTATGGATTACAGACGAGAAAATCTCGGTAAACGGCAAGTCCGGCTCGAAGGTTTACATCAACGACAGAGAACTGAAAATGAGCGGCGACCAACTGATCACCTATATTAAAACTTTACGTGCGGAGGAGATTCAGAAAATCGAAGTCATCCCCACCTCGGGTGCCGACTACGATGCCGACTCGGCAGGGGGTGTAATCAAGATCACGTTGCGCCGTCAGCGTGAGAACGGAATGCAGGGTTCGGTGCAGCTTTGGAGCACCGCAAACCGCTATGGTTTCAACCTCAACCCCTCGGCCAACATCGCCCTTCACAGCGGCAAATTGGACCTCAATGCCGCCGCCTGGTACTCCAATCAGGAGGCCGAAGCGCACGCCAACGAGCAGACCATCTACCACACCAACGCCTCCGAGTTAAGCTCAAAATCGGATGCCGAGGAGGAGAGCGAGAACTACGGCGGTCGTCTGGATGCCGTCTATGAGCTGACCAAAAACCACTCCATCGGCTTGGGAGGTAGCTTCACCGATAACTCAAACGAACAGACCAACAACTCCCATTCGCTGTTGCGTGGCGAGGGGTTGGAGCGCACCACTCGCTCGCTCTTCCTCAACGGCGGAGGACAACAGGATGTGAAGGGTACCTTTAATTATGTATGGAAGACGGACACCCTCGGCTCGACGCTGAAGTTCTTAGCCGACTATCAGGTGCGCAAGAACAACACCCGCAACGACAACCACAGCGTGGTGAACTCGATCGACTCGCTCTATCGAGACAACACCGACTCGAAATACCGTATGGCGACCGCCTCGCTGGGCTGGGAGAAGCACCTCTCGTCAAAAATCACCCTCCAGGCCGGTGGTAAATACACCTACTACCGTATGCAGTCCGACGCACTGTTTGAGTACGCAAAGGAGGATGCGTGGCTACGTAACGACCAGCAGAGTTTTCAGATCGACTACAACGAGCAGATTGCCGCCGCCTACGGCATCGTGCGTGCCAACTTCGACCGCTGGGGCGTGGTGGCAGGTCTGCGTGGCGAATATACCCGCACCGAGAGCGACGGCACGAAGCTCGGCAAGGATTACTTCTCGCTCTTTCCCAATCTGAATGTGTCGTATAAACTCAACCCCGAGGGCAAACATATGATCATCGGTCAGTATGCCCGCAAAATCTCCCGCCCCTCGTTTTGGCAGCTCAATCCGCAGCGCAGTCAGATTTCGGACTACACCTACCAGACGGGTAATCCGCTGCTCGATCCCTCGTTTTCGCACAGCATCGACCTGACTTTTGTGGCGTGGTACAAATACACCCTATCGGCCGGTGTGACGCTCCAGTCGGATGAGATTCAGCAGAACTTTATGTCCGACCCGAACGACCCCAATATCATCTATATCAACCATATCAACTACAAAGACACGAAGCAGTATTATGTCAATCTGAACGCTCCGTTGCAGCTCACCAAGTGGTGGGAGGCCAATGCCAACCTGACGTATGTAGCTTGGGAGCAGCGGGTTACGATCGATGCACCCGTTCGCCTGAGCCATATGTTGATGACCTACGCTTCGACCACCTTCACCCTGCCGGCGAAGTTCTACCTCGACCTTTCGTGGAACTACCACAACCGCATCCGTATGGGTAATGCCGAGATTGGAGCGGCCCACATGGTCAATGCACAACTGAAGAAGCGTTTTGGCGACCGCTTTACGCTTGTCTTCGGCGTGCGCAACCTCTTCAACGCAAAGCAGGACCTGAACGCCCGCAACGAGCAGTTCGACCGCAGCTACCGCCTCGACCAATTCTGGTCCGACCGCCAATTCAGCTTCGGCCTCACCTGGAACTTCAAGAGCGGCAAGGCCTTCCGTCAGCGCACCCTCGAAAAGGCCGAAGATGGACGACTTTAATTGAAATTCAAAATTTAGAACCGACGCAGCGGAGCGAAGGCAGAGGTCGCTTGCGAACTATGCTGAGCCGC
>CALAQA010000199.1:0-14988 GCA_937889065.1 uncultured Alistipes sp.
GGAGGAGGGGTGTCACTTCCGCTCGCACATCGACGGCTCGAAACACCTCTTCACGCCCGAGAGTGTCATCGACACCGAGCGCACCATTGGCGCCGACATTATGATGGCCTTCGACGAGTGTCCCCCGGGCGATGCGCCTCGTGATTATGCCGCCCGCTCGTTGGCCCTTACGCAGCGTTGGCTCGATCGTTGCTTCAACCGCTACCACCAAACCGCACCCAAGTGGGGTCACTACCAGGCCCTCTTCCCCATTGTGCAGGGATGCGCCTACCCCGACCTGCGTGCCCAAGCGGCCGAGCAGGTGCAGCAGTACGACGCCGACGGCTATGCCATTGGCGGTCTGGCGGTGGGTGAGCCTACCGAGGTGATGTACGAGATGATCGAGGTGGTCAATGCCGTGCTGCCCGAGGATCGTCCCCGCTACCTGATGGGGGTCGGCACCCCCTGGAACATTCTGGAAGCCATCGACCGAGGGGTCGATATGTTCGACTGTGTGATGCCCACCCGCAATGGGCGCAACGGCCAGCTCTTCACCGACCGGGGTATCATCAACATCCGCAACAAGAAGTGGGAGAAGGACTTTACGCCCATCGACCCCAACGGCTCGGCCTTTGTCGATCAGGTCTATACGAAGGCCTACCTCCACCACCTGGCCGCCTGTCAGGAGATGCTGGCTGCCGAGATTGCCTCGCTGCACAACATCGCCTTCTACCTGCGTCTGGTGCGTATGGCCCGTGAGCATATCCTGGCGGGCGACTTCCACGCCTGGAAGGAGCAGATGGTTGTAAAACTCACTCAACGCCTGTAAGTTATGAAGTTCTCGTTCCCCGGATTCAAAATCTTGGATCGCTACATCCTGGGTAAGTTCCTGGCGACCTTCTTCTTTGCCATTGCGATGATTATCGTCATCGTGGTGATGTTCGACTACGTCGAGAAGGTGGACGACTTCACCGAGTTGCATGCCCCCCTCTCGGAGGTCATCTTCGACTACTACCTGAACTTCATCCCCTACTTTGCCAACCAATTCTGCTCGCTCTTCACCTTTATTGCCTGTATCTTCTTCACCTCGAAGTTGGCCTACCAGACCGAGATTGTGGCGATGCTCTCGGGCGGTATGTCGTTCCGTCGCCTGATGTGGCCCTATTTCCTGGGGGCGCTGATCATTGGCGCGATGTCGCTCACGCTCAACCTGTGGGTGATTCCCGTCACGCAGCAGAAGATCGTCTCGTTCGAGGCCAAATACATTAAGCGCCGTCAGAATGTGCAGTTCGATCGCCACATCTACCGCCAAATCGAGCCGGGTACGTTTGCCTACATTCGTGGCTACCAAAACTCCTCGAAGCGTGCTTCGTTCTTCGCCCTCGACCACTTTGAAGAGGGGACGATGACTCGTTCGTTGGAGGCCTCGGAGGTGATTTTCGACCCCGAGACGAAGCGTTGGAGTGCCCCCCGCTACATCGTTCGCACCTTTGACGAGGAGCACAACGAGACCTTCACCCAATACCGCAACCTCGACACGCTCATCAACTTGGAGGTGGCCGAGCTCTCGAACGTAAATCAGCTCATCAAGACGATGAACATCCACGAGCTGAACGACTTTCTCGAGCAGCAGCAATCGAAAGGTGCCAACACCATCAACCTCATTCAGGTGGAGCGCAATGCCCGCTTTGCCTACCCGATCGGCACCTTCATCCTGACCCTGATTGGTGTCTCGCTTTCGTCGCGCAAGGTGCGAGGCGGAACGGGTCTGCATATCGGTGTGGGTATCGCCCTCTGCTTCTCGTACATCCTCTTCTACCGCTTCTTCGAGGAGTTTGCCAAGAGTGGCTCGTTGCCCCCCGGCCTGGCCATCTGGCTGCCGAATCTGATCTACCTGGCCATTGCGGTATATCTCTACCAAAAGGCCCCGAAATAGTCGCTAACGCCAAACATAAAACACTATGGCTCAAAAGAAAAACGAGGGTGGCCTGCTGAAAAGCCCCCTGCTGAAAAATATCGTCGTGATTGCCCTCCTGATGGTGGCAATGTTGGTCGTAGCCCACATCTTGATGTTGTGGGGTACACGTCACGGTGCTCGTCGTGTGGTGCCCGATTTGAGTGGTGTGGCCCTCTCGGATGCCGAGCGCATTGCCCGTGAGAACGACCTGGAGCTGCACATCAACGACTCGCTGTTTGTCCCCGCCTATGCCGGTGGTATCATTCTCGATCAGCTGCCCGAGGGGGGTGTGGAGGTGAAGCCCGGTCGTACGGTCTATATCACCATCAACTCCTTCCGCCAGAAGATGGTTCCCGTCCCCTATGTGGCGGGCCGCAGCCTGCGTCAGGCGAAGAATATGTTGGAGATTGCCGGTCTGGAGATCAATGAGCTGATCTATCGCCCCGATATGGCGACGAACTACGTCTTGGAGCAGTTCTGCGACCGCCAACAGATTTTGGCCGACAGCCGTGTCGAGGCCGAGATGGGGTCGGGCATTACGCTCTATGTGGGTGTCGAGCCGGCAGAGAACGTCGCCCTTGTGCCGCAGGTGGTGGGTCTTTCGTTGCGTGATGCCAAGAGCCGCCTGTGGGAGTCGGGTCTGAATGTGGGCAAGATCGACTTTGAGGAGGGTATCAACCTGCTGAATCAGAAGGAGGCCCGCCTCTATGCCCAGTCGCCCTCGGCCGAGACGGCCACGACGTTGGGTAGCGAGGTGACACTGCGTCTGACGCTCGATACCGAAAAGGTGAAAAACTCCCGTACGGAGGCCGAACGCCAAGCCCGTGAGGCGATGGAGGAGCGTCTGAAGGCCGAGCAGGCCGAGCAGGATTCGCTGGCCCGCCTGACGCTGGAGCAGACCTTGGAGCAGGCCATCGAACAGACCGAGGCCGCCGCATCGGAGGAGAATTTTTTTGAGTAGTGGAGGATGCTGACCCAGGAGTATATACCTACCGAGGAGCCGCTTGTTGAGGAGCCGCTGACCGCCGACGAGAACCTCGACGAGGAGGGCGAAGAGGGGGGACTGTACGAACACTTCAACGTAACGGTCGATAAGGGCCAATCGTTGTTGCGTCTCGATAAGTTCCTCAAGGCCCGTATGGAGCGTTCGTCACGCAACCGCATCCAGGCCGCCATCGACTCGGGCAACGTGCTGGTCAATGGCTCGGCCTCGAAGTGCAGCTACAAGGTCAAGCCGCTCGACTACATCCAGGTCGTGATGCCCTATCCCCGACGGGATGTGTCGCTCATTCCGCAAGATATTCCGCTCGAAATACCCTACGAGGACGACGACCTGCTGCTGGTCAATAAGCCGGCAGGTATGGTGGTCCACCCGGGTGTGGGCAACCACTACGGCACGTTGGTCAATGCCCTCTTGTATCACCTGCAAGGGCCCGATGCCACGGCCGAAAGCGAGGAGCGTGCCGGTCTGGTGCACCGCATCGACAAGGATACGTCGGGTCTGCTGGTCATCGCCAAGACCGAGGAGGCCCACGCCCGCCTGGCCAAGCAGTTCTTCGACCACACCATCTACCGCCGCTATGTGGCCTTGGTGTGGGGTAACTTCGAGGAGGACGAGGGTACCATCATCGGCAACATCGGCCGCTCGCCCCGTGAGCGTCAGAAGATGTATGTCTTCGAGGATGGCTCGGACGGCAAACACGCCGTGACGCACTACCGTGTGCTGCGCCGCTATGGCTACGTCACGCTGGTCGAGTGCCGCCTGGAGACGGGTCGCACCCACCAGATTCGTGTCCATATGTCGTGGAAGGGTCACCCCCTGTTCAACGATGCCCGCTATGGTGGCGACCGCATCTTGAAGGGTACAACCTTCTCGAAATACAAGCAGTTCATCGAAAACTGCTTTGAACTGATGCCCCGCCAGGCACTGCACGCCAAGGCGTTGGGCTTCGTCCACCCCCGCACGGGCAAGGAGTTGCTGCTCGAGAGCGAGCTGCCCGACGATTTCCGTGCCGTGCTTCAGAAGTGGGATACCTACACCTCGGCGGTCGATATGGCCGAGGTCTAACTGCATATAACCCGACTTTCAGATGGCCTTTCTTCCGACAACGATAAAAGAGGTGCGTGAGCGTGGATGGGATGAGCTGGATGTCATCCTCTTCACGGGCGATGCCTACATCGACCACCCGTCGTTTGGTGCGGCGGTCATCGGTCGTCTGTTGGAGGCCGAAGGGTATCGGGTAGCCATCGTGCCGCAACCCAACTGGCGTGACGATTTGCGTGACTTCAAGAAGTTGGGTACGCCCCGCCTTTTCTTCGCCATCACGGGTGGAGCGATGGACTCGATGGTCAATCACTACACGGCCAACCTGCGCCTGCGCCACGACGATGCCTACACGGCAGGGGGGCAGGCGGGCTTTCGTCCCGACCGCACGGTGACCGTCTATAGCCAAATCCTCAAACGTCTCTTCCCCCACACCCCTGTGGTGGTGGGCGGCATCGAGGCTTCGCTGCGCCGTCTGACCCACTACGACTATTGGGAGGATCGGCTGATGCCCTCGATTTTGGCCTCGTCGGGGGCCGATTTGCTGGTCTATGGAATGGGCGATCGAACCATTACGGAGGTGGCCCGAGCGATGCGTAACGGCTACAATGCCAAGTTGTTACGAAAAATTCCGCAGGTGGCCTTCCTGGCCGATCGGAGTTATGTCGAACGGCTCGACAGCGCCACGACGGTACGTCTGCACAGCTTCGAGGTGTGCCAAAAATCGAAGGATGCCTTTGGCGAGAACTTCGCCATCATCGAGACGTTGAGCAACCTGATGCACCCCGATAAGACGCTGGTCGAGGGGGTTGGCGAACAGTTTGTGGTGGTCACTCCGCCCCATTCGCCCCTCACGACCGAGGAGTTGGACCGTTCGTTCGATTTGCCCTATGAGCGTGCCCCGCACCCCCGCTATGCCAATCGTGGAGCCATCCCGGCGTGGGAGATGATCAAACACTCGGTCAATATGCACCGAGGCTGCTTTGGCGGCTGCTCGTTCTGCACCATCTCGGCCCACCAGGGCAAGTTCATCCAGTCACGCAGCGAACAATCCATCCTGCGTGAGGTGGAGCAGGTGGTGGCGATGAAGGATTTTCGGGGCAACCTCTCCGACATCGGCGGCCCTTCGGCCAATATGTATCGGATGGGCGGGCGTGATCGTGCGTTGTGCGAAAAGTGTCGTCGCCCCTCGTGTCTGCACCCGAAGCGTTGCCCGAATCTCGATAACGACCACCGCCCCTTGTTGGAGCTCTACGCCAAGATTCGGGCCGTGAAGGGGGTCAAGCACGCCTACATCGGCAGCGGCATCCGCTACGATTTGTTCGACGACAGCCCCTACCTCTCGACCGTCTTGAAATACCACACCTCGGGTCGCCTGAAGGTGGCCCCCGAGCATACCGAGGAGCACGTTTTGCACCTGATGCGCAAGCCCCCCTTCGCCCTCTTTGAGCGTTTGAACGAGGATTTCCGCACCATTTGTCGCCGTGAGGGGTTGCGTTTTCAGCTTATTCCCTACTTTATCTCCTCGCACCCGGGTTGTCGTGAGCAGGATATGAAGGCCCTCTCGGAGCGGGTGTTGGGTAAACTGCACTTCTCGTTGGAGCAGGTGCAGGATTTGACCCCCACGCCGATGACCCTCTCGTCGGTGATGTTCTACACGGGCAAGAATCCCTATACGGGGCGTGAGGTCTTTGTGGCCCGCACGCAGGAGGAGAAGCGCAAGCAGAAGAGCTACTTCTTCGACCCCCGTCCCCGCTCGTCGAAACCCCTCCCGAAAAGGGTTGTCAAAGGAAAGCGATAAACCACAAAAAACCGCCTCGATCAATTTCGAAGCGGTTTTTTGTTTAGCGCGAGGCCACCAACGACGAGGGGGTGACCCCCTCCGAACTCTTGGCCCAATCGCCTCGGGCACGTAGCACCTGCTCGACAATGTCACGCACGGCACCACGCCCTCCCTCGAATTGCGAGACATAGCGTGATACCTCCAGCACCTCGACGGCCGAGTCGGCGGGGCAGACCGGCATACCCACCTCACGCATACACTCCAGATCGGGGATGTCGTCACCCATATAGAGTACATTTTCGGGCTTGAGGTTGTACTTGGCCATATACTCCCTTAAGGTGGTGATTTTGTCCATACAGTCGATGTAGAAATCCTGCATACCGAGCATCCGCAGACGGCGTTCCAGAATCTTTCCGTAGCCGCCCGTGATGACACAGACCCGATAGCCGTGGCGAATGGCATAGGCCAGCGCATAGCCATCTTTGCAGTTGTAGCAGCGGATGAAATCACCCTCGGCCGTGGGGATGATGCGCCCATCGGTCATCACCCCGTCCACATCGAAGATCATCGCTTCGATGCGGGCTATATCTTCTTTGAAGTTTCCCATATCAGTTGGCTTAATTCTTTGTAGATTGTTTGCAGTACCTCCTGCTCCTTCAGCAGCGTCAGGTGGCGTTGTTGGGTGGCCACATCGCCTCGCTTGGCGGGACCCGTCTGCACCAGTTTTGGAGCCTCGGCCTCAAGGGCCTTTTGGGCCGTCTCCTCGATCAGCGGCTTCAGCACCTCGAACGGCAGCCCCTCCGAGGCCAGCAGGTCGGTGGCTGATTGGTAGAGCTGATTGACGAAATTGTTGGCGATGACCCCCGCCAGGTGGATTTTGCTGCGCCGCACCGAGTCGGCCTCATAGACCTGACGGCTCAGGGCCGAGGCGGCTGCCCACAGGGTCGATTTTACCTCCTCGTCGATGGCCTCGATGAAGATGGGGAGGTGCTTGAAACAGACTTTGCGCCCTGCCGAGAAGCCCTGAAAGGGGTAGAAGATGCCCCGTCGGGGGTAGTGGTTGAGTGCCTCCATCTCGACGCTGCCCGCCGTGTGGGCCACGATGGCCGTCGGGGGGATGGGCAACAGCTCGGCCACCTCGCGAACGGCTCGGTCCGAGACGGCTATCAGGTAGATATCGGCCTCGGCCAACGCTTGGGGGTCGGCGGTGGTGGGGCAGTGGGCCAGGTCGGCCACCACACGGCCACGCTCGGGGTTGCGGGCCCAGAGTTGCAGCAGGTTCAACCCCTCGCACTCGGCCACAGCACGAGCCAACGACTCGGCCAGATTGCCCGAGCCGATGATGACTACGTTAGGCTTCATTGGTTTCGATAAGGTCGATAATACGTTGATTCATAGGTGAGTGTAAAGCCTCCTCTTTCAGCCCCTCGAGGAGCTTTTCCACACGTGCGGCATCGCTTTGCGGGTCAAATTGCAGCGGGCTTTGGCTGTGCTTCTCGACCGCCTCCAGAATGCCGTAGATGGTCATCGTGTTGATGTCGTAGGCGGGAGCATAGGCGACCCAACGTTCGTCTTCGCTCTTGTGCACCTCGATGAGCTGCTTGGCTCGGCTCAACGAGAAGAGGATGTCATTGACCACACGGGTCGGCAACCCCAACTCGGCCTGTAGCTCCTCGATAGGCACCGCACCGCCCTCCTTGCGGAAGCGGCGCACGATGGCCACCATCGTGGCCAACATCACCTTGCGGCGGCAGTCGTAGCTGATGAGTTTGGCCTCCTGCTCCTCGCCGAAGCGGCTGATGTTTTGGTGGGCAAACGACAGTTCGCCACCAATCAGCAGAATCTGCCACGAGAATTGCAGCCATACCAAGAAGAGCGGCAGGGCGGCAAAACTACCGTAGATGGCGTTGTACGAGGTCATCGAGGTCTGCAGATAGACATATCCCCACTGGAACAGCAGGAAGGCCGTACCGGCCAGAATACCGGCCACCATAGCACTCGAAAGTTTTACTTTGGCGTTGGGGATAATCAGGTATAACAGCGTGAACATCACCCAAATAAGCACCATCGACATCAGTCCGTTGAGCAGGCGGAAGTACCACGTGTCACGCAGAATCTCCTCGGTGAAGTTGCCCACCGAGTTGGCCACAATCCAGAAGATGGGCACGATAAGGATGACGGCCAGGTAGTCGCTCCATTGGCGGGCGATGCTGCGGGGGGGCTTGACCTCCCCGATGTTGTTAAAGGCACTCTCGATCGAGCTGAAGAGCTGGATGATGGACCAGAAGAGCATCACCAAAGCCACCGCAGCCACCACACCTCCCTGGGTGCGGGCCAGGGCATTCTCGGCAAACGAGAGGAGGTATTCGATGATCTCGGGATTTTGCGGGAAGAGGTCGTAAAGCGAAGCGACCAGCACCTCCGAGAGGCCGAAACCCTTGACCAGCGCAAAGGCGACGGCCAGGATGGGGACAATCGAGGTGAGGGTGTAGTAGGTCATTGCCGCACTACGCACCATCGTGCCGTGGCGGAAGAGGCCGTGGATGAGCCAATAGCCCACTTTGTAGATCTTTGCGCCGAGGCGGCTATACCAATGTTTCCACTCCGAGTCGGGTCGCTCGATGAGGGTCTCGGTGAAGAAGGTGTAGAGTTTGTTCTGCTGCATAGTCAAATGCTTTTTACAAAGCTACTTATTTTAGGTGGATTGTCCAAAACTCGTTGGCGGAATTTGTGAATGCGAGCCGTTTTTCGCTGCCGGCACGTACTCCGAGGCGACGTTGAAGCTCCTCGACCGAGAGCGGAAAATCTCGTTTGAGCAGCTCCACACGCTTTCCTTTGAGGCTCTTTTTCAGCCCCTTGGGGTCGAACTTTTCGATTCTTTCGATCTCCAACACCCGCCCCAAAACCCCTTCGGGTCGCTCCACAGCAAAGCCAAAGCCGTTCTCGCTCCACACATCGGCCACCGAGTCGAGGGCCTGCCGCACCAGACGGGCCTTTTGCAGTGCCACATCGGGAACAATCAACCACCGATAGGCCTCGTTTCTTAACACCTCGGGCTGCGGAGGCGTTTGCGGTTGGGTGGTCGAGTAGCTCCCCAAGCCGAGGGCCGTAGCGGTCAGGCGGTGCGAAATGCCCTCGCCCACATAGATCAAAACCTCCTTGCACTCACCCCCTAACGAGAGCACCTCGACGTGGCTTTCGGGGAAGCGGTTTAGGGCCTCATCGACATCGAACAGGGGCGAATTTTTCAGACACAACCTCGGTGCCAGACGCTTCAGGTGGGGCATCAGCTCCACGATGTTGGGCGAGCAATCCTCCAATCGCACCAACTTGCGCCCCTCGGCCGAGCGGCGGTCGGGGTCGGCATAGATCCAATCGAAGGTTTCGGTTGCCGAGGCCAGATACTCCTCGGCCGAGGTGTTTTTAAGGGTTACGTTCTTCACCCCCAGGCGGCGGAGGTTTTCTTGGGTGACGGCACACAACACCTCGTTGCGCTCCAGCGAGACCACCTCCTTGAATTTGCGGCTCAGAAAGAGGGTATCGACCCCCAATCCGCAGGTCAAATCCAACACTCGTTCGCCCGTAAGTGGTTTGTGGGCAGCACATTGCTCGCTCGACGACTGCTCGAAGGCCAACGGCGGCAGGATGCACTCCGCCTCGGCATACGAGGGGAGTTTCGTGCGGGCACGTTGCAGGTACTTAACCTCCGTAGCCACCAGTCGGGCCTCGGGAATGCGCCCATCGAGGGCGATACGCAGCGGATCCCGATCCCGATTTTCGTGAATGGCCCGCCGTACCTCCTCGGTGCAGAGTGCGTGGTATGATTCCAAAGTAAGCATCACCACAAAATTACACATTTTTTCTCGTCTCCCAACACCAAAAGGCCATTGTGAGCAGTGCAAACAGCAGATAGCAGACCACCACATCGCCTTCGGTGGGGTGCCAACCGATTGCTCCGTCCGAAATCGAGGCACACCATTCGGCCGTTTTGTTTTGCAGGCGGGCTATCCCCAACAACCCATCACGCAACAGCCCGAAGGGTGAGCCGATAAGGAGCATCACCAATCCGCCCGCCACCAGCAGGGCACCAAGCGAGACCACCACGGGCGAGAGAAGCGTTCCCGTCCAGGCCACCGTCTGAAAACTCAAGGCGGTAAAGGGGGCAACGGCCAGCGAGGCGGTGAGGGCGACAATCCACCCATCCACGAGGTAATTCACCACTCGGTAGCGGCTCCTGCAACGACGCATCAGCGGCACTCCCCACAAGAGAATGCCCGCCACAGCGGCAAACGAGAGACGAAAACCGATATCTTCTGTGAGCGAGGGTTTCACGATCAGCAGCAACAGTGCTGCCGCTGCCCAACTGTTCATAGCCACGTAGCCCGACCCCCGATAGAGGGCAAATTGCAGCAGCGAACACATCACTGCCGCACGCACGGCACTCGGTGCCCCACCCGCCATCGCCACATAGCCCCAGAGGAGCAGAAGCGAGAGCAGGTTGCGCCAACGATGTCCGTTCCGAACAAGCGGCATCCACCACAACAGCAGGTTGATCAAAAGAAAGACAAAGCCCGTGTGGAGTCCCGAGACGGCCAACAGATGTGCCATACCACTTTGCGAGTAGGCACGGCGTAGTTGCGGCGAAATCTCCTCCGAGGCTCCGACGGTCATCGCCAACAGCGTGGCACGCTCGTCGGACGGGGTGCCCAGCTTCCCCTTCAGGCGGTTTGTGGCTCGGTTGTGGAGCGACGGGCGGGTGGCCGGAGTCAGTTTGATGAGGTTGTTTTCCGAAAGGTAACAACTCCCTGCTCGACGGCGAGCAGGGTAGATGCGCCCCTCCATACGGATGCGGTCGTTGCCCTGCAACCGAGGGGCGAGGGTGTCGATGTAGAGGTTGATGCGTTGCGAGGAGCTGTGCCACTCGCCCCCTCGGGTCGAACGCCAGGCCAACAGACGGGCCTCGCTGCGCAGGCGATCACCCATCCGAACGGGGTCACGCAGCAGTTCGACTTGCAGTTCGAGCCGCTCTTTGGGCAGGATTATCTCCGTCGAAGGGTTCATCCAACCCGTCAATGCGCCCACCCCCATTGTGGCGATGCCGATGAGGAGTTTAGTTCGACAAAACGAGTAGGCGGCCCACCCCACAAGGAGCAACAATCCACACGCCAGCGCCGTTCCGTGTGCCTCGGTTGTAAGGCATAGCCCCGCCATAAAGCAACACAAAGCACCCAGCAGGGGCATTCGGTCGAGGCGGTCGGCGATGGCTTTGAGGGGATTCATCGTTGCGGTGGGGTAGTGAGGTTGAAGGGAGTCGGTTAGGGTACGGGGTCGTGGCCGTGTCCGCCCCAGGGGTGGCAGCGTGCCAACCGTTTCAGGGTGAGCCATCCCCCCTTCAATGGTCCATACTTCTTCAGTGCCTCGAGGGCATACTGCGAGCAGGTCGGTGTGAAACGACACGACGGCGGCGTGAGGGGCGAGATGCAGAGTTGATAGAAGCGCACCAGCAGAACGAGCGGCAAGGTGCAGAGCCACTTACAGCCTTGCAACAATCGTCTCCAAAATTCGTTTGAGGGAGTGTTCGATTTTTGCATAGGACACAATCTCGTTTGAGGAGTAGATGAGGGCCAGATCGCCGTGGCGAGGGCCGAGTTGGCTCAACAGGTGGTGCTTCGAGAGGCGATAGGCCTCCTTGGTGCGGCGACGCAGGAGGTTGCGTTTGTTGGCCCGCTTATGAAACTTCTTGGGGACCGAGAACAACACCTCGACATTCGGCTCGGTGTCGGCCTCCGCATACCACACATAGCGAAACGGAAAGACAAATCCGGCCTCCCCTTCCGAAAAGAGGCGGCGGATGGCTCCCAACGTACGAAGCCTTTCGCTGCGGGGCAACGATCTCTCCATTGTAGGTGGGTATTTTTGGGGTGAGCGGAAAACTATTTTGCAGCCGAGGTCGTGGTGCGACGGGTGCGGCTCTTCTTGGCCAACTTGTGCTGCTGGTTGCGGATGAACTCCTCCTTCTCGTTGTCCACCACCGGCACCACGGGGGCAATCTCCTCGCCCTTCTCCAACTTTTGCAGGTAGATATCGATGGCCTTGACCATCGAGGGGGCTGCGGGGGTGGGGGCGTTGGTGACGATGTGCATACCGGCCTCGAAGGCGGCACGCAGCGTCGCCTCGCCAAAGACGGCAATGGCGGGGAGCGAATCAACCTCGTAGTGCTCCAAGATGGCCTTCACGTCCGAGGGCGAATAGAGCGTCAGCAGGTCGTAGTCCTCCATCTTCAGCTCGCCCAGGTCGGCCGACACGGTACGCGAAAGAATCACCGGATCGACATTGAGCTTGAGCTTTTGCAGCGTCTCGGGCAGCTCGGGCTTGTGGGGCTCGCTCAGAGCCAAAAGGAACTTCTCCTCCTTGTGCTTGACAATCTGCTCGACAAGCGAGGTGAACGAGCCATCGGCAAACGAGATCTTGCGCTTGCGATAGACAATGTACTTCTGCAGATAGAGGGCTACGGCCTCCGTCTGGCAGATATATTTCATGGTCTCGGGAACGGTAATGCGGGCCTCCTCGCAGATGTGGAAGAAGCTATCGACCGTAGAGCGTGAAGTGAAGATGATGGCCGTGTGGTCCAAAATCTCGATGCGTTGTGCGCGAAACTCTTTCAAGCTTACGCCAACCACCCGAATAAAGGGCTTGTAGGTGATGTCAAGATGGTGTTTTTGTGCGACTTCGTAAAAGGGAGATTTCTCGATGACGGCCGGCTTGGGCTGCGATACCAATATGCTCTTCACTATGCTAATACTCTTATTTTCAAACCTTTACCTCGCCAATGCAATCAAAATTGTGGCAAAGGGGAGGATTTCGACGGTGCAAAGGTACAAAATCCAATGCAAAAGTGAAATTTTTTTTGAAATAAAGAGCATCAACGACTCATAGAGGTATAAAAATGCCAGGATAAACAACTCGATGATTATCACCCACAACCATACTTCGCCCATCTCGTCGGGGCTTAACAACACCAACCCTAGAAAGGGGGCGGCGATGAGTGTGGCAATCGAGAAGATCGACCGTTTGATTTGGTAGAGGTGGCCCACCACCGTCTGGCTGTAGGTGAGTGCCGAGACGGCCGAAAGGATTACCCGTTGATAGAGTACCACCAGATAGAGGGCCCCCGTCACGGCCATCGAGGCCAACAGCCCCATCCAGCCGGGCAGCCACGTGGCCCATTGTTCGGGCATCATCGGGTCGGCAAAGCGGACAATGGTTGCACCCAGCAGAAACATACCGAGTACCCCTAAAATCGAGAGCACCCGCTCGGTGGAGTTGCGCCCCTCGACCAGTCGTTCGGTCGAGCCTCGGTCCATAAACAGACGGCCGAGAAGAAAGCGCACATCGCCCGTATATTGGCTCAGCGTGAGGATAAACAGCACGGCCAGCGTCAGCACCAAAAAGCCATAGGCCGGCTCCTCGGTGACGGGGTGCAGGGTGCGTTCGCCCATCGGAATCTCGGCCTGCACCGAGTGGGGACCAAACAACTCACGCCCCTCGACGGTGCGGTAGAGCGGGGGCGTCAGTGGGTCGTCGTACGAGGCCCAATCCGAAAGCGAAGTGTAGGCATAAGGGGGCAGCTCTGCCACCGCCTCACGTACCACGATGGTGGTGTCGGTCGGGGTGATGAGCGTATCGATAATCGGCTCCGGTGCTACGGGCTGCGGCGGACGAAAGGGGACGGTTACTGCCATTGGTCCGGGTCGCGTTTAAGGGTGATACGGAAGGTGGTACCCTTGCCTACCTCGGAGTCGATGACGGCAATTTTACCTCGGTGATACTCCTCGATGATGCGCCGTGAGAGCGAGAGTCCCAAGCCCCAACCTCGGGTCTTGGTCGTGAAGCCCGGCTCGAAGATGCGTTTCCAGTTGCTCTTGGCGATGCCCTTGCCCGTATCCTTCACATCGACCATCACGTTTTTCTGATCGGTGTGGATATAGACCGAGATGGCACCGTGTCCCTGTAGGGCGTCGAGGGCATTTTTCATCAGATTCTCGACCACCCACTCAAACAGCGCCACGTTGATCGAGGCACGCACGGGGGCGATGGCCAAGCCGTTGTAGTCGAGCGTGACGTTGCGGGGGATGCGCTTGCGGAAGTACATCACCGAGCCACCCACCACCTCGTTGATGTTGGCGGGCGTGAGGGGGGTCTCGGAGCCGATCTTCGAGAAGCGATCGACAATCTTCATCAGGTGTTGCAGGTCTTTGTTCATCTCCTCGACCGCCCCCTGATCGACGGGTTGCGTGCGCAGGAACTCGATCCATCCCAGCAGCGACGAGGTGGGCGTACCGAGCTGGTGGGCCGTCTCCTTGGCCAGACCAATCCAGACCCGATTCTGCTCATCCTGCTTCGAGGAGCGGAAGGCGATGAAGACCATCATTACAAAGACGGCGATGACAACCAGCTGAATGTAAGGGTAGTAGAAGAGGGATTTCAGCAGGGCCGACTTGCCGTAGAAGATGATGTGGTAGTGTTGGTTCGTCCAGCTGAAGCGTACCTGTAACGGGATATTCTCCTCGGTGAATTTGTCGATCTGCTGGCGTAACCGATCGGGGTGATCGATGATTTCGTCCGGGATCAGGTGCGAGGAGATCACCTCCAAGTTCTCGTTCGTAATGATGAACGGAATGTTGTTGTTGCTCGAGATCAGGTCATCGACCAGCGGATCCGGTGCCATGCCTGAACCGCTCAGCACGTTGCGATTCAGCCGCTCCATGGCATGGGCCCACAGTGCCACGTCGTGCTGCTCCTTCTCCTTGAGTCGCCGGGCCATGTTGTTGGTGTAGAGCAACGAGATGCCTCCCAACAACGCACCGACCGCGATCAGAACGACGCGGTTACGAAACGAGAGAAGTTTGCGTAAATTCATGGCAGGTGCAGGCTAAAAGGGTTATTTGCGTGCCGTGTCCTGCTCGCGCAGAATGCGGTTGTATTCGGTCGTGTCCGAGAGCAGCTCGATGGCACGCTTCAGTTCGGGATCCTCCTGCAGGGAGTTCTCCACCACACCGCGCGTGTAGCCATGGCGCAGGACGATGTCGCTCGTGATGGCCTCGGCCACCTCCGCCCGGTAGTTGTCCAGATTCGTGCGCGTGTCGTCCTTCAGCTCGGCCTCCAGTGTTTCGATCTTCTCTTGAATATCCTTGTAGCGGTCGTTCTTGGCTGCCTTTTTGATCA
>CALAQA010000200.1:0-2925 GCA_937889065.1 uncultured Alistipes sp.
GCTCGGTCCCAATCCTGCAACGCACCGGCGACAATCTCCGAAGCCGAGGCCGATTGGCCATCAATGAGCACCACCACCTCACCTGTCAGCATTCTTCCGTCGTTGCGGGCGTAGAATTTACGTTCATCGGTGCGTCCTTTGGTGGTCAAAAGCAGCGACCCTTTTGGCAGGAAGAACTCCGCCAACCCCAACGCCTGGTCCAACAATCCGCCACCATTGCCACGTAAATCGAGGATCAGACGACGTGGTGCGCCCAGCCGTTCATAGGCAGCGGCAAACTCCTCGACCGTCGTACGACCAAAGCGGCTCAGCTTGATATAACCCACCCGAGGGGTAGCCATATACGAGGCATCGACCGTGTGGAGGGGTATTTTGGCACGAGTCAGCCAAAACTCCAGCAGTCGTTCACTGCCTCGTCGTACCACCTCGACACGCACCCGACTGCCCACCTCGCCACGCAGGTGTTTCAAGACATCCTGCTGGGTGGCAGGCAAGGTGTCGATTTTCACGATACGGTCACCGGCCAGCATCCCCACCGACTCGGCAGGGCCACCCACCACAACCGCCATCACGGTGATGGTGTCACGGTTGATTTGATACTCGACGCCAATGCCGCCAAATTCGCCCTCGATGGCCACCTCGGTGTTCTTCATCTCCTCCTTTGTAAGGTAGGCGGAGTGGGGATCCAACCCCTCCAGCAAGCCCCGAATGGCATCATCGGTCAGCTGTTCGACATCGACCGTATCGAGGTACATCTGCTCCACCGTGCGGTAGGCACGCAACAACTTTTGCAGTTGGCGCACCTCATTTTGCCCCGAGGCCGTAAGCCCCACCAAAAGGGCGCAAAGCAGTAGCAGACGACGCATCAAACAAAAAATTTATTTCAGCAGCGCAGCCAACTCGCCGAAGGCCACCTTCTGCTGCTCGCCCGTAGCCATATTCTTCACCGTAGCCACCTCCTCGGCCAACTCCTGCGAGCCGATGATGACCACGTAGGGAATCTGACGACGGTTGGCATACTCCATCTGTTTCTTCATCTTGGCGGCTTCGGGGTAGATCTCGACGGCAATATCCTCCTGGCGCAACTGACGCAGCAGACGCAACGAAGCAATCTCCTCGTCGCCGCCCAGGTTGAGGAAGATGGCACGGGTCGAAGAGTTCAACTCCTCGGGGAAGAGTCCCAGACCGAGCATCACATCGTAGATGCGGTCGGCTCCAAACGAGATGCCCACGCCCGAGACATTCTGCAAGCCAAAGATGCCCGTCAGGTTGTCGTAGCGACCACCGCCCGAGATCGAGCCGATGGCAAAATCGAGTGCCTTCACCTCGAAGATGGCCCCAGTGTAGTAGTTCAAACCGCGCGCCAACGAGAGATCCAACTCCACGTTCAAATCAACGCCAAGACGCTCGACGTGACCCAGCACGGTTGCCATCTCGTCGAGACCTTTCAGGCCCTCCTCTGACGACGACAACACCTCACGCAACGTGTTGAGTTTCTCTGCATTCGTGCCCTCCAACTGCAAAATGGGTTGAAGTCGCTCGATGGCCTCTTCCTCCAAACCGCGCTCACGCAACTCGGCCTTAACGTTGTCCAGACCAATCTTGTCGAGCTTGTCGATGGCCACCGTAATATCCATCATCTTGTCGGCGTGACCGATGGTCTCGGCAATACCGTAGAGGATTTTGCGGTTGTTCATCTTCAGCACCACACGGATGCCGAGCGCCTTGAATACACGCTCAACAATCTCGACCAACTCCACCTCGCACAGCAGCGAACGGGTACCGATTACATCGACATCGCACTGGTAAAACTCACGATAACGACCCTTCTGCGGACGATCGGCACGCCATACGGGCTGCACCTGGTAACGCTTGAAGGGGAACGAAATCTCGTTCTGGTGCTGGACCACATAGCGGGCAAAGGGGACCGTAAGGTCGTAGCGCAGACCCTTCTCCGAGATTTTCGAGGCCATACGCACCTCCTCGTCCGAGAGACCGGCGGCGTAGTCACCCGAGTTGAGCACCTTGAAGAGGAGCTTATCGCCCTCGTCTCCATACTTACCCAGCAGGGTCGAGAGGTTCTCCATCGAGGGGGTCTCGAGCGGGGCATAGCCGTAGAGGCGGAAGACACGCTTAATGGTGTCGAAGATGTATTGGCGACGCATCATCTCGATGGGCGAGAAGTCACGCGTGCCCTTTGGAATGGACGGTTTTTGTGCCATATCGGAAATTCAAAATTTAGAATGCAAAATTCAAAATTAACTATTGTTACAACCTCGATTTTGATTTTAGGGGAGCAGATTTTGTCTCGACCAAACTTCGAGCCGGATGGGCTGTACTAAACGTACTGCCCATTCGGGGCGGAGGCGAAGAGACGAAATATGCCCCATAAAATCGAAATCGATTACTCTACGAGCTTCTTGTACTTTACACGCTTGGGGGTGGTATCCTGACCCTGTGCCTTTTTCCAAGCCTCGTACTCCGAGTAGCTACCCTCGAAATAGACCACCTTCGAGTCGCCCTCGAACGAGAGGATGTGCGTGGCAATACGGTCGAGGAACCAACGGTCGTGCGAGATAACTACGGCGCAGCCTGCGAAGTGTTCCAGTCCCTCCTCCAAGGCTCGCAGCGTATTTACGTCGATGTCGTTGGTCGGCTCATCAAGCAGCAGTACGTTGCCCTCCTCCTTCAACGCAAGGGCCAGGTGGAGACGGTTGCGCTCACCACCCGACAACATACCGCACTTCTTCTCCTGGTCGGCACCCGAGAAGTTGAAACGACCCACGTAGGCACGAGCATTGACCTGACGGTTGCCGAGCGTAATGAGATCCATACCGCCCGAAATAACCTCATAGACCGTCTTCTCGGGGTCAATCGACTTGTGCTGCTGATCCACATAGGCCAACTTAACCGTCTCACCCACAC
>CALAQA010000201.1:0-8923 GCA_937889065.1 uncultured Alistipes sp.
AGCGAATCAAGTAAATTTTCAAAATCTGCGGCATAATCGCATTGCTCTTTGCCGAGCAACTGACCCTCTCGAAGGAGGAGTTTGCGCTGATGACCGAGCACGAGGTGGAGTTTGCCTCGTTGGGCTTCGACATCCGCTTTGGCCAAGGGGAGCAGTTGGAAGTGCAGGGTATTCCGGCCGAACTCTCGCTCGAAGAGTTGGAGGGGGTCATCTATGAGTTGGTTAAACTCTTTGCCGAGCGCAGTCTTACCGAAGAGTTGCTGCATCGTCGTGCCGCCTCGCTGATGGCCCGCAGTGGTGCTCGCCGAATGGCCGCCGTGCCTACGGACGAGGAGGTCGCAGCCCTCTTGGAGGCCCTGGCTCAAAGCCCCGAGTACAGCTTCACGGCCGACGGAAAGGCCGTATTTGTGCCACTAACGGTTGAAGAGTTGCGCCACAAGCTGGGATAAACCAAAGAAAAATTGTACATTTGCCCTATGCAAGGATTCAGTTCGCAATTTCAAACCCCGCCGGTGGTTAAAAACCTGCTTGTGATCAATATCCTGGTCTTTATGGCCCAGGCCCTGTTGCCCGTCGGTCACCGCATCCAAGAGTTTGGTGCGTTGTGGCTGGGCTTCCCCTGGTTCCATACCTACCAGTATTTTACCTATATGTTCCTGCACGCCAACCTCGAGCACCTCTTCTTCAATATGTTTGCCCTCTGGATGTTTGGGCGCACGTTGGAGTGGGAGCTGGGGTCGAAGCGCTTTTTGACCTACTATGTGGCTTGCGGCATCGGTGCCGCCTTTGTGCAGTACCTGGTGGCCATTGTGTTGGGTGAGTTGCCTCTGCAACTCATTGGTGCCTCGGGTGCCGTGATGGGCCTGTTGTTGGCCTTTGGTGTGATGCACCCCAACGCTACGATTGTGTTGCTCATTCCGCCCATCCCGATGAAGGCCAAATGGTTTGTGATTATCTATGCCGTCATCGAACTCTTTATGGGAGTGCGTGGCACGGGACAGGTGGCCCACTTTGCCCACATCGGCGGTATGCTGTGGGGCTTGGGGCTGCTCTATTATTGGAAAAAACGAGGCCAAATCTACTTCTAACACCCTTACCGTATGGCCCAACGCTACTATTCGAATTATGGCGGCTACACGCCCCGCAGCAAGCAGCAGCGCAATCCGGTGATGACCCTCCTGGATGGTGTGCTGACGCTTTTGTCGGTGGTGGTGGCCGTGCTGTTGTTGGTGGCCCTCATCGTGCCGGCCATCCGCCCCGAATATACCTGGGCGTTGCCGATGCTTGGCCTTATCGCCCCGGTGCTCTACCTCACGGTGGTCGGTCTGGCCCTCTATTGGGTGATGCGTTGGCGATTGTTGCGTGCCGTGGCGATGTCGCTTTTGGTGGTGGTGGGGCTCTTCTCCATCTCGCTCTATTGGCGACCCGAAGCCCGTCGTGAGGCACTGCAACGCAAATACGATACGAAGTTCAGCTACCCCCGCTCGGCCATCTCGTTGCTCTCGTACAACGTGCGCTACCTCTATAGCGACTCGGGCAACAGCAGTGCCGACTCGTTGGCCGCCTGGCTCGATACGCTGCGTGCCGATGTGATCTGCCTGCAGGAGGTGAATGGGGCATTGGCCACCCGTTCGGCCCGCTTGTCGGCCGTCTTGGAGAGTTACAACGAGGCCAAGTTCGGTCTGGAGGAGGGGGCTGCTCGTGAACTCAGAATCCTGACCCGCCATAAAATCATCAATTCGGGCGTAGTGCTCAAGCCCTCCAGCTCGGTGTGGGCCGATATGGTGGTGCGTGAGGATACGATTCGTGTCATCAACAACCACCTTCAATCGACCGGCATCACCGTCTTTGACAGCGACTACCTGACCGGCCACGCCTACCTGATGGACACGGCCCGTGAGGTGAAGTTGCGTAGCATTGCCTCGCGTTTTAGCGACAACTGCGTGTTGCGTGCCGCCCAGGTCGATACGATTCGTGCCCACATCGACACGCTCGGCCCGAGCCTGAAGGTGGTCTGCGGCGACTTCAACGACACCCCCCTCTCGTACACCTACCGCCGTATGGCACGAGGTTTGCGGGATGCCTTCTCCGAGCACGGCGAGGGGTATAGCTACACCTTCCGAGGCTTCTTCAACGCCCTGCGCATCGATTATGTGCTCTCGTCGAAGGAGATCGAGGTCTTGTCGTACGAGACCCCCGAGGTGAACCTCTCGGACCACCGTCCCGTCTTGGTGCGACTGCAAAAACGAAAACTTTAACCTTAAAACTTATAACGATTATGGTATTAGATTCATTGAAAAACTGCGCGGCCTACTACGCCCTTTCGCCGCGTATCAAGCAGGCCTTCGAACTCTTCGCCCAGGTAGATTGGAGCCAGATGGAGAATGGTAAGCACGAGTTGGATGGCAAGAACATCTTTGCCAACGTGCAGGAGCGCGAACTCAAGAAGAAGGAGGATGCCAAGTTGGAGGTGCACGACAAGTACATCGACATCCAGATTCTGTTGTCGGGAGTGGACGAGTCGTTCGGCTGGGCCGATCGTTCGACCCTCGTAGCCCCCAAGGAGCCCTTCAACGCCGAGAAGGATATCCAGTTCTTCGAGGATGAGCCGCAGACCTACTACACGCTGCGCCCGGGTCAGTTTACGATTCTGATGCCCGAGGATGCCCACGCTCCGCTGGTAGGCGAAGGTGTGATGCGTAAGGTGATTTTGAAGGTTCTCATCTAATGGGCAACCCCCTGAGCAAAAAAGAGAAAGGAATTTTCTAAAAAAATTTATTAAACTCTTGCAAATGCGGGCGAAAACCGCTATTTTTGCGCTGTGAAAAAATTAACAAAGGTTATTTAGGTTTAACTTTATTTATAACAACACAATTATGGCAATCAAAATTGGTATCAATGGCTTCGGTCGTATCGGCCGTATGGTCTTCCGCGCTGCCCAGACGCAGACGGACAAGTATGAGATCGTAGGTATCAACGACCTCTGCCCCGTAGATTATTTGGCTTATATGCTGAAGTACGACACGATGCACGGTCAGTTCCAGGGCACGATCGACTTCGACGTTGAGAAGAGCCTCTTGATCGTAAACGGCAAGGCTATCCGTGTTACGGCTGAGCGCAACCCGGCCGATCTGAAGTGGAACGAGGTTGAGGCTGAGTACGTAGTTGAGTCGACCGGTCTGTTCCTCACCGCTGAGAAGGCTGAGGCTCACATCAAGGCTGGTGCTAAGTACGTAGTTATGTCGGCTCCTGCTAAGGACAAGACCCCGATGTTCGTATGCGGTGTTAACACCAACACCTATGCCGGTCAGACGATCGTTTCGAACGCATCGTGCACCACGAACTGCTTGGCTCCCATTGCCAAGGTTCTGCACGACAACTTCGGTATCACGGATGGTCTGATGACGACCGTTCACGCTACGACGGCTACGCAGAAGACCGTTGACGGTCCCTCGTTGAAGGATTGGCGTGGTGGCCGCGCTGCTGCCGGTAACATCATCCCCTCGTCGACGGGTGCTGCCAAGGCTGTAGGCGTAGTGCTTCCCGAGCTGCTCGGCAAGCTGACGGGTATGTCGATGCGTGTTCCTACGCTGGACGTATCGGTTGTTGACCTGACGGTTAACCTGGCTAAGCCTGCCAAGTATGAGGAGATTTGCGCCGCTATGAAGGCTGCTTCGGAGGGTGAGCTGAAGGGTATCCTGGGCTACACCGAGGAGGCTGTAGTTTCGTCGGACTTCCTGGGTGACGCTCGCACGTCGATCTTCGACGCTAAGGCCGGTATCGCTCTGACCGACACCTTCGTAAAGGTTGTTTCGTGGTACGACAACGAGTGGGGTTACTCGAACAAGGTTCTCGACCTGATCTCGGTGATGAAGGCTTACAACAAGTAATCTTTCCTGCGAAACCGCATAAAAAGAAAAGAGTTCTCGGTAAACGAGGACTCTTTTTTTGTGTGTTGTGTAACGAAAAGGTTTTGAATTGTTTTTTACTTCGCCTATCTTTGCAGTTATGAAACGCATTCTCTCTATTTTCTTGGCTGCAGCCCTCTTGATGACGGCCTGTGGCGATCACGAACTCGAAATCGACCTCACGCCCCCCGATCAGGGCGAGGAGCAGCCTACGCCCAATCCGGAGCCTGAACCGGAGCCCACTCCCGAGCAGAAGGAGGGTGCCGTGTTCTTCAACGAGGTGAATGCCGATGCCAAATATATCGAGCTGTACAACCCTGCCGAGGGCGATATCGACCTCTCGGGTTACAAAATTTTCAAGAACAACGAGGGCTACCTGCAGAATAGCGACAAGACGGCCGACTTTGTCATCGCCGAGGGGACCATCCTCAAGGCGGGCGGCTTTGCCGTGCTGGGTTGCAAGGGAAACAAAATCACCCACTCGGCCCTCGATTTGGGTGTGAGTGCTACGGGCCTTTCGGGGTCGAAGTCGCTGCTGTTGGAGCTGGTCGATAAGACGGGCAAGCGGGTCGATTACTTTGTCAATTCCGCTTTCGAGAAGCCTCGTGCCGTCGATGCGTGGGACGATATGCCCGAGCATAGTTTCGAGGTGGCAGCCCGCTATCCCGATGCCGCGAAGTGGTACACGGCAGTCGTGCCTACGCCCGGCGCCTCGAACAGCCTCTGCGAGCCGAAGGCCCCCTTCGCCCATACGGAGGTCGATTTTGAGGCTGCGGAGCCGAACGCAAAGCCCGTCAATCCGGGTGCGGTGGCCGATGGCCTGGCCTACATCTTCGATTTGACGGCCCTGCCCGAGATTCACATCAAGGTGACCGTGGAGGAGTGGAATCGCCTGTTGGCCCTCTACGACCAGGACCAGAACACCGACGAGTATATCCACGTCGATGCCACCTTTACCAAGAATGGCGAGCAACACGCCTTTACGGATGCGGGTCTTCGTCTGCGTGGCAACACCTCGCGTCGGCGCCCCGAGGGCAATGGTGGCGAGATGCACAAGAAGGACAATGCCGATTGGCACCACTGCCACTTTATGCTCAACTTGCGCAAATTCGTCAAGGACGATGCCCACGAGTTGGGTGGCGTACGAAAAATCCACCTCAAGTGGAGCAAGGACGACCCCACCTATGTGCGTGAGATGTATTGCTACAACCTCTTCCGTCGCTACGGCATCGAGGCGGGTCTGCGTACCTCGTACAGCCGTCTGTGGATTCACGTCGAGGGGGATCAGAAGGAGGCCTACTATGGCGTCTATGAGATGCTAGAGGCGGTCGATGAGGAGTACCTGAAAAACCGCTTGGAGCTCTTCGGCTCGGCCGACCACAACCTCTGGAAGTGTGGCTATCCGGCAGGCCTGAACGATACGAACGACAGCAACTTCTGGTCGGACGAAGAGGCAGGTACGACCAACCGCCCCTATGTCTTGAAGACCAACACCGAGAACTTTGCTGCGGCCAAGGCGCAGCTCATCGATTTCATCCTCAAGCTCAACGGCAAGACGGGTGACAGCTTCAAGACCTGGATTCAGCAGGTGACGGATGTTGAGCTGCTGTTGAAGACCTATGCCGTGAATGTGGCCGTAGGTATGTGGGACGACTACTGGTGCAACCAGAACAACTACTACATCTACTTCAACACCTCGGATAAGTACGACTACAAGTTCTTCTTCATCCCCTACGACTATGACAACACGCTCGGCACGTCGAACATCATCGATGCAGGCCGTCAGGATCCGCTCAATTGGGGCGATAACGGCCGCAAGCTGATTCGCAAGATTCTGGATTATCCCGAGTGGCGAGCCATCTATGTCAAGGCGCTCAATGAGCTGTGCAGCAGCGACGAACTCTTTAAGATGGAGGGTAGCGTAAAGCGTGTGAAGGGGTGGCAGGAGCTGATTTCGCCCTACATCTCGAACGATACGGGCGAGGATATGAAAATCGAGGATCGTCCCGCCTCGTGGGGTAACCACTCCGAGTACCGAGTGATGGATACCGGCTCGAACAACTTCTTCAAAGTCAAGGCCTCGTCCATCCCCGCCAATTAAGATGGTAGGAAAGAACGGAAACGGAAAAACTTTTTAGGTCAGCCTAAAATTCCACAACGGTCGTCGGCTGACCGCCTTTCGATGCCTCCGTAGGAGGTGCACAATAAAGAGATACCGCCCGCAAGTCTGGCTTGCGAAGGCGGTATCTCTTTTTGGGGCATATTGCCAATCGGCAATCGAAAGGCGGTGTTTGGTCGTTTTACTCGGCCTTGGAGCGCAGCTCCTCGATGAGCGACAGACCGCCGAAGCGGTTGATCGAGAGCTTCTTGGTCGAATGTAGCTCGCCGTCCATCCAGACTTTGAGTTGCGCCGTGAGCGGCTTCATCTCCCATACATCCTCGTCGAGCGGCAACGAGTGGGGAATGATGTGCAGTTGGATGACGGCATAGGCACAAGGACCACTCTCAACCCGTAATTTCTGCTTGGGCTGCATCCCCTCGGGGCGTTCCATAAGATTGACGCCCACCTCGGCCAGCCGTTGCACGATGGGGTAGAAGCCCGTCTGATTCTGCTGCTCGTCGAAGGTGACGCAGGCCATATTGGTGTTGTAACGCCACCACTCGGGGGCGTTGCACTGCAATTCAAGGGTAAAGGTGTGGCTCTTGTTCATGGTTAAAGCGGAAGGTGTTAGAATCGCCAACCGATGCGTACGACGAAATAGTTGGGTGCCGACTCATCCAATCCAAGGGCATACTGCAGACCGATCATCACCTCGTCGAACTGCGCATCGAGATTGAACATCCAATTCCATCCACAGCGGTCGATGCCCTTCAGGTCCTTCAACTTGTTGATTTGCTCCTGGTTGTACGAGTCACGATAGGCGTCACTGCCCGAAAATACATAGTTGAAGCCAACCCCCGTAGCGGGCAGCAGGTGAATCTTCTCGGTCAAGGCCCAATCGTAGCCCACCACCACCGGCAAAATCAGCGAGGTGCGCTTTGTCTTGCGGCTGAACTCGCCCGTAATCGTCTCGCGTTCATAGACACCGCTGGCGTGCATCACCTCGGGTGCAATGCCCGCAAAGAGCTGCTTCCAGAGGTAGAAATCGACCTCGAAGCCGGCACTTACCGAGTAATTGTTGCGGTAATCGCCCCCTTTGGCCATGCTGTAGGGGGTAGGGCCAAAGGTGCCATCGGCAAAGTAGCAACCGATGCGCAGGGTGAAATCGACACGCAATTTGTTGGCGACAATCGCTTCTTCGATCTGTTCCGTTTCGGTTTCGGTGGAGGTTGCTTTGACCTCGGTTTGTGCCGCCGCAGGCCAAGCAAAACCCAACAACAGCGCGCTCAAAAGAAAAAAGTTCCTCATAAATTTACAATTATAGATGTTATAGATGATACAAATATACAAATTTAATTAGATGATACAAGCGTTCGGACGAGCCAATTTTTTCCGCTCTAAACCACTTATCTTACAAAACTTACAGCAGAAAGTTTGTAATTAATTGAATTTTGTGTAAATTTGCGGACTAATTATGCCCGCTTAAGGCACCTATGTCGGAGTTGAATACATACAAAATCGCCTTCAGAGGCCTCTCGCAGGGGGTTCATCACTATGAATTTCCTGTCGATGGTGCGCTCTTTGCCGCCTACGAAAACGAGGAGATTCTCTCGTCGGAGGGCGTGGCTCGTGTGGCGTTGGACCGTAGCGAGACGCAGTTGCGTTGCACGGTACAGATCGAAGCCGAGGTGGTCGTTCCCTGTGACCGTTGCCTGGCCGATTGCCCCATCGCCATCGATTTCGAGGACGAACTGATGGTGAAGTTCTCGGACTCGATTGATGAGTACGACGGCGAGGTGCTTTGGTTGCACCCTTCGGAGAAGGAGTTGGATTTGGCGCAGTATATTTACGAGAGTGTGATTCTCTCGCTGCCCTACCAGCGTGTGCACCCCGAGGGGGAGTGCGACCCCGAGATGATGGAGCGTTTCCGCACCATCACCGAGCGAGAGGAGGAGGCCCTCGAGGAGTCGGCTACCGACGAGGAGAGCGGCAGTTGGAATGCCCAGCTCGAGGCCCTCAAAGCAAAGATGACTGAAGAGTAGAAGAGTAAAAGAGTAAAAGATACGTTAAACTAATAAATACAAAAGCAAAATGGCACATCCTAAACACAAAGTCTCGTCGACTCGTCGAGATAAGAGAAGAACGAACTACAAGGCCGTTGTTCCGACGGTTGTAACCTGCTCGAACTGCGGCAGCGCAGTACTCTACCACCGTGTATGCCCCGAGTGCGGCTTCTACCGTGGTAAGTTGGCTATCGAGAAGAAGGCCGAGTAAATTTTTCGGACCGTTGAGCCCGAGTGCCGAAGATGTTAGGTTTTCGCATCCGAGGCAACCGAGGAGCACTGCTCCTTCCACACAAAGAGCTGTACGAGCCACGTAATGTGGGGCGATGGCTCTTTTTTTATTGGTGAAGAAACATTAAACAAGGAAGCTATGTTAAAGATTGGTATTGATGCGATGGGTGGCGATTTCGCCCCTGAGGTAGCCGTTGAGGGTGCTGTGATGGCCCTCGATAAAATTGGCCCCGACAGCCGCATCGTCCTCTTTGGCGACCAGAAGCGCATCTTGGAGCTGCTCGCCAAGCACCATTGTCCTGCCGATAAGATGGACATCGTTGCCACGACCGAGGTAATCGAGATGGGTGACCATCCCGCCAAGGCCTTCATTTCGAAGAAGGATTCGAGTATCGTGGTGGGCTTCAACTATTTGGCCGAGGGTAAGATCGACGGCTTTGCCAGCGCAGGCTCGACGGGTGCCATGCTCGTGGGCTCGGTGCAGGTCATCAAGCCTGTGGAGGGTGTGATTCGCCCCGTCATTTCGTCGCTCATCCCGAAGCTCATCAACCGTCGCGGTCTGATTCTCGACGTGGGTCTGAACGTGGATGCCAAGCCCGAGGTGCTGGCGCAGTATGGTC
>CALAQA010000202.1:0-11969 GCA_937889065.1 uncultured Alistipes sp.
AGCGTATTGACGTTCGTCGTACCGGCAATACCGCCCAGGCCGAACTCCGAGCCGACAAGGCCCGAGGTCACCTCCTGGTTGCGGGTGGCATCGTTCAGACCGCTCCACAACGACCAAGGCGAGTAGCCCGTCAAGGCGTCGTTGAGGCGCACACCGTTCAGGTAGATGTCCTGGTACTGCGAGTCGTAACCACGCACGTTGAAGCGCATCTCGCTGAAGTTGTACGAGGCGATGTTGTTAAACAGGTCCTTCGAGGCCGAGAGCGAGGTGGGCAACGAATTGGCATCGCCCGCCGTCTCGATATCGAACTCGGCAAAGACGGCATCGTCCAAGACCTCCTGCTGGGCAGCGGGAACCATAATCAACGTACCCAGGTCACGCACCAACTTATCGACGCGCACAGCCAAGGTCAGCGGCTCGAACTCGTCGGCCTCCAACAGCAGGGTGTACTCGCCTGCCTCGACCATCTCGAAGAGGAACTGACCCTCGGCGTTGGTCGTTACGGTCTGCTCACCGGGCTGCAACGTCAGTTGGACACCACTGAGTGCCGTGCGTCCCGAGCGGGAGACCACACGACCCTTCACGCCTCCCACCTGGGCAAACGCAACGGTGGTGAGAAGTGCGAGTAAAAGTGTCAGTAAACTTTTGATTTTCATATCGTTTTTGTGTTATTTATTTGGCGAAATAGATATAGACGGGAAGGTGATCGCTGTAACCGCCCTGGAAGGTGTTTCCAACGAACGTACGCAGCGGGTAGCCCTTATACTGACCCTCCTTTTGGAAGAGGTAGTGGCCTCGGAAGATGTTGCCGTAGAACTTCGAGTTCTTGGCCTTCTGCAACTTCAGCTCACCGGTCGGGGCATTCACCAGATTCTCCGTCACGACAATGTTGTCGAAGATGTTCCACGCATCGCCGTAGGCCAGCGTACCCATACCCGACTTGAGCATCTGGGTGTAGGGGTTGAAGAAGTCGCCCTTCTGAAGCTCCTTTATCTTGCCTTTGGCACCCAACGCCTCCTCCATACTGGGGTCGGTGGGGTCGTCGTTGAAGTCGCCCATAGCCACGATTTTCGTAGCGGGGTTGGCCAAGAGCACCGAGTCGGCCAGGCGACGCATCTGCTCGCCCAGCGCAATGCGCTTAAACTCCGAGGCATCCTTGCCACCCAGACGCGAGGGCCAGTGCACCACCATAAAGTAGAAGGGCTCATCCTCAATCGTACCCCACATCGTCAGGATGTCGCGGGTGCGGAAGTCGGGCAGCTCGGGCACATCGGCTTCCCTCCAACTTGAATTGGGCGGGGCGATAGATAAAGGCCACATCGACACCACGAGCCTCGGGCGAATCGTAATGCACGATACGATACGAAGCGGGAGCGAGTTTCTCGGTGGACACGATATCCTCCAACACCGAGCGGGTCTCGACCTCCGAGAAGCCCACCACGACGGGGAAGATCTTATCCTGTGCCGCCACATCGAAGACCACCCGCTCCACATTGGCGAGTTTCTTCATATACTTGGCACCCGTCCACTCCTTCGGACCTTCGGGCGTGAACTCATCGTCACGCACCTCGGGGTCGTTGATCGTATCGAAGAAGTTTTCGATATTCCAGAACATCACCTTGTAGGGCTTCTGCGCAAAGCAGAGGGCCACAAACGAAAGCAAGGCGATGGTTATGAGTGTTCGTTTCATAGTTTTAGTCATTTTTTTGCTACAACCCCCAACTTGACGGGTTATCCTGCTTTTTGCACTCCTCGGGCAGCGTGGGGAAGAACTTGATGCCGGTCTTCGACTCGATGTCGGCCACCGACGTAGCCCAATCCACCGCCTCGGTTGCCACATTCTTATTCTCAACCCAGAAACCGATGGTCTTCAGCTCCGAGGCCTTATAGTCGCTCAGCTTGTCGCCCTTCTTGCGCACTTTGCCATTCACCGTGCGAGCCAATACCTTAAAGTAGTGGGTCGGGATAGGACACACATTGCCCGAGCGATCGGTTGTCTTATTCGAAGAAGCGGGATCCCAATAGGCACCTGTCACCACATAAAGTGTATCATTGCATCTCCAATTGCGCACCTTGCCCTCCAAACGTGCCCAAGCTCCACCATTGAGATCATAGTTCTGAGGCGTAGCGTTCGAGCAATAGAAAGTTTGGTACTGCATTGTGCGGTTGGCATCACGATCCGCATTGGCAATCTGATGCCCTCTGACAGGGGCGCCCGTATAGCTACCCATAGTCAGATTGGCCTGCCACGAAGACTCAATCTTGGGGTCAAAGGCCCACGGATCGGGATTCGGGCGAGACAATGAGCCTATATAGGCCGAGTGCATCGGATAAGCCACCCACCACGAGGCACGTTTCGTACGGTCGAAGCAGATGGTAAAGTTACGTTTCGTCACCTCCACATCCATCGTCTGGTCATAGACGGGGCAGAAGTGAGTTACGTAGCTCAACTCCTCATTATCAATCTTGGCGGGCAACTCGGGCCACGACCACGACGTATCGCCCTCGGTTTGGGTGCCGCCGCCCAGCTCGCCGGGCTGTTTGAGGCTCAACTCCACCGGCTCACCCCCTTCGAAGGTGAAGCGTACACGCAGCTCACGCTCACGATCGAGGGTGTTGTCCTGGTAGTAGATGTAGATGATGCGTGACGAGAGCGACGAAGTCACCTTGCCACTTAAGATCATCTCGCCTCGGTTCCAATTGCCAAACGAAGCCCAATCGTCCGAGAGAATCTCGGCCGTCCAACCGATACCCGTCGGAGCCTTGTCGTCGATGCGCAGGCGAGCCACATCGGCAATGGCTGAGAGCGACGTAGTCTCCCAGCGTACCAACGAACTGTTCACCGCAGGTTCGTCTCCAATCCCTCCGCCATCGCTGCACGAGAGGGAGAGGAGCGCAACCATAAGGGTCAGCCACGAGCGCATTGTATCAAGCAACAGGGTCATAGCTCAAAAGGGTACTATTTCTGCTGAATCTTCAGGTTATCGACATAGAAGCGCTGCTTCGAAGCGGCAGCAGCCTCCAAGGTGATGGTCGTTGCAGCCGAAACACCCGAGAGGTTGTAACTGAGGCTCTGCGTCGTACCACTCAGCGTCACCGTCACCTGGGCAGCACCCTCAATCGTACCACCGCCATTGACCTTGATGTTCACCTTCGTCGAGTCGGTAGCACCCGTCGAGGCGTTGGCCCAAGCGGTCAAATCGACCGTCAGAACGGCATCCACCGTGCCCGAAGCCTTCAGGGCAGGGGTCGTGATGGTACCCTTCTTACTCGACGAGCCCATCTTGATTTTGCCGGCAGCAGAATAGACCTTCTCTCCCGTATAGGCATCCTTGAAGCCCTCGATCGATCCCTTCAGCGAAGTACCCAGATCGGTCGTACCGTCGGCCGTCTCGCCATCGAACTGCGAGAAGTCGTCGTGCCACAGGAGCGTACCCGTAGCAGGGGTGTCGGGCGTATCGGGCGTATCAGGCGTATCGGGAGTATCGGGAGTATCGGGAGTATCGGGCGTGTCGGGAGTCGAGCCGCCGCTGATCTCGCCCATGGCCTCGTAGGCCGTACCTGCAGCATTGAGCTTGAAGATCATCACGTGCAGACCGCGCACATCGGGATAAGCACCGTACGAGTTGTACTGCGTATCGTACTGCAGGCTCTTCGACATAGCCACGTTGGTCACGGCAAACGTGCCATCGCTGTTCTTGGCAATGGTCCAGGTGTAGCCATCCGTACCGGCATCGGCCGAGACGTTGAACGAGTTGTAGGTACCGGTCATATAGTAGTAGCGACCATCGGCACCATAAAGGGTGTATTGACCCGCCGTAGCAGCATCCGTGAGCGTCCAAGCCAGGGCGTTCGACGTAGCATCGGCAGCCACCGCATTGCCCGAAACGGTTACGTCGGTGGGCTGCAGGTAGCCGTAGTTCTTCTCCGAAGCCAGCGGCGTGGCAGCCTTCCAGGCACCATCCACCGAGGCCATCAGCAGCACCTTACCGGCATACTCGCCCGTCGAGGGGGTCGGATCAACGGGGGTATCGCCACCACCCGTCGTGGCACCGGTCACCTTCTCGTAGGCCGTACCTGCGGCGTTGAGCTTATAGAGCTCGACAAACAGACCGCGCGTATCGGGATAAACACCGTATGAGTTATACTGCGTATCGTATTGCAGCGTCTTCGACATCGTCACGTTGGTGATGGTATAGGTGTTATCCGCATTCTTGGCAAAGGTCCAATTGTAGCCATCCGTGCCGGCCGTGGCGTTCACGTTGAACGAGTTGTAGGTACCCTGCATATAGTAGTAGCGGCCGTCCGTTCCGAGCAGCGTAAACTGACCCTCGGTCGAGGTGGCACCTACGGTCCAAGCCAGGGCATTCGACGTAGCGTCGGCAGCAATCTGGTTGTTGGCCACCGTCACGTTCGTCACGGGCAGGTAGCCGTAGTTCTTATCCGACGTAAGGGGCGTAGCAGCCAGGTAATCCGAGCCGTTGAGCGCCACCATCAGGTACTGACCTGCACCGGGGAACTCCTTCGAGCCATCGGTCGGCTGATCGGGCGTCTCGGGCTGGTCGGGATCCGACGTACCGGCCTCCAAATCGATGGTCTGGCCACCCTCGCCAATCGTCAGTTGGGCATCGTCGATGGCAAATACCGAAACCTCATCCACGGTGTACTTGAAGTAGAGCTTCTCCGAAGCCTTCGTAAGGGTAAAGTCGGCCGTGGCATATACCCAGAACTCGTCGGCCTGGGCCGTCGTGTAGCTCAACTCGGTCCACTTCTGACCGTCGCCGCTGACATAAACGTGGAACTTATCCTTGTAGAAGGTGTTGTCGTAGGTTCCGCTGGTCTGCTTCGAGTAGGCACCACCAAAGCCGAGACGCAGCTTGGTCTGCTCGGCCGTCAGGGCGATATTGCCCACCACAAAGACGGGATCGTTCGTACCGAAGAAGAGCTTGGCAGCACCCGAAGCACCCGCGTAACCGGCACTCAGCTTACCCGACTCACGCACCGAAACATTGCCCGAGGGGGCCTCGTAGGTTACGTTGGCACCTACCGAACCACCCTTCTCCCAGTTGGTGTAGTCCTTCACCAGGGGCTTGTTCTCGCCATTGTCGCCGAAGTTCTCGTGCCACAGGGCGTCGGTCGGCGTCACAGGCACATCGGGCGTAGGCGTATCGCCACCCTCAACACCATCGGCAAGGTTAATCTCCTGACCCAGGCCGTTGGCCGTCACGAGCTTGATGTCATCCAGACGGAAGGCCGAAGCAAAGCCTGCAGTAAAGCGAATCGACAGCTGCTCGGGAACCTCGGTCAGCGTGAAGAGCGACGTAGCCTCAATCCAGTAGGGATGTTCCTTGTCGCCATCGTTCTTGGTCATATTGACCTTCGACCACTTCTCGCCATCGCCGCTGATCTCCACCGAGAACTGCTCCAAATCGAAGGTGTTGTTGTACTCCGACGACCCCTCGGGTTTGTACGAGAAGCTGCCCAGGAACGACAAGGCCAGCGTACCCTGCTGGGGCTGGAGGGCGATGTTGTTCACCTGGAACGTAGCGGGAGCGGCACCGAAGAAGATCACGTTGGGACCCGAACCGGCATTGGCCAGACCCGAAGCACGCACCGAAGCGTTCTTACCCGTGTAGGCCACATTGGCGGCACCCGTACCCTCGGTATTCCAAGCCGTGTAGTCGGCCACGAGCGGATAGGGGCTCGATACCGAAGCCGTACCGACGGTCTCCGAGTAGATCAGCTCCTCCTCCTGCACCTCGCCCTGCAACACCTGAATGGTGCGGGTCAGATAGACAGCATAGCTGTTCGAGAGGTGGAAATTGACCTTACCCACACGGCCGTAGGTCGAAGCGGGAATCGAAATCTCGACCTCGGTCGTGCCATCGCCCGACATCGGCTCCATCGAGATCCACTCCGAGCCCTCGTCGAGGGTGGCCGTCCAAGGACGGTTCGTAGTTACGGTAAAGGTAGCATCGCCACCATCGACGGTGAAGGGAAGCTCCTCGAGCTCCAGCTCAAGGTAAGGCATACCTACATCGTCGTTGTCATCGACGCAGGCGGTGAAACTCGTCACAGCCAAAAGCGCCATTGCGGCAAACAACAACTTGCCAAAAATGGTTTTTTTCATAGGTTTTTGAAATGTTAAAATTATATAATTTGTTTTTGCTTTTTTCACATTTTACCCCAAAGGGGTATTTAGCTTTCAAAGTTACATCTAATTTTTGGTTTGGCAAATAGTTTGTTTCGTAAAAACGCATAAAATAAAAAAAACTCCGCCCCAAAAAGGGACGGAGTGAAGCATTGCGGAGTCTAAATTTCGATTAGCGGATGCGATCGGCGGCTCGCACCAACATCTCGTCACGGAAGATGGCACGCATCGCCAGCCACGTAAAGAGCAGTGCTGCAAAGGGGCAGACGAGCGTCAGTTTGAACGAGGCGGCAAAGACCTCCGACTGGGCCGCAAAGAGGGTGTAGAAGCGGTAGCAATAGAAGGCCAGCATCGCAATCGAGCCGCCCATCAAAACCATCGAAACCACACACATACGAATCTGCAACAGGCGATTCTTATAGCGGAAAATCGTGCCAAACGGAATCACCCCCGCCATCAGTACCAGAAACATCAGATACCAGGGCGACGAGGTCGAAATACCCTCACTATCGACGAGTTTGTAGCTATAAAAAAGCGAAGTTCCCTGCTCGGTCGAAAAGCCCATCAACGGCAGAAAAAAGACCAAAGCCATCAGGGCCGTTGCAGCGAGCAGATAAAGGGTTTGAATACGTTGAATCATATTATTCTAATGTTTTGTCAATCAAATACTTATTTCTATCCGTAGCGTTGCGGTTGATCAGCTCTCCGAGGAAGCCCGCCAGGAACAACTGCACACCCAGAATGACCGTCAAAATGGCCAGGTAGAAGAGCGGTTGCTCGGTCACGGCACGCAACGGAAGGCCGTGTGCCTGCTTCCACAACTTGGCCGCAATGACCCAGACGGTCGTACCGCCACCCAGCAAGAACATCAGCGTACCGAGCGACCCGAAGAGGTACATCGGCGAACGTCCGAAGTGGGACATAAACAGCACCGAAATCAAATCCAGATAGCCCTTCACCATACGTTCCAGGCCGAATTTCGAGTAGCCATATTTGCGGGCACGGTGCTCGACCACCTTCTCGCCAATGCGCTTGAAACCCGCCTGCTTGGCCAGAATGGGGATGAAGCGGTGCATCTCGCCATAGACCTCGATGGACTTAACGACCTTCTTGCGATAGGCCTTCAAACCGCAGTTGAAGTCGTGCAGCTTGATACCCGACGCAAGGCGTGCCGTGCCGTTGAAGAACTTGCTCGGCCAACGCTTACCGATGGGGTCGTAACGCTTTTTCTTCCAGCCCGATACGAGGTCGTAGCCTTCGTCGAGAATCATCCGTCGCATAGCGGGAATCTCGTCGGGCGAGTCCTGCAGGTCGGCATCCATCGTGAAGACCACTTCGCCTTGGGCCATCTCAAAACCACAGTAAAGGGCGGCCGATTTGCCATAGTTGCGGCGGAACGAAATAGCACGCAACGTATCGTACTGCGCCTTAAGCTCTTCGACCACCTTCCACGAATCGTCCGTCGAGCCGTCGTCAATCATAATCACCTCGTAGGAGAGGTTGTTCTGTTGTGCCACACGGTCGATCCACGCCACCAACTCGGGCAGCGACTCGGCCTCGTTATAGAGAGGCACGACCACCGAAACATCGATTGTTTTACTCATCCTTCGAAGCAAACATTTTGGGGCTGCGAGCCAGCACACCGGCAATAATCAGACCGAAGAGCAGGCCAAAGAGCACCACGCTCCAAATGCCCGAAAAGGCGGTCGAGATAATTGACGGAGCCTCGGCCTGCTGCATCTGCTCCATCGTCTGGCGCAAGATGGCGGCCATCTGCTGACCACCGCTCGATATCTGGGCTATCAGCCCCTTCATCATCTCCACATAGCGGGCCATATAGTTCGAATAACCCACTATGGCGTGCAGATAGAGCGCCTGCACGGCACCCACCACCACACCGGCGAAGAGCGAAACATTCAACAGGTAGCTGTAGGCCTTGCCAAACGAGAAACCCTCCTCGGCCGAGAAGGCAGCGCCATACTGCTTGGTGTAGCGATGAAGCAGATAATAGTGCAACACCACTACGGCAATCCACTCCAAGAAGATCAGGCCCATCCATACCAACTTACCCGAGAGGGCGGCCTCCCACTCGAAAATCGACGAGGCGGCCAAGATAATACCCAGCACGGCACCCTGACGGGCCACCTGATTCCACGAAAATTTGGTTTCCATCTTTTCTGATTTTATTAGATGTGCAAATATACGAAATTATCGGGATGTTATTTAATTTTTCGGCGATTTAATTCGGCCGAATAGGCACGGGCATTCTTCAAATGCTCATCGTAGGTGACGGCAAAATTATGAAAACCGTCAAAGGTGGGACGGGCACAGAAGTAGAGGTAGTTGTGACGCTCGTAGGTCAAGACGGCATTGATGGCATTCTTGCCCGGCATACAGATGGGCGTCGGCGGCAACCCCTTATATAAATATGTGTTGTAGGGAGAGTCGTACTTGAGGTGCTTGTGCAGAATGCGGCGCAGCCCGAAATCCTGCATCGCATACTTCACCGTCGGGTCGGCCTGCAACTTCATCCCCTTCTTCAGGCGATTCATATAGACACCTGCCACACGGTTCATCTCGGCCGTCTGGCGAGTCTCCTCATAGACAATCGAAGCGAGGGTCATCACCTCCAGGCGGCTCAACCCCGCCAGACGACGCTGCAACTCGCGATCCTTGGTCCAGAAGGCATCCCACTCACGCTTCATACGGTCGATCAACTCGTCGGGCGTGGTGGTCCAATAGACCGAGTAGGTGTCGGGCAGAAAGATCGAGAAGAGGGTCTTCGGCGTCTCGCCTACCCGCTTGGCGGTGGCAGGATCCTCCAATACACGCAGCATCTCCACCGAATCGACATCGAGCTGGGCGGCCAACTTACCTGCCAGCTGGGGAGTGGTACGCACGTTGTTGATGGTCAGTTTGATGGGGGTCTGCTCGCCGAGTTTGAGCATACGCACCAGACGAACCACACTCGTCGGACGAGTGATGCGGTAGTAGCCGGGCTTGAAGCTCTGCTCCAGATTCAGACGCTTGGCATAGAGCTCGAAGGCAAGGTGGTGGTTAATTTTTGAAAAAAGCGAGTCGCACAAACCTTGATAGTCGGTTTTGTGGCTGATATAGAGGTCCATATCCTCCTTCACGGCGTTGCCTTTGAACTGCCAATAGGCCACCGCACCTACCGCCACAGCGGCAATAACGCCCAAAACAACGAGGCGCAACAACAGAGTCGAAAACGATTTTTTTGCCATCTTTTCACAAATTTTTTGCAAAGATAGGAAATTTTCTCTACTTTTGCACCTCGGTGTGAGTCTTATACGACCAGCTCCTGCAGAACTCCCCCAGGTGCGGAAGCAAGCAAGGGTATGCGGTTGTAGCGGTGCGATATAAGGAGCTCACACCTTTTTTGTATCCCAAGGGATACAAAAAAGGTGTGATAAAATCACACCAATTCTTAAAATTCATTCAAAATCCTCCCTTTGTTAAGGGAGGACTTGACCGACCGAGAATGCCCATACGAAGACAAAAAAAGGTGTGATAAAATCACACCAATTCTTAAAATCAGCCCTGAGCAAAGGGAGGGCTTGACCGAGCAATCGTTCGCAAAAGCAAAAATCAGTACTCCACTTTATCGCTCTTGGCGGCCCACTTTTGAAACGCCTTCAACGCACGGTCACGCATAAAGTGTTCGCAGACAATTTGCCGATCGGCATAATCCAGCTCCAATTGGTCGTAAATGAACGAATCATCGAAGTCGATCCCCTTGGCATCCTCCTTCGTGTTACCGTAGCAGATGCGGCGCACTCCCGCCCAATAGAGGGCACTCAAACACATCGGGCACGGCTCACACGAGGTGTAAATCGTGCATCCGTCGAGCTGAAAGGTACCCAGCGTTTGGCAGGCATTGCGAATGGCCATCACCTCGGCATGAGCCGTAGGATCGTTGTTGGGGACCACGCGGTTGGTGCCGGTCGCCACAATTTGACCTCCTCGAACGATGACGGCACCAAAGGGGCCGCCTCCCATATCGACATTCTCCTCCGAAAGACGAATGGCCATCTCCATAAAACGGGCATCCTCGGCTGTGTAATCGTAAATCTCGGGCAAAGAATCCTCTTTCTTGGTAATTCTCATAGGTTTAGTTCTTAAATATCGTGCGAAAGCGGGGCAGGCACAGCCTGCGAAAAGTCGTAGTCGCCCCACCGCTCGGCCACATAATCGAGCGTCGTGAACATCTCCTCGGCATCGAGCGACGTGACGAGCTTCATACGGGTGGGTTTGAAGTCGGGAAGCCCCTTAAAGTAGTTCGTCAGGTGGCGACGCATCTCCAAAATACCGACATAATCGCCCTTCACCTCCAAAGATTTTGCCAGATGCTCCTTGGCAATCTGCACCCGCTCGACCACCGAGGGTTGGGGCAGCAGTTCGCCCGTCTGCATATAGTGCTTGCACTCCTTGAAAATCCAGGGGCGGCCATAGGTGGCACGGCCGATCATCACCCCATCGACCCCATAGCGGTCGAACATCAGGGCCGCCTTTTCGGCCGAATCGACATCGCCATTGCCGATGATGGGTATCTTGATCAAGGGGTTGTTTTTCACCTTGCCAATCAGGGTCCAGTCGGCCTCGCCCCGATACATCTGGGCACGGGTACGACCGTGAATGGTGAGGGCCGCAATGCCGACATCTTGCAGGCGCAGGGCGATCTCCTCGATGTTCTTCGACTCCTCGTCCCACCCCAGGCGGGTCTTGACCGTCACAGGTTTTTTGACCGCCTCGACAATTTGGCGGGTCATCTCGACCATCAGCGGCACATCGCGCATCATTCCCGAGCCGGCACCTCGTCCTGCTATTTTGCGCACCGGGCAACCGAAGTTGATATCGACCACCTCGGGGTTGGCCCCCTCAGCAATGCGGGCCGCCTCGACCATCGGCTCGATGGGGTTGCCGTAGATCTGAATGCCCACGGGGCGTTCCGAGTCGTCGATGTTGAGTTTGCGCAACGACTTCACGGCATCGTGCATCAGCCCGTCCGACGAAATAAACTCGGTATAGACCATATCGGCACCGAACCGTTTACACATATAGCGGAACGACGGGTCGGTTACATCCTCCATCGGAGCAAGCAGCAGGGGCTTGTCGCCCAAATCAATATCGGCTATTTTCATCCTTTTTGCACCTTTTTCGAGACAAATATAATTGATATTTAGCAATAAAACGCTAACTTTGCGGACAAATTTATCGACTATGAACATCGAACAATTTATAGCTTCGACCGTGCAAGGTGCCGTCGAAGCACTCTATGGCCCCCTGACGGGTGAGCAATTACAGATTCAGAAGACCCGCAAAGAGTTTGCGGGCGACTATACGCTGGTGACCTTTCCGCTCTTGAAGAAGAGCCGCAAAAGCCCCGAGATGACCGCCAACGAGATTGGCGAGTGGTTGAAGGCGAACGTTGAGGAGGTGGCCGGCTACAATGTCATCAAGGGCTTCTTGAACATCGAGTTGGACCCCTCGTTCTGGGCCGCTCGTTTCGAGGAGATTGTTGCCGACAAGAACTATGGTCAGCTGCCCGCCTCGGGTCGCACGATGATGATCGAGTACTCGTCGCCCAACACCAACAAGCCCCTCCACCTGGGTCACATTCGCAACAACCTGCTGGGTTACTCGGTGGCCGAGATTCTGAAGGCCTGCGGCCACTCGGTCATCAAGGCCAACCTGGTCAATGACCGAGGCATCCACATCTGCAAGTCGATGTTGGCCTGGAAGCTCTACGGCGAGGGCGAGACGCCCGCATCGTCGGGGATGAAGGGCCTCCACCATC
>CALAQA010000203.1:0-1814 GCA_937889065.1 uncultured Alistipes sp.
GTATTTTGCCACCTGGCAGGTGTTGTAGCCGATGATGCGTTCAGGCTCGCCGAGGGCCGTTGTGAGGCACCACTCCATCGTGCCGAAATGGTTGCTGTTGTTGCGCTCGGGCGTGCCGTTCATCGTCTCGACAAGCACCACAGGCATACGCTTCGGTGCGGTCAGGCTGTAATCGTTGTACGAGAGCCACGGGAACGCCAGACGCTCCAAGAAGGCACGCATCTTGCCCGTCACCTCGCCAAAATAGATGGGCGAGCCAAGCACCAAACCGTCCGCCTCGGCGATCTCCTCCAAAAGGGGCGTCAGTGCATCCTTGAATAGGCAGACATTCGACACCTTTCCCTTCAGCTTGCAAGCCATACACGAGGTACAGCCCTTATAATCAATATCGTAGAGCCGCACGATTTTCACCGTCACATCACCATCGACCGACTTTGCACCCTCGGCAAATCGCTGCAACAGCTGTGCCGTGTTCATATTCTTTCGCGGACCACCATCCACAATCACAATCTTTTTCATACTTCGTTTCGTTGGTTACTACCCTATTTTGTTCAAAGTGCGTGCCAGCCGTTTAGGCTCTATCCCACGACTTCATCTTATCCTCCTCGGTAATGGGGCGCACGACACGGCAGGGATTGCCCACCGCCACCACATTCGACGGAATATCCTTGACCACCACCGAGCCACCGCCAATCACGACATTCGAGCCGATCGTAACGCCGGGCATCACCTGCACCCCTGCGCCAATCCACACGTTGTCGCCCACCGTAATGGGATAGGCATACTCCAGCCCTTGATTTCTGCGCTCGGCATCAATGGGGTGTCCGGCCGTATGGAAACCGCAGTTGGAAGCAATGAAGACATTGTTGCCAAACTTCACCTTTGCGCCGTCCAAAATCACGGTGTTGTGGTTGGCAAAGAAGTTCTCGCCAATCTCGATATTGTAGCCGTAGTCGCACCAAAAAGGGGCCACTATGCAGAAACTATCGCCCGCAGTCTTACCCAACAGCCGACGCATAATCTGCTGCTGACTAACGGTATCCGACGGACGGAGGTGATTAAAATCGTAACAAAGGTCTTTCGCCACCTTACGCTCCTCGATAAGATCCGTATCGTTGTTTGCATCATAAATCATCTGACGCAACATCTTCTCTTTTTCGGTCATCTGAATTTTGTTTTAGCATAATCCACCCCAAAGGTACGGATTTTTTGCGGTTTGTGGGAAAGAACAAAGAAAAACGGCAGTCATTAAGTCTTTTTCGGACTTTGAGCGTTATATATTCGGATGCGCATTTCCAACAAACGAAAACAAATCATGAAACCAACAACCGAAAACAAACAACTTACCCGCCTCGCTGAGCTCATGCAGTTCGAGCGCGACCATCTGTTTCGATACGCCTGCTATCGGTTGGGGTCTGCCACCGAAGCTGACGACGTGGTGCAAGACCTCTACCTGCGGCTCTCGAAACAAGGCGCACGACTTGCCGAGATTGAAGATCTGAAAGGCTATGTTTATCGTTCATTGACAAATAGTTGCACATCAGTTTTACGCTCACGACGACAGTTTGCGACCACCGAAACGCTCGATACATTGAGTAGCGAGGACCTCGCTCCGCAAGATTTCGAACAAGAGTTCCGATTGATCGAACGACTGATGGCGCTCCTACCCGATGAGCAGAGCGAAGTGATCCGATTGCGAATCTATGGCGGTCGTCAATTTGACGAGATTGCCTCGATTTGCAACATCCCTCTCACCACGGCCAAATCGCGTTTTCGCTATGGCATTGACAAGTTGCGCGAAGCCCTCGAAAAGC
>CALAQA010000204.1:0-2362 GCA_937889065.1 uncultured Alistipes sp.
TTTTACGCCCCATTCGTCGCCATTTCGGCCCCGATAAGCACTTCTATGCCCTTGTGGATGATATGTTTGGCTTTATTGCCCACAATATCGAGCTCTACAAGTTGGCCCTGGTGCATAAGTCGGCCTCCATTACGTTGGAGGATGGCCGCCAAATCAACAATGAGCGACTGGAGTACCTCGGCGATGCCGTCATCGAGGCGGTGACGTCGGACTACCTCTTTATCGAGTACCCCGATCGTGACGAGGGCTTCCTGACCCAGCTCCGCTCGAAAATTGTCTCTCGCCAGTCGCTCAACGCCCTGGCCGAGCAGTTGGGACTGGATAAGCACCTCATCTCTTCCAATGTGCAGGGGGCTTCGCAGAAACACATCTTCGGCGATGCCTTTGAGGCGATGATGGGTGCCATCTACCTGGATCAGGGTTATAATTTTGTGAATCGCCTGCTTATCAATCAGATATTTGCACGCCATCTGGATTTGGCACGCCTGACCGACTCGGAGACCGACTTCAAGAGTCGCCTGATCGAGTGGTGTCAGAAGAACCACCACACGATTCGTTTCCACACGGTCCACGACAAGGAGTATCGACCCAACCACCCCGTATTCTATACGACGGTGCTCATCGACGAGATGGAGATGGGCCACGGTGCGGGTGAGTCGAAGAAGGAGGCCGAACAGCAGGCCGCCTATTCGGTCGCCTCGTTCCTCTCGGACGAGCAGTGCGGTGCGATGCTCGATCGCCTGGATCGCATCGAGCAGCAGGGCGAAAAGAAGACGCAGAAGGGGGCTTAAGCCTTCTTGATCAATAAGATGAAATCGTTGTACGATAAGATGGATGCGCGGGGCGTACAGTCGCTCAGCGATCAGGAGTTGTTGTCGCTTGTCGTGGGTGACGAGCCGACGGCCTCGGAGGTGCTTTCCACCTGCGGCTCGTTGGTCGGTGTGGCCCGTGAGGAGCAGCGACGGCTGCGTATGGTGGGCGGCTTGGGGCTGCAACGTGCCCGTCAGTTGCAGGTGGCCATCGAGCTGGGTCGTCGTGTGGCCGAGCAGCAGGGCGAGACGGCAACCATCATCACCTCGAGCGACGATGTGGTGCGTATGATGCGTCCGCAACTCGACAAACTGCCCTACGAGGAGTGTTGGGCCATCTACCTTACGAACTCAAACCGCCTCATCGAGCAGCAGCGCATCAGTCAGGGTGGGGTGCAGGGCACGGTGGTGGACCATCGGCTGGTCGTGAAGCGTGCTTTGGAGTTGTTGGCAACCCGCCTGATTTTGGTCCATAACCACCCCTCGGGTGCCGCCGAGCCGAGCGGTGCCGATAAGCAGCTCACCCGCCAACTCAAAGAGGCGGCCGCCCTGTTCGATATTCGGTTGTTGGACCACCTGATTGTGGCCCGTGAGGGGGAGTATTCCTTCCGCCGAGCAGGATTACTCTAAAAATCAACACCGAAAAGAAAAATTTAAGGAGCTATGCTCCTTTTTTTTGTCCCTTTTTCGTAACTTTGCCCGTTAGGAGTGAAATAAAACAAAAACAGCATATATTATGACACAGGAAGAACTCTTTAAGAAGTTGGTCGCTCACTGCAAGGAGTACGGTTTTGTATTCCCCTCGAGCGAGATTTACGACGGTCTGGGTGCCGTCTATGACTATGGCCAGATGGGTGTTGAGCTGAAGAACAACATCAAGCGCTATTGGTGGGATTCGATGGTTAAGCTCCACGAGAACATCGTGGGTCTGGATGCCGCCATCTTTATGCACCCCAAGACCTGGGAGGCTTCGGGCCACGTGGGTGCCTTCAACGACCCGCTGATCGACAACAAGGACTCGAAGAAGCGTTATCGTGCCGATGTGCTCATCGAGGATTGGATGGCCAAGCAGGATGAGAAGATTCAGAAGGAGGTCGAGAAGGCTCGCAAGCGTTTTGGCGAGGCTTTTGATGAGGCGCAGTATCTGGCCACCTCGCCTCGTGTGGCAGAGGTAGCCGCCAAGCGTGATGCCGTACACGCCCGCTTTACGGAGGCCTTGAATACGAACAACCTGGAGGAGCTGCGTCAGATTATCCTCGATTGCGAGATTGTCTGCCCCATCTCGGGTACCCGCAACTGGACCGATGTGCGCCAGTTCAACCTGATGTTCTCGACCCAGATGGGCTCGACGGCCGAGGGTGCCAACACCATCTACCTGCGTCCCGAGACGGCACAGGGTATCTTCGTGAACTTCCTGAACGTGCAGAAGACGGGCCGTATGAAGCTCCCGTTCGGTATCGCCCAGATTGGTAAGGCCTTCCGTAACGAGATTGTGGCTCGCCAGTTCATCTTCCGTATGCGTGAGTTCGAGCAGATGGAGATGCAGTTCTTCG
>CALAQA010000205.1:0-8608 GCA_937889065.1 uncultured Alistipes sp.
ATTCAGATCCTCCAGGGCCGAGTCGGCAATGCGGTTGGGCGGAAGGCAGCTTACAAACTCGCTTCTCAGACCAAAGCCTGCCAGCGAGACGGCCACGTTGGCCTCGCTGCCTCCGAAGTTGGCCGTGAAGACCGACGACTGTCCAAAGCGGTTGAACGAGGGGGGCGTAAGGCGCAACATCAGTTCGCCAAAGGTGACTATCTTTTTCATTGCGAGGGGGTTGAGTGGGTCAAACAGGAGGGGCTATTTCTTTACTTGGGCCTCGACCTTGAGTTTTCCGAAACCGGCCAGAATCTGCTCGTCGTTGCACTTCGAGCTGTCGTAGGTTACGGTCACCTCACGGGTCGAGAGGTCAATCTTCAGGTCCTTGATGCCCTTGCCGAGGGTCGGCACGTTCGTTTCGACCTTCTTGGCGCAGTTCGGGCAGTCGAGGTTCGTCACAAAGACGGTCGTCTTCAGCGCCTTGGGGGCCTTCTTCTGGGGCTTCTGGGCCATTGCTGCACCACAACCAATGAGGAGGGCCAAGCACAATACAATCCACTTTTTCATTCTTGCACAGATATTTAAGGTTTACAATTTGTTTCAGTTACTTTAGTAGAGGTTGAAACGCAGTCCGAAGTAGAACTTGCGTCCCATCAGCGGACCCCACACATTCATCGAGTTGAAGGCGGTCGAATAGGGGTTGTCGGCGCTGAGGATGGGCACCTCCTGACGGTAGTCGGCAATGTTCTCGCAACCCACATAGAGGTCGAATTTGCCCACCTTGTGGGTCACCTGGGCGTAGAACATCGGGTAGGCGGGCGAGTGCGAGTCGTCGGCCAAAAGCCCCGTCTGCGAGGGGAGTCGCTGCGCACCGTTGTATTGGGCCGTTACGTCAAATACCCAACGGCGAAAACGGGTGGCATATTGTATGTTGAGCAGGGTTTTGTACTCGCTCACCAGCGGACGCTCCACTTGGGCGGTCGTGCCATCGGGGCGGTGGATGGTCATCTCGCTATCGGTGTAGCGGAAGGTGGCAAAGATGTCCAAACGCTCGACGGGCGTCCACGAGAAATCGACCTGATAGGTATCCGTAAAGGACTTACCGTCCGAGGTGTAGATGTTAATGAGCGACGGATTCCACTCCTGATCCACCACCACCGCATTCGAGAATTGGGTACGGAAGTAGTCGAAACTCAACGTGGCATCTTCGTGGCCCACAAGCGTGAAGACCTGCGTCAGCGAGCCGCCTACGGTCAGTGCCTTCTCCATTCGATCGAAGCCCTCAAACCAATCCTCGGAGCCGTACTGTCCGCCATTGAAGACCGGTGGTGAGGATGCCGATGTTGTCGGTAAAGAGGTTCGTGGAGCGGTAGCCCAGACCTGCCGAGGCACGCAGCGTGGTGGTCGGGGTGATGTTCCAACGGATGTGGCCGCGCGGGGTGCAGAAGAGGCGGTCGTAGAAGCCGTTGTAGTCGCCTCGCACACCGGCCACGAGCGAGAATTTGTCCTTGATGGTGTAGGTGTATTCGCCATAGAGGCCCACCTCCTCTTCATGGCGGTCCAAAAGGAAGGTATTTACCTGATTGTCAATCCAGGGCGTAAAGTTCACCAGATGTTCGTTTACCGAAGAATGGTGCGCCTGCAAGCCGAAGATGGCCGACGAACGGGGCGAAAAATAGTGCTGATAAGCCGTATTGAGCGACACCACATTTTCGGTGCCACGATAGTCGTTCAGACCGAAGTAGGCCACCTCGTTGTAGTGGTCGAAATCGACCATCGCAATCACATTCGAACGCAGCTCCTCCTCGTTTTCGGCATCATAGACGGCCTCGCCTACGGGCATACCGATTTTGACATAGCCGCCCGCCTCACGGTTGCGGATGTGCGAGCCGTAGGCAGGCATTTCGTCGCCCGTCTCGGCCCAATTCCACCCCTTGGCCATCAGTGCACGGTCGTCGTCTTCGTACTCCATCATACCGCCCAAACGATTCTCTTGCAAGAGCTTAAAGCCCCAACGCAACTGCGCACCCGAGGTGGCTTGGTAGAGCCAGCGATTCGAGAGCGAGAGCAGATTCGTCTCGGGCTGATCGCGGAACGAGTCGTGATTGTGGTCCATCTCACGCACATCGGTGTCGGCCGAGCCGTGGAAGAGAATGACCGTCGAGAGGCGTTTATCGGCCGTCAGCGGCAGGGCCGACGAGAGGTTAATCTCGGGGCGCAACTCGTCGTCGAGGTAGAGATTGACGAACAGACGCTCCTCGTCCGTAGGCTTGCGGTGCTCCAGATTGATTTGGCCCGTGATGGCCTCGTGGCCCGCCGTGACGGAAGCGACACCCTTCGAAACCTGAATCGAGTTGAGCCACATACCGGGGGTGTAACTCAAGCCGTAGGGCGAGCTTAAACCACGCATAATGGGGCGGTTTTCGTCCAAAATCTGGGTGTAGGTACCGGCCAGGCCGAGCATCTTGATTTGGCGAGCACCCGAAATGGCATCGCTGTAACCCACCGTCACCGAAGCCGAATTTTCGAACGACTCGGCCAGGTTGCAGCAGGCCATCTTGCAAAGACCTGCAAACGATATCATTTCGTTCTTCAAGATGCCGTCACGCTTCACATAGTTGCCGCTCTGCGTGCCGTCGATTACCACATCGTCCACCGAGACGCCATCGGCCTCCAAGCGAAAATCGATACGCTCGACCCCCGCTTCGACACGCACCGTATCGTTCGTGTAGCCAATGTAGGTGGCCACCAACTCACGGTAGCCCTTGACGGGGTAGAGCTGATAGTTACCCTCCACATCGGTCGCCGTGCCGACGGTCGTCGAGGCCCAATAGAGCGAGGCACCGATAAGCGGCTCGCCCTCGGTGTCGGTCACACGACCACGAATCTGCTGACCCAACGCCACAACGGGCATCAGGAGGAGCAACATACAGATTGCAAAATTATTATATTTCATGGTAAAAAATTGCTACGCTACTTAAACATAAGTTCATTTTTGGGGCGGCTAACACACTCGTTGCCACCACAATACGAAAATTTAAGCCGTAGCGGGAGGGGCACGCAACCCTACTGCGCCTCGGGCCAACCCATCTGCAAGGGTGGCATCGTGCAGGGCCGTCCGAAGAGCCTTGACTGCGGGCTGCGGGGCGTGAAGAATTGAGGGGATAACTGCCTCGAAATCGGCAGTTTGAATGGTGCGTACCAGGCGCTCATCGTCTTGCGACGAGGGCGAATAGAGAATGCCGCCCAACGTGTGGGCATCGTCACAACAAGCCTCCGACGAGGCGATTGCGGCCCCTTCGATAGGGCTTTCGGCGTGGTGACAACAGGGACAGGCGACGTGTGTAGAGTGGGGAGCTGCGCAGGGACAGAGGAGCGATTGCAGGCTCGGCCCACCGAGTGCAAAGAGGCAGACGGCGAGCAACAACGAGGCTATGTATCGCTTCAACTTCATACTACGCAATTATCTCACACTCAACGAGTTTATCAATCCAACGCTGTGCGTCTTGGCGGGCTACGTCCATCTCGATACCATACTCATCGACCAGCACTTGGGCCGCCACATCGAGGTCGAACTCACGCCCCTGCAACTGCTCCCACAGCACGAGCGACGAGGCATTGAGGGCCAGAATACGGGTCTTGCTCTCGCCATAACGCCCGGGCATCACAATGATATGCTCACCGGCCATTTCGCACACTTGGTATTGTTCACTCAACTTCATAGTCGATGCAAAATTACGAAATTTTAATTAAAAATTAAAGATTAACGGTTAAAAATTGGATTTTTAGCCGATAAGCTGCCAATAAGCTGCCGATAAGGTTGCAAGAAGACCTATGAGACCTATGAGACCTATAAGACCTATAGGCCGGGTTACAAAAATGTAACCCGTGCTGCAAGGGAGGTGGTTGGGCTTTTCGTTATTCCCATCATTCATATTATTCTTATTATTCCCATAACGACCTTATCTACCCCAACAAAAAAAGGGCTGCAGACAAAACTGCAACCCTTGATCCGTATCGGTTGTCTATTGGGGGCGGATGGCACTCAGGCGGGAAATATCTTTCACACTGAAGTAGCCCGTAATCAGCAGGGCCGCCTCATCGTCGCCACCGTATGTGCAGAGAAAAAAGGTGGAGACATTCCATCGGCCGCCATCCACCAGGTAGCACGAGGTCCATACGCCGTTCTCCTCGACTTCAGACACCAGGCTTATGTGGCTGCGTGACTGGGGCCAACGTTTCATATCCTCGACAAATTCGGGGCAGGAAACCGTCGTTGAGAGGGTCTTGATGGTGTGAATACCCTTGAGCAGGTTGCTCAACTCACGGTCTTCGTGTTTGACACGGTCGGCCATCATCTGCATCATCTTGCGACCAAAAACCACCGAGCGAAACCCCTCCTGTGACCCATATTTTTCGATCAGCTCGTCGAAGGTGTAAATTTTGGCTCTCCGTTCTTTGACCACCTGCGTGCTATCGCTTTTATTTTGGGCGGAGGCCACACCCCATATCAGGAGCGCAAGCACACCAAAAATCCACTTTTTCATCGCCATCACACCTTAAAATCCCCACGCAAGACCGACCGAAATCGGATAACATTTCGGCCCCAAATTGGAGCGAAAAAGCGGCGTAAGGTTGTATTTCACATAGACACCCAGGTTGTGGTAGGTGGCCGTTGCCTGCACACCGAAACGCAGGTGATTCAAGCCCCGCATATCGGTCTTCTCTTTGGGTTTGGTGGTCTTCGTATAGGCATCGTCCATCAACTCGGCCCACCCAAAGGCCGTCAGCTCGACGTGGCGTGCAGGGCGGAGTTTCAAACCAAGATGAATGCCCGTTTGCACGGTGGTCAGCTTCGATTTTTTCTTCCCCTCGAGCGGCACCGGCTCAATGCGGTCATCGATCTTCTCGAGCGACCAATCGTTGTAGAAGCGGTAGTTGTCCCACGAAAAGTTCAGACCCGTCACGAGCGAGAGGTTCTGTTTGCGGTTCAGGAAGAGTTCGTAGTCGAAGATGCGAAAACCGACGTGTACCGACTTTTCGACCTGCAAATCCATAAAGCCCTCCTCGTAGGGGGCATAGTCGGCATACGACAGATTGGGGAGCAGGCTGAAGCCCAACTCGATAGCCGTAAGACCAATCGATAGTTGGTGACGACCGACACTGACGAGGGTCGATTCCTCCCCCTTTTTCGATTGTCGGGCCTCGCCGAGGGTGATATGCTGGCCGCCAAAAGCCAACACCAACTCGCCATTGCGTTCACCCCGACGAAGCAATGTCGAAGCCTCGTCCAATTGGGTTGAATCGGCCACCGCAGCCATCTCTTCCGACTCCATCAGCGGCGCTTGAGCCGAAGCGCCAAGCGTCCAAAACAGGAGTGCCGCCATCCATACCGTCTTTTTCATATCACTCATTTTTATTTGCTGTTTTTCAGCAGGTTATCAAAAATATCCATCGAACGATCGAGGTGTTCCAAACGGGACAGACACTCCGTATGTGCCAGAGCCTCCTCTTTGTCGTAGATGGGTTGTCCGTCAATATAACAATAAGGTGTGCGGAGGTGACTCGCAACCACCACAACAACCGCCACAGCCGCCGCAGCCACCATCCATTGCCATCGGGGGCGGGCAGGCGGCAAGGGTCGATTGATTCTTGCGGGCAACCGCTCGGCGGCAACCTCGTCAAACCCCTCCAACATCACCGTCAGGGCCCGCAGGTCGGCGGGTAACGCCTTCGCTTCGTGCAACAGCCGACGCAACTCCTGCTCTTCGGTTTGGTCGGTCAGCCCCTCCATATAGCGGGCCGCCAGGGTGTGGATTCGTTCCATTCTATTCATCTTATTGCATCAGTTTTTCCACCTCCTCACGCAACGCCTTGCGCCCGCGCGACAGGATGGTTCGTACTTGGTTCTCTTCGGTCGAAATCATTTGTGCAATCTCGTGGGTCGAGTAGCCTTCAATCTCTTTGAGGTGCAGTACCTCACGCTGCCGAAGTGGCAAACGGTCCATTGCCGTGCGCACCAACTCGCGGGTACTCCACCGTTCCACCTCCTCGATGGGGGTCGCAAGCCGTTCGCTCGGTGGCTCTTCGAGGTGTCGGCTGCGCAGTCGGTCGATGCAGCAATTACGCAGGGCTGTAAGGGCAAAGGCATCGATATTGCGACACAATGCCAACTCCGCACGGCGTTTCAGCAACCGTTCGAGGGTGTCGTGTGTGGCATCTTCGGCCTCGGGAGAGGTGCCCAATATGCTGCGTGCATAGCGGTACATCCGATCCCGAAGCCCGACCAGGGCGATATCTACGGAGTTCTTCATTGCGGGTGTTTCACTACATATAACGAATAAGGGCCATAAAACGCAACACGAGACGCAAAGAAATGCAAAATTTAGCATGCAAAATTCAAAATTATAGGGCTGGCGCGACCTAACAAATAGGATAAGACCTATGGGGTCGATAGGCCGGGTTACAAAAATGTAACCCGTGCTGCAAGGAAGGTGGTTGATGGGAATGATGGGAGTAATGGGAATAATGTGATCGTCTTTTCGTTATTCCCCCCATTCATATTATTCTTATTATTCCCATAACGACCTTAATAGACCCATAGCGACTTATAGTGACCTTACTCCCCCCCAAAAAATCATTTTGAATTTTGCATTCTACATTTTGAATTTATTTCATTACCTTTGTGGTGCAATGAAGCAGTTGTTGTGGATTTTGTTGTTGGGGTTGATCGCCTGGGGCGGTCAAGAGGTCGAGGTGCAAAACGAGGCTCCGACCCGCCAAACCATCTCCGTGGCCGATGGGCTCGAACAGTGGGGCGAGGTGATGGTCGAGCAGTCGCTGATGCTCCCTACACTCACGCCAAACCTCTCACGCTCAATCTCTTCAATTCGCACAACTCCTTCGATTCGGATGGCCGACGAGCGTCTGAAGCGCACCGTACCCATCAAGAGCGAAGGCCATCTGCAACCTATGCCCTCCTCCCGCCCGGGGCTTCGTTTTCAGGGCGGATTTTACCGTTTTGGTGCCGCTACACAACACCGCTCAACCCACACCGTCGGGCAGTTGTGCCGGCTCATCATTTAGCGAAAAAGGGTCCAAACCACATCTATTCTCTTCCCTTTTCCCTTTTTACAAACGCTAAATAATTCCACAAACCAATGGACAAGAAAACCCTTTGCGAGGCGATGTACGCCTTGCCGGGCGAGGTCGTTGTACGTCGTCCCAAGAAGAAATTATATGCTGTTTTGACCCTTGCGGCCGCCGTTTTGATGGTTGCCGCCACCTCGTTGATGAGCGACAGCCTCTCGGTAAACCTCCACTCGTCGGCCATCCTGGTGGCCCTCTCGGCCCTCGGCATCGGCCTCATCTGGCTGCTGGTGCTACTCTTTGACAAGCAGGGCGTGCCGGTGTTGAAGAAGACGGGCCGTGAGCTGCGCTACGAGGAGCGCTACTTCCCCGTAGGGGAGCGTAACGAGGTGCTCAGAATGGTCGATAACCGCCTCCTAAAACGCCTTCTGGCCACCAAGAGCGGGCAGGTTGCGGGCATCGCCGTAGCCATCTACTACGCTGACGACAAGGAGTTTGGCGCAATGCAGGCCTACGAATACATCGACTTCGAGTATCGCCCCATCACCCTCGTTCGCATGGTGGGAATGCAGGAGAAGTAAAAATGCAAAATTTAGAATTCAAAATTTAGAATTATAGGGCTGGCGCGACCTAACAAATAGTATAAGACCTATGGGGCCTATGGGCCGGGTTACAAAAATGTAACCCGTGCTGCAAGGGAGGTGGTTGATGGGAATGATGGGAATTATGGGAGTAATGGGAATAATGTGATCGTCTTTTCGTTATTCCCATCATTCATATTATTCTTATTATTCCCATAACGACCTTAACAGCCCCATAGCGACTTATAGTGACCTTACTCCCCCCAAAAATCATTTTGAATTTTGCATTCTACATTTTGAATTTATTTATTTAACTTTGCAAAAGTTAAATAAAACTCGTTATGACGCTGGATTTTTTGAGTGGTGAACATATCGTCTTGGTGGGGGCCTTGCTCCTCTTTGTGGCCGTGCTGGCAGGTAAGGTAGCCTACCGTTTTGGCGCACCTGCCCTGCTGCTGTTCTTGGGCGTGGGTATGCTCTTCGGGTGGGATTTCATCTCGTTCAACTCCCCCGAACTGACCCAATTCATCGGTATGATAGCCCTCTGCATCATCCTCTTCTCGGGCGGTATGGACACCAAACTGAGCGACATACGCCCCATTTGGGGCCCGGGAGTGGTGCTGGCTACGGTGGGTGTGGTCCTGACGGCCCTCATTCTGGCGGGCTTCATCAGGCTCATAGCCCCCTGGATGGGCTTTGCCTTCACCTTCCCGATGGCAATGTTGCTCGCCTCGACGATGGCTTCGACCGACTCGGCCTCCGTCTTCTCGATTCTGCGCTCCAAAAAGCAGGGCTTGAAGGAGGATTTGCGCCCCCTGTTGGAGTTGGAGAGCGGCTCGAACGACCCGATGGCCTATATGCTCACCATTGCCTTGATACAATATATAACCTCTGCATCATTGGGCATAGGTAGTGTGATATGGAGTTTCATCATGCAGTTTGCAATAGGCGGTCTT
>CALAQA010000206.1:0-5365 GCA_937889065.1 uncultured Alistipes sp.
CAGCTCGATCGACTTCACGTTTACCTCATTCTCTACGAGCGTTTTGATCGCCTCGATGTGGGCGGCCATGGCCTGATCCAGGACGGGAATCATGATCTTCTGCAGCGGCTGGCGCACCTTGATCGACACCTTGCGGCGCAGGGCCAACGTCAGCGAGGTCACCTGCTGGGCAATGCTCATCATCTCCTCCAAATCGGGGCAGATGAGCGACGTGTCGGCCTTGGGGAAGGGCGAGAGGTGTACCGACGACTCGGCGTGGCGGCCACTCAGGGCGTTCAAATCGGTGTAAATCTGGTCCGAAATGAAGGGGGCGAAGGGGGCCGAAAGCTGTGCAACGGTCTCCAGACAGGTGTAGAGGGTCTGGTAGGCGGCCTTCTTGTCGGCGGTCATCTCACCACCCCAGAAACGCTTGCGGTTCAGGCGTACATACCAGTTCGAGAGGTTGCGATCGACAAACTCCTGAATGGCACGGGCGGCAGGCGTGGGGTCGTAGTCCTCCAGGTAGGCGGTCACACGACCAATCAGCGAGTTGAGCTCCGAGAGAATCCAACGGTCAATCTCGGGACGCTCGGCTACGGCAATCTCCTCCTCACGACCCGTGAAGCCGTCGATGTTGGCATAGAGGGCGAAGAACGAGTAGGTGTTGTAGAGCGTGCCGAAGAACTTGTTGCGCACCTCCTTGACACCCTCCACATCGAATTTGAGGTTGTCCCAGGGCTGCGAGTTCGAGATCATATACCAACGGGTGGCATCGGCACCATAGGTCGAGAGCACCTCGAAGGGATCGACCGCATTGCCCAGACGCTTCGACATCTTGTTGCCGTTCTTGTCCAGCACCAGGCCGTTCGAGATGATGTTCTTGAAGGCCACCGAGTCGAACAACATCGTCGAGAGGGCGTGCAGGGTGAAGAACCAACCTCGGGTCTGGTCCACACCCTCGGCCACAAAGTCGGCCGGGAAGAGCTCGCCGAAGTTCTCCTTGTTCTCGAACGGATAGTGACGCTGGGCGTAGGGCATCGCACCCGAATCGAACCACACGTCAATCAGGTCGGCCTCACGGCGCATCGGCTCACCCTTCGACGAGGTGAGGATGATATGATCCACATAGGGACGGTGCAGGTCGATGTTCTCGACCGAGTAGTTCTCCTTCGACATATCGCCCACACGGAACTTCGGGAAGGGATTTTGTGCCATATTTCCGGCCGCTACCGAACGCTCGATCTCGGCCATCAGCTCCTCCACCGACCCGATGCAGCGCACCTCCGAACGGTCCTCCGTTGCCCAGATGGGCAGCGGCGTACCCCAGAAGCGCGAACGCGAGAGGTTCCAGTCGTTCAGATTCTCGAGCCACTTGCCGAAACGGCCCGTACCGGTCGATTCGGGCTTCCACTTGATGGTCGTGTTGAGGGCCATCATACGCTCCTTGAGGGCCGTCGAACGGATAAACCACGAGTCGAGCGGGTAGTACAACACCGGCTTGTCGGTGCGCCAGCAGTGGGGGTAGTTGTGGGTGTGCTTTTCGATCTTGAAGGCTTTGTGTTGCTCCTTCAGGCGGATGGCGATATAGACATCCAACGTCTCGGCAGCCGCAGCCGCCTTCTCGTCGTACTTGCCATCGGGGTTGAACTGCGGGTCGTAGGCATTCTTTACGTAGCGACCGGCGTAGTCGGCATAGAGATCGGTGGCGACGCACTCCTTCACAAACTGCTCGTCCAACTCCTCCACGAGGTAGAACTTACCCGTCAGATCGACCATCGGGCGGGTCTCGCCACGCTTGTTGATTAGATAGAGGGCCGGAACACCTGCCTGTCGAGCCACCTGGGCGTCATCGGCACCAAAGGTGGGGGCGATGTGTACGATACCCGTACCATCCTCGGTCGTTACGTAGTCGCCCGGAATGACACGGAAGGCCTCCGCCGAGGCGTCGTGCCACTGCTTATCGTCGTCCACCACGACGGGCTTCACCCAGGGAATCAGCTGCTCGTAGTGCATACCAACCAACTCCGAGCCCTTCCACTCGCCCACGATGCGCCAGGGGGCCACCTTGTCGCCCGCCTTGTACTCCTCGAGGGGCTGATTCTCGCCCTTGGGGTTGAAGTGGCTCTTCACGAGCGCCTTGGCACATACGACCGTCATCGGCTCACCCGTGTAGGTGTTGTAGGACTGCACGGCCACATAGTCGATCTTCGGACCGACGCAGAGGGCCGTATTCGAGGGCAACGTCCAGGGGGTCGTCGTCCAGGCAATGAAGTAGGGGGTACCCCAGGCGGCCATCTCGGGCTTCGGATCGACCATCTTGAATTGGGCCACCATCGTGGTGTCCTTCACATCACGGTAGCAACCGGGCTGGTTCAACTCGTGCGACGAGAGACCCGTACCAGCGGCGGGCGAGTAGGGCTGAATGGTGTAACCCTTGTAGAGCAGACCCTTCTCGAAGAGCTGCTTGAGCATCCACCACAGCGTCTCGATGTACTTGTTGTCGTAGGTGATGTAGGGGTCCTGCATATTGACCCAGTAACCCATCTTGCGGGTCAGCTCCTCCCATACACCCGTGAACTCCATCACCGCCTCACGGCAGGTGCGGTTGTACTCCTCGATGGTGATGCGTTTGCCGATATCCTCCTTGGTGATGCCGAGCTTCTTCTCGACACCCAACTCTACGGGCAGACCGTGCGTATCCCAACCTGCCTTGCGCTCGACACGAAAACCCTGCTGGGTCTTGTAGCGGCAGTAGACATCCTTGTTGGTACGTGCCATCACGTGGTGAATACCCGGCATACCGTTGGCCGAGGGGGGACCCTCGAAGAAGACAAACGAAGGAGCTCCCTCGCGCGTGGAGAGGCTCTTTCCGAAGGTGCCATCCTCGTCCCAGCGGGCGAGCACCTCATCAGCAATCGTGGCCAAATTCAGCCCTTTGTACTCCTTGAACTTCATTTTAGTATCTTGTTTTTGCTTTGTTTGCGTTCTAATTGGGCAAAGATAGGAAAATAAATTCAAAATGTAGAATTCAAAATTCAAAATTTTCGGCATTGGCTGCGGTGACTTATAGCGCCCCTGACACTCACCTGCCACAATGCAAAGAGGGTCGTGATGACCACGACCCCCGTTTTGAATGCTGCATTTGTTTGAATTGCCTTATGCGAAGCTCTGCATCTCGATGAGTTTGGCGTAGATGCCGCCCTGCTGCAACAGCTCGTCGTGGGTGCCCTGCTCGGCAATGCGACCCTCGCTCACGACGATGATTTTGTCGGCCCCCTGGATGGTCGAAAGACGGTGGGCAATGACCACCGACGTACGCCCCTTCAAGAGCTTGTTCAGGGCCTCCTGCACCAGCTTCTCGCTCTCGGTATCGAGAGCCGAGGTCGCCTCGTCAAGAATCAGAATCTCGGGATTCTTCAGCACGGCACGGGCAATCGAGAGGCGCTGACGCTGACCGCCCGAAAGTTTCGAGCCTCGGTCGCCGATGTTGGTGTTGAAGCCCTCGGGCAGCTGCTCGATGAACTCCGCTGCGTTGGCGATGCGGGCCGCCTGCAACAGCTCCTCGTCTGTGGCATCGGCCTTGCCCATACGCAGGTTGGCGGCAATCGTGTCGTTGAACAAGACGGTCTCCTGGGCCACGATGCTCAGGTGTTCGCGCAGACTCTCCTGTGTGAAGTCTTGCAGGGGGGTGCCGTCAATCAGAATGCGGCCCATTTGCGGGTCGTAGAAGCGGGGAATGAGCTCCGAAAGGGTCGATTTGCCACCGCCCGACGGGCCTACGAGGGCCACCGTCTGACCCCGTCCGATGGTGAACGAAACGTCGTTAATCACCTCACGCTGACCATCGTACGAGAAATGTACCTGCTCGAAACGAATATCCTTCTTCAACCCCTCGAACTTTTTGGCATCCGCCTTGTCCTCGATGGCGGGGTTGTCGTCGATTATCTCGAAAATACGCTCGCCGGCAGCGATACCCTGGTTGATGTTGGCAAACTGATCGACAAAGTGGCGCACGGGGCGGGTAATCTGCGAGAAGATGGCCACAAAGGCGATGAACGAGCCGGGATCGAGCGAGCCGTTACCGACCAAAATGCCGCCGAAGACCAACACCACACCCACGGCCGAGATGCCCAGGAACTCGCTCATCGGCGAGGCCAACTGCTGACGGCGTGCCATCGAGAGGGTCAAATCGGCCACATCGGCATTGATGCCGAAGAAGTTGCGCTTTACGTAATCGGTGGCGTTGTAGCTCTTGATGACCTTCACACCCGACAACGACTCGTCGAGTGCCGAAACCATCTCACCCAGACGCTGTTGGTTGGTGCGTGCGGGGTGGCGCAGTCGCTTTACGATGCTGCCAATCAAGAGGGCTACGAGCGGCAGGAACAGCACCGAGAAGATCGACAGCTCCCACGACAGCATAATCATCATGGCAATGTAGCCGATGATGAGAAACGGCTCACGGAAGGCCACCAGCAGCGTGTTCGTAATGCAGAACTGCACGACATTCACATCGGCCGTGATGCGCGAAATGATGTCGCCCTTCTGCTGGTCGCTGAAGTAGCCGACGTGCATATCCATCACCCGCGAGAACATCGCATCACGCATACGCTGCAACGTGCGGGCACGCATCGACTCGACGGTCCAGGCACCCAGGTAGCGGAACAGGTTGCTCAAGAAGCTGATGCAGATGGTAAACAGGGCCAACATAATCAATACCCGCTGACGGTCGTAGTCGGGGTAGAGCATCGAATAGACGTAGTTGAAGAAGGTGGTCAGGTACTCCGTGCTGAACGAGAACGGAGGTAACTCGGTGATGCGCTCGAAGTGGTAGTCGGGGTCGAACATCGTGTTCATAATCGGGACAATCAGGACGAAAGTCAGCGAGTTGAACACCGCATAGAAGAGCGAGTAGAAAAAGTAGGGGATGGCGTATTTGCTTATCGGGCTGGCGAAGCCGAGCAACCGAAAGTAGGTTCTGAACATACCGAGCTAAATGTTAGATTAACTGCCAAATATAGCAAAAAGTTTCCTTTTGTGCAAACCCGATGGGCTATTCGGGCATATAACCACTATCTTCCAAGAGGTTTTGACCTGCCGCAGCGGTGGTGGCCAGCTGGTCGCAACGGTTGTTTTCGACCGTCTCGGCGTGGCCTTTGACCCAGACGAAGCGGACCCGATGTTGGTTGTAGATGCGCAAGAAACGCATCCACAGATCGGGATTCTTCTTCCCCTGAAAACCCTTGCGGGCCCAGCCCCATACCCATCGTTTTTCGACGGCATCGACCACATATTTCGAGTCGGAGTAGATGGTCACATCGTGGCCCGGCTGCTTGAGTGCCTCCAACGCCACGCAGACGGCCAACAGCTCCATACGGTTGTTGGT
>CALAQA010000207.1:0-8321 GCA_937889065.1 uncultured Alistipes sp.
CCGCAACGAGGCTATCTCGTATCGTGCTCACTGCATCTTCCACCAGATTGAGGGTCTTTATATCGACGAGGGCGTCTCGTTTGCCGATATGAAGCAGTCGCTGCTCTATTTCGCCAAGGAGTTCTTCGGCGAGCAGGCCCAAATCCGTATGCGCCCCTCCTACTTCCCCTTCACCGAGCCTTCGGCCGAGGTGGATGTGTCGTGCAACCTGTGCGGCGGCAAGGGCTGTCCGGTCTGCAAAGGTACGGGCTGGCTCGAGATTATGGGCTGCGGTATGGTCGATCCCAACGTATTGAAGGCCAGCAACATCGACCCCGAGAAGTATTCGGGCTTCGCCTTTGGTATGGGAGTTGAGCGTATTGCTATGCTCAAGTATGGTGTGAAGGATTTGCGCCTCTACTTCGAGAACGATGTGCGCTTCCTCCACCAATTCGAGGATGCCCTTTAACCACAAGGGAACAATAAACTGACGGGGAGGGGCGTTGTCGATGTACAAGGCCTCACCTCGTCTTTTTTGAACAAAACGGTCACTGAATGAAAAAGTTCACGATTGCGCTTTTGGTGCTGCTGCTCGGTGTGGCAGCCAAGGCGGCTCCCCAAACCGAGGAGCCTCTACGCCCGTCGTGGGCCGATTCGTTACGGGCCACCTACCACTATACGGAGGGTATCAAATCGCTGAAAATCAACGAAGACCGACCCTCGGCACGCCAACACTTCGAGGAGGCTCTGCGTGCAGATTCGACCCACGCACCCGCCGCCTTTCAGTTGGTGGTGAACAATATGGTCGATTCGGCCTCGATGGCTGCCACGCTGGCCGAACGGGCCTACCGTAGCGACACAACCAACATCTGGTACCACCGCCTCTATGGGCGTTCGCTGCTGAATGTCAATCGCTACCGGGAGGCGTTGGAGTGCTACAAAGCCCTGCGGCGGGTCGATCCCTCGGATTTGGAGGTCTATAGCATCTTGGCGGCCCTCTACGAGGAGTTGGAGCAACCCTACACTGCCATTGCGATGATCGACTCGGCCGAGTTGCGCTTTGGTCGCCACCCCTACCTGAGCAACCACAAACGACGGATGCTCATCGCCACCAACCAGACCGAACGTGCCATCGAGGAGACCCTTTCGCTCATCGAGAGCGAGCCCTTCGAGCGGGAACACCGCATCATTCTGGGCGAACTCTACTCAACCAATAAACAGGACTCGTTGGCCGAAGCCACCTTCATCGAGGCAATTCGTATGGACTCGACCGATTTGCGTGCGCTGGTCAGTGCATCGAACTTTTACAGCCAACGTCACAACTACGACAAGATGTTGGAACTCAGTGTCTTGGTATTCCAGAACGACCAGATGCCCCTCGACCAGAAGGTAGAGCGTTGGCACCTTTACACCGACGATCGGGAGTTCTATCGTGACCACCTGGCCCGCATCGACCAATTGGCCAAGGTGCTCTTGATTCACCACCCGAACGAAAAGGAGGTGGTGCAACTCTACGCCACCCATCAGATTGCGCTGGGCGAACTGGACGAGGCGTTGGCCCTCTACAAACTCCACGCCGAGGATACCCCTCCGGTGGAGGACTACTTCTTCTCGATTATCGACATCGAAGACTACCTCGAACGCCCCGACTCGGTCGATAAGTATATGGCTCGGGCCATCGAACTCTTCCCCGAGAGCATCGACCTACGGATGATGAAGGGGACCATCCACTACCGCCACAAGGAGTACAACAAGGCCATTGCGGCCAACAAGGAGGCCTTAAAAATCGCCCCCACCGACTCGTTGCGCAGCGTCATCTGGGGCAACATCGGCGATATGTACCACGCCCTCATCGAGCAGAACAAATTGACAGGGCTGCAACGCCTGCTGACCGAAGACCAATGCTACGGAGCCTACAAGAAGGCCCTGAAATTCAACCCCGACAATGTGATGGTGCTCAACAATTGGGCCTACTTCCTCTCCATCGACGGCAACAAAAAAGAGTTGAAACGAGCCTTGGAGATGGCCGCTCGGGTGATGCAGTTGGAGGGGGACAACCCCACCTATATGGACACCTTTGCCTGGATTCTCTACCGCCTGGGGCGCTACGAGCAGGCGCGCAACATCCAACGCCGAGCCATCGCCCTCGACAAGAGTGCCAGCAGCGATATGATGCTTCACTACGGCGACATTCTCCACGCCCTGGGCGAGCAGTTTATGGCCGAGAGTTATTGGAAACGAGCCTTGGATAAGGGCTACGACAAGAAGGCCATCGAGGAGCGTATGACCTGGCCCAAAAAGGAGCGACCCGCCAAAACGGAGAGCACTACCCCACCCCAAACCGATAAGCAATGAGACGACTTGTGGTGATACTTTGCGCTTTGCTTGTTTCGCTGACGGCTGTGGCTCAAAACGAGCAGGCCATCGAGGCGAAACGCAAGGCTATTGCCGCCCTCGAGAAGCGCATTGCCGAGGAGGAACGAGCCATCGGAAAGTTGCAAAAGAACCGCAAGAACACCGAGGAACGTGCCCGCAGACTCGCACGCCAGATCGCCTCACGACGTGATCTGCTGACCCAGACCGAAGCCGAGCAGAGTCGGGTAGAGGGGGAGTTGAACGAGACCTCACGCCTTTCGGACAGCCTGCAACAGACACTCGCGCGCAGTCGGGAGCAATACACCCTTTTGGCCCGGGAAGCCTATCGCAGCTATCGCCAAAACAACTACATCAGCTACCTGCTTTCCTCTCGCAACTTTGCGGATGTGGCCCGTCGCCTGACCACGATGCGTGAGACGGCGGCCGTGAGGGAGCGTCGTCTGCGTGAGATTATGGAGCTGCAAACCGCTGTCAATGAGCAACAAACACGCCTTACGGAGCGTACTCGGGAGTTGGACTCGGTGAAGCGTCGGGTAGCGGGTCAGAAGAGCCGCCTGGAGCGTGACGAGCGTACCGCCAAGAGCGAGATACGCCAGATGAACACGAAGGAGCGTAAGGCCCTGCAACGCAAACAGGAGCAGGAGGAGCAACTCTCGATCGAGTTGAACGAACTGCGCAAACTCACCAAAGGCAACAAGGAGGGTGCCTCGTTCTCGGGTCGCACCTCGGGGTTGAATCTGCCGGTAGTGGGGGGCAAGGTGAAGCGTTACAAGCAGAATATGGCCGAGATTACGGGAGCGAAGGGTGCCCGTGTACGTTCGATTTACGAGGGCAAGGTGGTCGAGGTGAAGCAAAACCGCATCACGGCCAAATGGGAGGTTTTTGTGGCTCACGGGGAGTATATCACCTCCTACGCCAACCTCGGTACCACGACTGTTCAAAAGGGCCAAAAAGTGGCTAAAAACGGCCAAATAGGCACCGTGGGTGCAGCGGTAATCGCCACCACGATGCAGACCGAATATAAAATCGTCTTCGGCATCTACTCGCCCAACCCCAGGGAGGTGATGTCGGCGGCCAACTGTTTCAAATAAACCCAACGAAAATGGCTGTACACTACCATACGGAGGATTGCCGCTACCGCCTGCCCGAGAAGCGCCGCACGACGGCCTGGCTGCGCGAGGTGGCCCAAGCAGAGGGGTACACGGTGGGGGAGATCAACTACATCTTCTCGTCGGCCCGCTACCTGCTCGATATGAACCGCCAATTCCTCGGCCACGACTACTTTACCGATGTCATCACCTTCGACTATAGCGACCGCAAGGGGAGTCGGGTGGTCTCGGGTGACATCTTCATCGACGTGGAGACCGTGCGTGACAATGCACGCCTCTATGGAGCAACCGCCCTGCACGAAATGCGTAGGGTAGTGGTCCACGGCCTGCTGCACCTCTGCGGCCAAAAGGACAAGACCCCCCGCACCGAGGCACAGATGCACCGCAAAGAGGATAAATATCTGAAATTCTGGAGTTTATGACTTTAGACTACGACATCATCGTCATAGGTGGCGGCCACGCAGGATGCGAGGCTGCATCGGCGGCTGCTCGGTTGGGCAGTCGCACACTGCTCTTGACGATGGATATGACCAAGTTTGCACAGATGTCGTGCAACCCGGCCATCGGTGGGGTAGCCAAGGGTCAGATTGTGCGTGAGATTGATGCGCTGGGCGGAATGACGGGCATCATCACCGACCGCACAGCCATCCAATTCCGTATGCTCAACCGCTCGAAGGGAGCAGCGATGTGGAGTCCCCGTGCCCAGTGCGACAAGGAGGCCTTCTCGGCCGAGTGGCGCAAGAGGCTGGAAAACACCCGCAACCTCTATCTGTGGCAGGATGCCGCTACGGAGTTGCTATTTGAGGATGGCGAGGAACTCGCTCACATTCAGGGTGTTAAGACACGAATGGGGGTTACCTTCACGTGCCGAAAAGTGATTCTGACGGCAGGAACATTCTTGGAGGGTTTGATGCACATCGGCACCCAAAATGCCCCGGGTGGACGTATGGGCGATGCCGCCTCGCACGGCCTCACGGCACAGCTTCGAAAGATGGGATTTGAGGTGGGACGAATGAAGACGGGAACCCCCGCACGATTGGATGCCCGCACCATCAACTTCGAGCTGATGGAGCCTCAATATGGCGACGAAAACCCCGCCAAATTCTCCTTCTCCGAAGAGACCGAGCCGGTCAAAAATCAGCTTCCCTGCTTCCTGGTTTATACCTCGAAGGAGGTGCACGACACCCTGCGCACGGGCTTCGATCGGTCGCCCCTTTTCAACGGTACGATACACGGCATCGGGCCTCGTTATTGCCCCTCGATTGAGGACAAATTGCGCACCTTTGCCGACAAGGAGGAGCACCAACTCTTCCTCGAGCCGGAGGGTCGAAACACCAACGAATACTACCTGAACGGCTTTTCGTCGTCGCTTCCGTGGGAGGTGCAGTGGGAGGCTTTGCACCAAATTGAGGGGTTTGAGGACCTCCATATCTACCGACCCGGTTATGCCATCGAGTACGACTATTTCCCTCCGACACAGCTGCACCATTCGCTCGAAACAAAGCTCGTAGAGGGTCTCTACTTTGCCGGTCAGGTGAATGGCACGACGGGTTACGAGGAGGCCGCTGCACAGGGACTGCTGGCGGGCATCAATGCCCACCGTTCGCTCCACGACGAGGAGCCGATCGTATTGGGGCGTGACGAAGCCTACATCGGAGTCTTGATTGACGACCTGGTGACCAAGGGGGTCGATGAGCCGTACCGTATGTTTACCTCCCGTGCCGAGTACCGCATCTTACTACGACAAGACAATGCCGACCAACGACTCACGCCGCTCGGCCATAAAATTGGTCTTATTAGTCGCAAAAGATACGTTGCATACAGCGAAAAAATTTCGCGCGTAAAATCGCTTATTTCCTTTGCGCAAAACCTGAGTGTCAAAATAGCCGAAATTAACGACTATTTGAAATCGGTCAATTCCGAGCCTTTGACCCAGGGAAAAAAGCTCTCGGACCTGATGATGCGCAACGGTGTTACCTTCGAGACCATCCGCACGGCACTGCCCAAGTTGGACAAGTTTATCGTAAAAGAGGGGATTCGCCCCGACGAAATCGAGGAGGCGGAGATTGCCATCAAGTATAGTGGCTACATCGAGCGTGAACGACAAATTGCCGAAAAACTGCACCGTTTAGAGGAAATTTCGATTCCCGACGGTTTTCGTTACGAAGAAATGCAGGCTTTAACCATCGAAGCACGCCAAAAATTGAGTCGCATCAGACCCAAGACCATTGGTCAGGCATCGCGCATTCCGGGAGTTTCGCCCGCCGATGTCAATGTGTTGTTGGTGAAATTTGGCCGCTAATTGTTCCACGTAGAACAATTCATACAACTACAAAAAGAAGAGGTGTTCCACGTGGAACACCTCTTGTTATAGGGGATAGGGTAGGCCGCTTACTCCTCGACGAGGGTATTCCAACCGTGCTTATCCTCCGAAAGACCATACTGAATATCGAGCAGGTGGTGGTAGAGTTTCAGGCTCACAGGGCCAACCTCCTTACCAAAATGGTAGGTTTGGGTGGTCTGCATATCGAAAACCTCGCTAATCGGAGCCAAAATAGCACCCGTACCACAGCAACCGCACTCGTCGAAGGTCGAAAGCTCCTCGACAGGAATCTGACGCTCCTCGACCTCCATACCCAAATCCAAAGCCACCTGACGCAGCGTCTTGTTGGTAATCGACGGCAGAATGGTGGGCGATTTGGGGGTAATGTAGCTATTGCCACGAATGGCGTAGAAGTTGGCGGCTACACACTCATCCAAATAGCGGTGCTCCTTGGGATCGAGAAACAAGACACTCGAAAAGCCCTGTGCGTGGGCATTGCGGTAGGGGAGCAGGCTGGCCGCATAGTTGGCACCAATCTTCACATCGCCCGTACCGTGGGCCGAAACACGATCCTGCTCACGGTCGATAGCCACACGAATGGGACGAATACCCCCCTTGAAATAGGGTCCTACGGGCGAGGCAAAGACCACGAACATCGCCTCCTCGGAGGGCTTCACGCCAAAGCTCGTCGAGGTGCCAATCTCCAACGGTCGCAGATACATCGCCGCACCGGTGCCATAGGGGGGCAGGTGACGGAGGTTGCGACGCACCACCTCAGTGCAGGCCTCGATGATCATTTCACGTGTAGGAATCGGCAGACACAAACGTGCAGCCGACGACTGCAAACGCTCGACCGTGTCCTCCAAACGGAAGATGCGCACCCGACCATCGGCACCTCGAAAGGCCTTCAACCCCTCGAACAAAGCCGAGCCATAGTGCAGACAAGCTGCCGCCAAAGGCACAGGAAGTGTTTCATCTCCAGATAGTTGCATATCGCTCCAACCCCGCTCGGGATGGTACGAATAGCGGACATTGTAATCGGTCTTATAGTAGTCGAAGCTCAATTGCTCCCACTCCCAATCAGCTAAATTTGTCATCACTTTTGCTTCACTAAAAGAGGGTCCGACCTAAAGTTTGGTCGAACCCTTTTCTTAACATTTGGTCTTCTCGCTAACCAACGATGGCGCCGTTGTGGGTCGCCTCGTGGGGCTGCAACAGGCGGAGTTTGCCGTTGGCATCCTCGGCCATCAGAATCATACCGCGCGAGAGGGTACCCTTCAGTTCGCGAGGCTCAAGGTTTACAAGCACCAACACCTGCTTACCTACCAACTCCTCGGGGGTGAAGTGCTCGGCAATACCCGAGACAATCTCTCGCTGGTCGATGCCCGTATCAACGGTGAGCTTCAAGAGCTTCTTGGTCTTGGCCACCTTCTCGGCCGTAAGGATGGTCGAGACACGGATGTCCATCTTCTGGAACTCGTCGAACGACACGTTATCTTTCTGAGGCTCAACCTCTTGCGCCTTTTGTGCAGCCAAATTGGCCTCCTTGATGGCAGCCAACTTATCCAGCTGCTTCTGGATGGTTTCGTCCTCGATCTTCTCGAACAGCAGCTCGGGCTTGCCAATCGTATGGCCCGCCGCTACGAGGTCCATCTGACCCATCTGCTCCCACGAATACTTCTCAACAGCGAGCATCGAGAGCATCTTGCGGGCCGAGAAGGGCATAAACGGTTCGATGGCAATGGCCGTGTTGGCCGTAATCTGGAGTGCCAGGTAGAGAATCGTTTTCACACGCTCGGGGTCGGTTTTTACCACCTTCCAAGGCTCGGTATCGGCCAGGTATTTGTTACCGATGCGGGCAAAGTTCATAGCATCCTTCAGTGCCTCACGGAAGTGGTAAGTCTCGATGTTGCGCTCCAACGAAGCCTTGATCGACTGCAACTCGGTGATCGTCTCGCGGTCGTAGTCGTTCAGCTCGCCGCAGGCGGGAACAACGCCGTTGTAGTACTTCTGTGTCAGCACCAATGCACGATTCACGAAGTTGCCGAGGATGGCCACCAATTCGCTATTGTTGCGTGCCTGGAAGTCCTTCCACGTGAAGTCGTTATCCTTCGTCTCGGGGGCATTAGCGCACAATACATAGCGCAGCACATCCTCCTTGCCGGGGAACTCCTCCAGATACTCGTGCAGCCAGATGGCCCAGTTGCGCGAGGTCGAGATTTTGTCGCCCTCCAGGTTCAGGAACTCGTTCGAGGGTACATTCTCGGGCAGGATATAACCACCGTGTGCCTTCAACATCGAGGGGAAGACAATGCAGTGGAAGACGATGTTGTCCTTACCGATGAAGTGAACGAGCTTGGTATCCTCGCTCTTCCAATACTTCTCCCAGTCGGGGGTCAGGTCCTTCGTGGCCGAAATGTAGCCAATCGGGGCATCAAACCACACATAGAGCACCTTACCCTCGGCACCCTCGACAGGTACAGGAATACCCCAATCGAGGTCACGGCTCACGGCACGAGGCTGCAAACCGCCAT
>CALAQA010000208.1:0-13187 GCA_937889065.1 uncultured Alistipes sp.
CCATCCGGGGCGAACTGCGTTCATAGCAAAATCTGCTCCTCTAAAATCAAAAAACAGGTGGTTGGGGTTGGGGGGGGCTGTAAAGAACTTAAAGATATTAAAGAACTTAATGATTTTAAGGATTTTATGCCAGTCTCTTTAAGCTCTTTAATCACTTTAATTTCGTTAATCTCGTTATCGATTCCTGTGTTAAGAAATTGTTAATTCAACATTACCTCTTTGTTAAGTTTCGTGCGCGCGTATGAGGGTGCCGAAATTTAGGTTATCTTTGTGGTAATTATGAATACATTTTTTCGCAAATAATCCAACCTTATTATGAGTGAAATCTACACTGTCATTGTGGCGATTTTGGGTGTGTTGGCCGTTTCGGGTCTCTATGTGGGTGTCTCGAATGATGCTGTAAACTTCCTGAACTCGGCCATTGGTTCCAAAGCTGCCCCGATGCGTACGATTCTCATCGTGGCCTCGATTGGTATTATCGTCGGCGTATTGACCTCCAGCGGTATGATGGAGGTGGCGCGTAACGGTATGTTCAACCCCGGCCTGTTTACCTTCCACGAGGTGATGATGCTCTACCTGGGCGTGATGTTTGCCAACATCATCCTCTTGGATCTCTACAACTCGTTGGGTCTGCCCACCTCGACGACCGTGTCGTTGATCTTCTGTTTGCTCGGTTCGGCCATCGCCGTTTCGCTCTACAAGATCGGCAACGACCCCGCCATCGGCATCTCGTCGCTGGGTGAGTTCATCAACACGTCGCGTGCGATGGGTATCGTCTCGGCCATCCTCCTTTCGGTGGTGATTGCCTTCACCTGCGGTACGATTGTGATGTACATCTCGCGTGCCATCTTCTCGTTCCGCTACACGGCGATGTTGCGCCGCTTTGGCTCGATTTGGTGTGGTATGTCGCTCACGGCCATCGTCTATTTTGCCATCTTCAAGGGTTTGAAGTCGCTCCTCTCGGGCCACCCCTTTGTGTTGTGGATCAACGACAACCTGCTCGTTGCCTTGCTGGGTTGCTGGGCGGTGTGTGCACTCATTCTGTGGATTTTGCAGCAGTTCAAGGTCAATATCCTGCGCATCACCATCCTCTCGGGTACCTTCGCTTTGGCTTTGGCCTTTGCGGGTAACGACCTGGTGAACTTCATCGGTGTTCCGGTGGCCGGTCTCGATTCGTACAACATTGCCCGTGAGGCAGGCAGCTCGGCCATTATGATGGAGGCGCTCAACGAGAACATCCCGGCCAACCTCCTCTTCCTGTTGGGTGCCGGTCTGGTGATGCTCGTAACGTTGTGGAACTCGACCAAGTCGATGCACGTCTCGCAGACCGAGCTCAAGCTCGCCTCGCAGGACGAGGGCTCGACCCAAAACAACTCGTCGGTCTTCTCCCGCTCGTTGGTACGTGCCGCTATGGGTATCAATTCGGTCTTCTCGCGTGTCGTTCCGAAGGGGGTACAGCAGCGTGTGGAGCGTCGTTTCGAGTACGAGGACATCGAGCACAGCGGTGCTCCGTTCGATATGATTCGAGCCACGGTCAATTTGACCACTTCGGCCCTGCTGATTGCCTTAGCAACCTCGCTCAAACTGCCCCTCTCGACCACCTACGTCTGCTTTATGGTGGCCATGGGTTCGTCGTTGGCCGACCGTGCCTGGGGTCGTGAGAGTGCCGTATATCGCATCGCCGGTGTGATGACCGTGGTGATGGGTTGGTTTGTGACGGCACTGGGTGGCTTCGTGATTGCCTTCGTTGTGGGTCTGATTCTGATCTACGGCGGTACGATTGCCTTCGTCATCGTAACGGCCCTGTGTGCCTATATGTTCATCCACTCGAACTTCTTCCCCAAGAAAAAGGAGGAGGAGAGCGAGGCCAAGCCCGAGAGCGAGAGCACCGAGGATGTCATCCGTGCCTTGAAGGCCGAGGTGGTGCAGACGATGGGCTGCGTGACGAAGATCTACGACCGCACGATGATTGCCACGATGCGTGAGAACCGTGGCGAGTTGCAGGCGATGGTCAAGGAGGCCAACAACCTCTTCTACCACTCGCGCGACCGCAAATATACGCTGATGCCGACCCTCAAGAAGTTGCAGCACGTCGATATCTATGCCGCCCACTACTATGTGCAGGTGGTCGATTACCTGAACGAGGTGACCAAGGCGCTGTTGCACATTGCCCGTCCCGCCTTTGACCACATCGACAACTGTCACGAGGGCTTCTCGAGCGACGAGACCCGTGACCTGATGGCCATCAACGATGACGTGGAGGAGATCAACCGTGCGATGAACAAGATGCTCAGCGACGGCGACTTCTCGGAGTTGGAGGCGGTGCTGGTGCTGCGTGACGACCTCTTCGAGCGTATCTCGGAGGCGATGTTGGCCGAGTTGTCGCGTATCGACGCCTCGAAGACCAACACCCGTGCTTCGATGCTCTATATGACCATCCTCTCCGAGACGAAGAATATGGTGCTTCAGACCCGCAACCTGTTGAAGTCGCAGGAGTACTTCCAGAAGCACCACGAGGAGAAGAAGGTGTGGATTAAGTAATTCCTTGTTGAGTCACTATGGATATTGCTGTTGCAAAGCGCAAGGAGAACATTGCCGAATACATCCTCTACCTCTGGCAGTTGGAGGATCTGTTGCGAGCGTTGCAGTTCAGCCCCGAGGCCATCTATGCCACGCTGATTGCCCCTCGCAAGGATTTAAGCGAGGAGCAGAAACCCTCGTTCCTGATTTGGTATATGGATATTGCCAACCTGCTGCGTGAGGAGGGCAAGGAGGAGAAGGGCCACTTGGAGCATACGCTGCATCTGGTGCAGGACCTGCACGATTTGCACCTGCAACTGATGAAGTTGCCCATCGGCGAACACTACCGCACCACCTTTGCCCGCCTGGAGCCCGAACTTCCCAAACTGCGTGCGCTGCTCGGAAAGCCGGGAATCAGCGATACGGAGATTGCCTTCCGTGCCTTGTACGCCACGATGCTCTATCGCATCAAAGGTCAAGAGAACAAGGCGGTGAGCGATACGCTGGAGTACATTTCGCCCGTGGTGGCCGAGTTGGCCGCTATGCACCGCAAGGTAGAGCGGGGCGAGGTCGATCTCTATAAGGATGCCTAACGAAAAAAGGAGCTGTGAAAGCTCCTTTTTTTTGTGGCTGTTTAGTCGATGTCGTAGGCCATAATGTAGTCGTTCATCTCAAACCCCTCGCCAATTTTAATATCGACCACCCGATCTCGCCGCATTCCGATGCGCTCGTAAAAGCCGAGTGCCTTGTTCTCTCGATTGACATTCAGTTCGATGCGGGCAGGAAGCACTCCCTTGCGACGCACCTTCTGAACAGCCTCCTCGAAGAGGGCACGCCCCAGGCCGCTGCGCTGAAAACGGGGCAGTACATAGAGCTTGTGGAGGTGAAAAAGGGTGTCGGTCTGCTGCTCGATCGAGAGGTAGCCGGCCGGCTCGCCGCAGACATACCCCAAAAAGAAACGATGCCCACTACGCAGTTGCTCCTGAAGAGCCTCTTCGGAATACATCATCTCCATCATATACTCCACTTGCCCCTCGGGGAGTAGCGGAGTGTAGGTGGCGGGAAAGACCTCGTCGGCCAGACGGCGGATGAGGCTGAAATCTTGTTCGGTGGCGGGGCGAATCGTAATCATAGCGGGGTGGGTGAGGTGCAGATACAGAAAAAGGCCGACTGCTTCAGTCGGCCCTATTTCTTTGCAGATGCTGCGGTTTAGTACTTGAACGTCGACTCGTCCGAAACCGTCAGCTTCTTGCGACCCTTTGCGCGGCGAGCTGCCAATACCTTGCGGCCATTAGCCGTAGCCATACGAGCACGGAAACCGTGCTTGTTGATGCGCTTGCGACGCGAGGGCTGATAAGTTCTCTTCATTGCCATAGCTGTATCGTTTTTGTTGTTTTAGACTTTTTTACGGAATGCAAAAGTACAACAAAAAACTTAATGGCAAAAATTTTTCGTGAAATTATTTCAAAAACGCCCCAAAAAGCCCTAAATCTTGCTATCTTTGTAGAGTGACAGCCCCCTTTTTGGACGGTTTGTCGCCTTAACCGCCTAAAACAGTTCGCTTATGGCAATTTTCAAGGTTGAAGGAGGTCATCGCCTCCACGGTTCCATCACGCCGCAGGGCGCCAAGAATGAGGCCCTGCAGATTCTTTGTGCCGTGTTGCTCACCCCCGAGCGGGTGGTGGTGCATAACATTCCCCGTATTTTGGATGTATTGCAGCTCATTGAGTTGCTGCGCCGTATGGGGGTTGAGGTCGAGCAACTTTCGGAGGACAGCTACGCCTTCACGGCCCGAGAGATCAACTTTGACTACCTGCAAAGCGAGGATTACCGCCGCCGTGCAATGAAGTTGCGCGGCTCGGTGATGTTGGTCGGTCCGCTGTTGGCCCGCTTCGGGGTGGGTTATGTTCCCAAGCCGGGTGGCGATAAAATCGGCCGTCGTCGTCTCGATACCCACTTCCTGGGCTTCCAGAAGTTGGGTGCAAAACTCAACTTCGAGGTGGGCGACGACTTCTTTGCCGTCGAGTGTCGGGAGTTGAAGGGTACCTATATGTTGCTCGACGAGGCCTCGGTGACCGGCACGGCCAACATTGTGATGGCTGCCGTCTTGGCCAAGGGCAAGACCACTATCTACAATGCCGCCTGCGAGCCCTACCTGCAACAGCTCTGCAAGATGCTGAATCGAATGGGTGCCAAAATTTCGGGCATCGCCTCGAACCTCCTCGAAATTGAGGGTGTCGAGGCACTGGGTGGCACCGAGCATACGATGCTGCCCGATATGATCGAGGTCGGCTCGTTTATCGGTATGGCTGCCATGACCCGTTCGGAGCTGACAATCAAGGATGTATCGTACGAAAATCTGGGTATCATCCCTGCTCAGTTTGCCCGCTTGGGTATTCAGTTCGAGCAGCGTGGCGACGATATTTATATCCCGCAGCAGGACCACTACAGCATCGAGACCTTCCTCGATGGCTCGATTATGACCATCGCCGATGCCCCCTGGCCCGGCCTGACGCCCGACCTGTTGTCGATCTTCCTGGTGGTGGCCACCCAAGCGAAGGGTGCCGTGCTCATCCACCAAAAGATGTTCGAGAGCCGTCTCTTCTTTGTCGATAAGCTCATCGATATGGGGGCGCAGATTATCCTTTGCGACCCGCACCGAGCCACCGTCATCGGACACGATCATCAGCTGCCGCTGCGTGCCGCCCGAATGTCGTCGCCCGATATTCGTGCCGGTGTGGCTCTGCTGATTGCGGCGATGTCGGCCGAGGGCACCTCGACCATCCAGAACATCGACCAGATCGATCGTGGCTACCGTGATATCGACGGCCGACTGAATGCCCTCGGTGCCCGCATCACCCGCCTTGACGAGTAGGCGCAAACGACGTATAATATATAGGTATAAAGCGAAATAAGAGAGAAAGAAGTCAATGGAAGCACTTTTTATGGAGAATGCCAGCCGCAAGGGGTGGATCGAGGTGGTTTGTGGCTCGATGTTTTCGGGCAAGACCGAGGAGTTGATTCGCCGTCTGAAGCGAGCCAAGTTTGCCCACCAGACGGTGGAGATTTTCAAACCCCGCATCGATGTGCGTTATTCGGTCGAGGAGGTCGTTTCGCACGACGCCAATGCCATTCGTTCGACCCCCGTCGAGTCGCCGCAGAACATCCTGCTGATGACCTCCGAGGTGGATGTGGTCGGCATCGATGAGGCGCAGTTCTTCGATGAGAGTCTGGTGGATGTCTGCCGTCAGCTGGCCGATAGTGGTGTACGTGTGATTGTGGCGGGCCTGGATATGGACTATATGGGTCGCCCCTTCGGGCCGATGCCCCGCCTGATGGCAACGGCCGAGTATGTGACCAAAGTGCACGCCATCTGTGTGCGTTGTGGCAATTTAGCCCACCATTCGCACCGCCTGACGGCCGATTCGAGCCAGGTGCTGCTGGGTGCACAAGATAGTTACGAACCCATCTGCCGCCACTGCTTCAATGAGTTGCGGGCGTTGGAGGAGAAGAAATAGCAGACGAAAAGCGGGAGGTGCCACAACACCTCCCGCTTCGTTGTTTTTAGACCTCGACCAATCCGTTGCGGATGGCATAGACGACCAACGCAGCGGTATTTTTACATCCCGTCTTTTCCAGAATGTTGGCTCGGTGTTTATCGACCGTGCGCTTCGAGATGAAGAGCTCGTCGGCAATCTCCTGATTCGATAGACCTCGACAGATGGCCACAACAATCTCCCGCTCACGGGCCGAGATGGGGTCTTCGGTCGGTGCCGCCTCCGAGCGCATATTGCGGGTGATGGACATCAGCAGACGGGGCGAGAAGTAGCTGCCGTCGGTCATCACCGTCTCGACCGCTTCGACCACTTCGTCGATATCCGAATCTTTGAGCAGGAAGCCACACGCACCGGCCTTGACCATACGGGTATAATAACTCTCCTCGCCAAACATCGAGAGGGTGATGATACGCAGATCGGGGCGGCGTTTCAGGGCCTGCTCGGTGGTTTCGGCACCATCCATTCCGGGCATCGAGAAGTCCATAAAGACCACATCGGCCTCCAAGGTGGGAAGCTGCTCCAAAAACTCCTCGCCGGTCGAGGCTTCGGCGACCACCTCCAAATTTTCGACCATCGTCAAAAGGCCTCTCATTCCGGCTCTAAAGAGTTGATGGTCATCGACTAATGCTATGCGGTAGTTCATCGTTTATGATTTTTGCGTCTGCGTGGGCGCAGATGTTGCGGCATCGGCTCACTTTGCAGATTGATTCGTATTTCGGCACACATACCCCCCTCTTCCGACGAGACAATCTCGCACACTCCGCCCAGCGAGCTGACGCGCGAGTGGATGTTCGAGAGGCCCATTCCGCTGTCGAGTCTCGACTCCACGTTGAAACCTCGTCCGTTGTCTGTGTAGCGAAGATTTAGATGTGTGGGGGTGGCCTCAAGGTGGAGGGTGATGCAGTTGCAGGCGGCGTGTTTGAGCGAGTTGTTGATCAGCTCGCAGATGACACGGTAGAGAATCACCTCCACATCCTTTTCGTAACGCTCTTCACGGAGGTTGGTCGTAAAGCGTATCTCCTCGTGGTGGATGGTCGAGCAACGGTCGATGAAGTTCTGTATGGCTCGCCGCAGTCCGAAGTCTTGCAGAATGTGTGGCGAGAGGTTGTTCGAGATTTCACGCACCGTGCGTATGGCCTCCTCGATGACGCTGCTGGTGCTGATTAACAACTCTTTACGCTTAGGGTCGGCCTCGCCGTGTTGCAGGGCCGAGAGCGACATCTTGGCCGACGACAAGAGGGGTCCCAGCCCATCGTGCAGCTCCTTTGAGAAGAGCGAGCGCACCTTCTCCTCGGCACGCAGCGTGGTAGTCAGCTCACGGCGGTTGTGGAGTTGTCGCTGGTAGTTCAGTCGATCGATATAGACGAAGAGCTTGTGGGCATACATCACACCAATCGAGAGGCAGACCGAAATTACGAGGCCCATCTCGACGGTGAGGTAGTCGGGCACGGCCACTCCGCTTGCGGCCAGCAGCTGAATGGTTCGCTCGACCGAAAGGAGCGAGAAACCGATGATGAAGAGGATCCAGATCGAGTTGTACTTCGTGGCACGCACCAGCTTCAGGGCATAGACGGTAGCTATGGCCTGCAGGGTGATGGCGATGATGAGCAGTATCTGAATCAACATTTCCGAAAGGGTTTGAACCTCACAAATATACTCTTTTTTTGGGAATTTCGCCAAAATACCACTACATTTGCACAAAGCCAACCCCGCAACGCTATGAAAGAGGATAAACGCTTAAAGCGCAAGGTGCGCAACTCCTATATTGTATCGACCATCAGTATGGCGCTGGTGCTCTTCCTGCTTGGCTCGGTGGGATACCTGATGTTGGCCGCCATGCAGGTGGCCGACACGTTGCAGAACAGCATCGTGGTGATGGTCGAGCTCAAGCGTGGCACCCCGACCGAACAGGCCGACAGCCTGGGTCGTTGCCTTCAGGAGGAGGGCTTGGTTTCGGCCGTGCAGTTTGTGTCAAAGGAACAAAAGGTGGAGGATGAGGAGTTTCGCCGTGTCTTTGCCTCGAGTTTCGAGGAGGTGCTGGGCGAAAACCCGCTGCTCGACTCGTTCGATGTGACCCTTACGGCGGCCTCCGAGAATCAGGCGGCAGTCGATCGATATGTCGCCCGTGTGGAGCAGATGGCCGAGGTCGATTGCGTCTCGTTCCCTGCCCAGATGGCCGACCGCCTGCACCGCACGGTGGGCAAGATTCGCCTGGTGCTCATCTTGTTTGGCGGTGCGCTGCTCCTGATTTCGTTGGTGCTGCTGAACAACACCATCCGCCTGGCCATCTTCTCGAAACGCTATGTCATCAACACGATGAAGCTGGTCGGTGCCACCAAGTGGTTCATTATGCGCCCCTTCCTCTGGTCGGCCATCCGTCAGGGCATTGCCTCGGGTGTGTTGGCGGCGGTGTTGTTTGCTGTGGCGGTCTATGGCCTGGTTGAGGCGGTGCCCGAACTTTCGACCCTGGCCGACCTGGAGCGTGTGGCGGTGCTGCTGGGCGTGTTGATTGGTGCCGGTGTGTTGCTGTCGCTGCTCTTCACGGGCTTTGCCATCAACAAATTTGTCAATATGAAGTCGAACAAAATCTACCTATATTAATATGAAAGAGCAAACCCCTTCCGAAAACAACCCCCGTATGCCCCTCTCGCGTCGCAACTACCTTGTGCTGCTCATCGGTTTTCTAACCATTTTGGTGGGCTTTGCGCTGATGGCAGGCTCGGGCAGCCACTCGGCCGAGGAGTTCAACGAGGCCATCTTTTCGTGGCGTCGCATCACCCTGGCGCCCATCGTCATTGTTGCCGGATTTGCCATCGAAATCTATGGCATTCTGAAGCGTTACTAAAATCGGTGCTTTAGAACAAAACTTAACGAAACGCCTTGACTGCCACATAGTGGCACAGTGCCAAAAAGTGGCAGTCGAAAGTGCTGATAATCACCACACTTAGCTATTTTAGTGCGACCTCTTGCGGGGTCGCATTTTTGTTGTCTATTCGTTTGTAAATCAATCTGTTACGGTTGTTTTTGCGCCCTTTTGCCCGATTTTCGCAAAAAAACTGCACGAAAAAATGATTTTTTTCTTTTGTTTTTCGTAGCTGCTTTTCTACATTTGTCCGAAAGCCCCTTTTCGTTAGGGGCTCAAAAACGGCCCGAATTACCTATTTATATATAGACCGAGCCGACAAAACGACCAAACGAGAAAGATAAACAAAAAAATAGCACGGATATGAAAAGAGAGCAGTATGTTGCACCCGTCACACGTCGCTTCAGTGTCGAGCTTGAGGGCGGCTTCACGAGTGCATCCATTGTCCAGGAGACCCCCCAGAGCGGTGTCACCTCGACGGGTCAGGAGATTAACGAGATCAACGGTAACGACTTTACCGGTGATGGTGGTTGGAACGATTCGACTTGGGAATAAATTTGGAGGAACGAGTTATGAAGAAGATATTTAATGTTTTTGCGCTGATGAGCGCAATCGCTCTTTTGGTAACCGCTTGTACCAAAGACGAGACCCTGGAGCCCAACGTAACTCCCGCCGTTGTGGGTGATGAGATTCAGTTTGGCTCGCGTGCCGGTTTTGAGAACCCCACCAAAACCCGTACTGTCTATTCCGGTGATTTTTATACCAAGGATGGTAAGAATTTTGAGCGCATCGATTGGGTGACGGGTATGGATGCTGTTGAGGTTTATTGCGCTGAGGCCGGTGGTGTCAATCCTGCACACTATACGGTGACGCAACAGAGCGTGAGCCCTGATGGTACTACTTCCGGCAATCCCGTTGGTGATACTCACGATGAGGGCTACCTGACCAAGATTGGCGATGGTGCTTTGCAGTGGGGTACTGCCACTACCCATAATTTCTATGCAATGTATCCGTCGTCGCAGATGAAGAACATTTCTCTCAACAACACCTTGGCTCAGGGTATTAAGATGGATGGTGCTAAACTGACCGGTATTGTTCCCATTGCACAGCAGGCTTCCGAGATTGTTGCCCCTACCGATGGCAACAAAACTTACTATGCCAAGCCCGATATGACCTATGCCTATATGGCAGCCAAATCGACGGCTACGCGTGACAAGGGCTCTGTTTCGCTTGATTTTGTTCCTGTGGTTACCGCCCTTGAGGTGGAGTTGCAGGCTCAGAATACCGCTATTACCATCGAGTATGTGATGATTGAAGGTCCCGGTGTTGCAGGTACTTTCACTGCCGACTTGTCTGCGTGGAATGGCACGGGTTATCCTACTTGTGTCAATGTCTCGGATGATAATGAGGCCGACCAAATTCTCTTCTCCTTGGGTCAGGAGATTACCTTGAAGGAGGGTGAGTCGCTTATCTTCACGGTCTTCTTGCGTCCCAATGCAGACATTACCGAGCAGGGTGTTGTTGTACCCCATAAGAATGTAACGGTAGGTTTCTCGCCTACGGGTGCAGGTTACCTCAAAAATAAGTTGGGTAGTGATACCCATGCTGTGACGTTGCCGCCTCACGCAAAAACGGTTGTGCACGATTTCCTGCTTCCTGACCCCGAGGGGGATTTGGTTATCGACGCTTCGAAATGGATGGAGCAGCTTGATAACAATATGTCGATGGCTCGTCTTTCGCTCCCGGGTGCAGGTGGCGCCTTTAGTGACCGTTCGACCGAGGGAGATAACTACAAGCAGCAGTTACTCTCTTTCGAGCAGTTGTGGACAGCCGGTGTGCGTGCCTTTGAGGTCTCGACTAACCGTGCTGAGGAGTCTCCCGCTAGTGTTGACGCCGCATCTTCCTTGGGTGGTCTAAATCTGATGTGTAACGGTGTTGAGTTGAGTGGTATTACGTTGCAGGATGTAGTCTGCGATTTGGTCGATAAAGTATCTTCGGGTACGGAGACGGCAATGCTTATTCTTACCTATCAGCCTGTTGATGATTCACCTAATCGTAATGGTGTGATGTATGCTCGTAATCTCCGAAAGTTCTATAATACCCTGATTGGTGGAAGTGTTAAAACCGATGGTAATATTACTGTTACTGCTGACCATTTCGTGCTTTATAAGCCCACCACAAAGTTGGGTTCTAAAGACAATGCCGACGATGCTCGAGGCAAGGTGATGATTGTGGCTCGTCCCACCCAGCACGATGAGACCGATAATTTCGGAACAGCAGCTGCTACCTGGACTGAGATTAAGAATACGATGGCAGGTTCGAAAATCTTGGTTCTCGATGGTTGTGGTACCGCCAAGGATCGTTGGGGTAAGCGTGGCTATAAGGTGCGTGGTGGTAATGCTCTTGACATTCTCGCTTTCGGAGAGGATATCGATGCTAATTCGTATAATGTTGAGTATTACCTGAAACGATACAATGCTGGTCAATGGTATAATCCGAACTATCAGTATAGAGATTTTACCGAGGTTGAAAAGGGAGATTCTGATTTCACATATACGACCGATGAGGGTTACTCCTGTTATTATCAAGACTGGGCTCGTGTAGTATCGCTTGAGCATCTTGGAGTTGCTGCAGGCAATGATTTCTATACTAACGGCGATTATCGTTGGTTCGAATCACTAGATGAGAAAAAGGCTGATGTAGCTCAAACCTTTGGATTGGCTCTTTCCTCCGAGCCCGAAGACAACATTGTTTATATTAACTCGCTGTGCGGTTACTTGGTTGATGCTTCCTATCGCTCAAGTTATATGGTCTTTCCTGATTATTATAGCGAGGGATCTATTTGGGATGGAACGTATCATCAAATAACAGGTGGAACCAATGGTAATATCGAGGCGTTAGCGGAAATTATGAATGACTACCTTGACACCATTGTAACCGAGGCCGGTTTGGCTCAGGAGACCGGTCCCACGGGTATTGTACTGATGGACCGTGTGACGGCTAATTCGTCGGCCATCGGTGCCATTGTTGCCAACAACTTCAAATTCAATTAAGTTGAAGGTTTTGACTGTTTAAGTCCCCGACCCCACCAAGGTCGGGGACTTTTTGTGTTGTGGGGATGATAAGGAAATTAACGATTTTAACGTGGAGGCCTTAATATCTTTAATTTCTTTAAGCTCTTTATTCTCTTTCCTCTCTTTGTTTGCAAACAGCCACCAAACGGCAATGGCAAAAATATAAAACGCCATAATGCGGCAGAGCAAAAAAGGCGAAATCGGACATTATTCAACGATTTAACGCAAAAACGCACATTTTAAGCAATTTAACTCAATTTTATGCGCTCATTTGATTTTCTTTAACTACTTTTGTTCTATGATTGAACTTTGGGGTAAAGTTTGTCAAAAACAGCAAGTGAAGAAAACCTTACATTAACCTATAAATAAATTGAGTTATGAAAAAGATGTTGTGGATGCTGTTAAGTGCAGCATTGGCTATGGTCTCTTTTGTTTCGTGTAGTCAGGACGAAACCGTCAGCTCCTCGACCGAGGAGATTGAATCGGTGGCCGCCTATCCTGAGAAGGTCGATGGCTTCTCAGGTACTCGTGGTATTGTAGATGACAGCGATGATTTTACGCTGATTTGGGGCCCCAAAGAGGCAATTGGTGTCTATGGCAGCGGTTTGACCAATTCGCAGTTTGTGAGCACCAATAAATATAAGAATGCCACTACGGCAATCTTTTCGGGTGGCTCGTTGTTTAAGTCTCCCAAGTACGCCTATTACCCTTATAGTGCCGAGAATAGCAGTAGTCCTCAGACTGCAGTAAAAGGCACGTTGCCCCAGGTGCAGTCGTATAGTACGACGGCCAAGAAGATGACGGGCGATTTTAAGATTGGAAAATACTCGTCGCGTACCTTTACGGGTTATAAGTTTAACTTCTCGCACGTAATGACCTTTGTTAAGTTTGTGGTGAATGCAACTGGTACCTCTATAGAAGGCGAGCGTGTGCAGGAGGTGACGATGACGGTCAAGAGTGCTGATGGTCAGCCTCGTCAGTTGTGGGGTGACTTTACGATGGATTTGACCCAGTCGGCTGTGAATGCGCTGACGATGGGTGCTCCTGCTGAGAATAGCAATGTGCTTACTCTGAATTGCTTGGGTAATGTGACTTTGTCTTCGGGCGCTTCGTATGCCGGTTATATTGCTGCTGCGCCGACTGTCGAGGTGGGGGATAAGATTGAGTTTAAGG
>CALAQA010000209.1:0-2195 GCA_937889065.1 uncultured Alistipes sp.
CCAATATGAAGTCGCCCATCCTGGCTGCGATGACCACCTCGTACGAGCAGCTCTACGGCCAGCGTCCCGCCGTGACGGCTATCCACGCCGGACTGGAGTGCGGTATCATCGGCAGTAAGTATCCCAACCTGGATATGATTTCGTTCGGCCCGACCATCTGCTATCCCCACTCGCCCGACGAGAAGGTGGAGATTGCTTCGGTCGAGAAGTTCTACGACTTCCTGCTCCGCACGTTGGAGAATATCCCCGTAAAGGCTTAAGGGTCGTGGGCTTTGCCGATCAGAAGTGGTTTGTGATTGTCAATCCCGTGGCCGGTGGCGGTCGCGGGTTGGATCACTTTCCCCAAATCTCACGTCTGCTGCGTGAGGCGGGCATCCACGCCGAGCCGGTCTTCACGGAGCACCATCGCCACGCCGTTGAGCTGACCGTTTCGGCGGTCAATGAGGGCTATCGCCACATCATTGTGGTGGGTGGCGACGGCACGTTGCACGAGGTGGTGAACGGCCTCTTTATCCAACAGGTGGTGCGCCCCGATGAGGTACTGTTGGCCGTGGTGGCGGTGGGTACGGGTAACGACTGGGTACGCTCGTTCGGCTCGTCGAACCGTTATCAGGATGCCATCCGCAACATCGTCGAGGGAGAGGCCTTCTTGCAGGATGTGGGCGTGGTGAGCTACGAGGAGTCGCTCTACCGCCAAACCCGCTATGTGGCCAATGTGGCAGGTGTGGGATTCGATGCCCACGTCATCCGCCTCATCCAAAACCAGGAGCAACGGGGTTTCCGTCGGGCGTGGCACTACACGCTCACGCTCTTGCGTTCGTTCTTCGGCTACAAACCGACGGGCATCAAAATCTGGGTCGATGACAAACGCATCTTCAACAGTCTGCTCTTCTCCATTGCGCTGGGTATCTGTAAGTACAACGGCGGTGGTATTCAGCAGCTTCCCGATGCGGTGGCCGACGATGGCCTGTGGGATTTGACCCTCGTCAAGCCGCTCCACTTCTGGCACGTGGTGTTCCGTCTGCGCTACCTCTACAACGGAGGCATTTATCGCATTGGTCACGTGCTGCACGCCCGAGGCTCGAAGGTGAGAATCGAATCTTCGCCCGAGGTGCAGTTGGAGGCCGATGGCGAGTTGTTGGGTCAGACGCCGCTCGAATTTTCTGTGCTTCCCCGTGCCATTCGGGTCGTGGTGAGTCGGGAGTTCTACAACGAGCGACAACAGCAATAAACAGGAAGGGCTGCAACCGAAATGGTTTGCAGCCCTTCTTTTTCGTTAGTTGGTCTCGATAATATCGACCTCGGTGATGACCCAATCGAAGAGTTCGTCGGCACAATCGGCCTCCATCTGTTGAATTTGTGAGGTGACGGTGGTGTCGGCCTCCAGGGCGACCACGAAATCGTAGAGCGTCAGAAAGGCCCCATTGACCTTGCCTGCCAAGCAGGTGTAGAACTCCCGCCGCTGCTTCAGATTCAGCCCCGCAGGCAAGACCCCTTCGGCCACCAGGTCGTGGTAGGGAAAGAGGTGGCGCATATTGTGCCGATCGGCATTGAGGTAATCGACAATGGTCTCGACAATGACCACCTCGACCGTGTCATCTACGCCGGGCATCTCGATAAAGGTGGCATAGACGGGATATTCGGCCTCCAACCCATTGGCCACCTCGTCGGTAAATATCAGGTACTCGGCATCGGTCAAATCGTTCAGATAGACCATCTGGCGGTAGGCCTTCAACGCCTCACGCATCTCTTTGCGCTGTTGGTGATTCCATTCCCGCTTCTGGGACTTGCACCCGACAAATCCCATCATCATAAGTGCCACCACGGGCAGACAGAGGAGCAATTTTTTCATCTGTTTCGTTTTTTAAGGTTAAACTGCTCCTCGAATGGGCAAACTGCGTGCCAAAAAAACAGAGCATCCGAAACCGAATGCCCTGTTGCTGTGGTGATGTTCAATAATTGAACAAATTTTCTAATTTTGAACTTCCTTGGCCGCTTTTCGCCAACGCAGATAACCTGCCACGGCCAGCACGGTGTAGAGGGCATACAACCCACCCGTGAGCGGAATACCTTTGTAGATATAGAGTCCGACCGTGATAGCATCAACAACGAGCCATACGAGCCATTGTTCGACATACTTCTGCGCCAACATCCAAGTTGCCACAATGCTCAAAGCGGTGGTAAGGCTGTCGAGT
>CALAQA010000210.1:0-3804 GCA_937889065.1 uncultured Alistipes sp.
TCTACAACAGGTATGACAGGACATCAGGATCACTCAGCAACAGGTAAGACTCTTCAGGGAGACCCAACAAATGCAGTAGATATTCCAAATCTTTGTCGTGCTCTTGGAGTAAAACATGTGACAGAAGTGAATGCATTTGATATTGCTACATTAGAAAAAGTAGTGAAAGAAGAAGTGGCAAGAGATGAAGTTTCTGTCATTATTACAAAGACTCCTTGTGTACTCCTTACAAAAGGGAAAAAACCTCTTTATAAAGTACATACAGACAAATGTAAAAAATGCGGTATGTGCTTAAAAATTGGCTGTCCTGCAATTACAAAGAATGCAGACGGCACCTACTCGGTAGCCGAGGCTACGGAGAACCAGCTCGTACTGACGCTTGCTTCGCCCGATGGCGAGGAGCAGTTCCCCGGCAATGTGGAGGCTAAGGTAATTTACACGCTGACGGACGAGAACGCCATTGCGATCGACTACGAGGCTACGACCGATGCCCCGACCGTCATCAACATGACCAACCACTCCTACTTCAACCTGACCGGCTCGGCCGAGAACAAGATTCTGGAGGATGTGTTGCAGATCAACGCCTCGAACTTCACCCCCGTCGATTCGACCTATATGACGACGGGCGAGATTGCACCGGTCGAGGGTACGCCGATGGATTTCCGCACCCCGACGGTGATTGGCGAGCGCATCGACAACTTCGACTACGAGCAGCTCAAGAACGGCAACGGTTACGACCACAACTGGGTGCTCGACACCGAGCGTGACATCACCCGCCCCGCCGCCGTGCTCTACTCGCCCGCCTCGGGCATCGAGATGACCCTCTACACCGACGAACCGGGTGTACAGGTCTATACGGGCAACTTCCTCGACGGCACCGTGACGGGCAAGAAGGAGATTGTCTATGGCCAGCGCACGGGTATCTGCCTCGAGACGCAGAAGTATCCCGACACGCCCAACAAGGCCGAGTGGCCCTCGTGCGTACTGCGTCCGGGTGAGACCTACACCTCGCGCTGCATCTTCGCCTTTGGCGTACGCAAGTAATTCCAACCACGCAAACAACAGAAAAACAAATAATTAACTAAAAACCACTAAAACTATTATGAACCTGATTGAAGCGTTACAGAACAACGGATTTGCGTGGATCGACTACGCCATCTTTGTGCTGTACATCATCCTGCTGGTGGGTCTGGGCTTCTTCCTCTCACGCAGCAAAGACGGCAAGGAGAAGTCGTCGAACGACTATTTTTTGGCAGGTAACACCCTGACCTGGTGGGCCGTGGGTGCCTCGCTGATTGCCGCCAACATCTCTGCCGAGCAGTTTATCGGTATGTCCGGCTCGGCCTTTGCGTCGGGTATCGCCATCGCCGCCTATGAGTTGATGGCCGCCGCCACGCTCATCGTGGTGGGTAAGTTCCTGCTGCCCGTGATGATCGAGCGCAAGATTTTCACCATCCCCCAATTCCTGCGTGAGCGTTACAACTGGGGCGTGGGTCTGGCCTTCTCGATCTTCTGGCTCTTCCTCTACGTATTCATCAACCTGACGTCGGTGGCATGGCTCGGTGCGCTGGCCATCAAGCAGATTCTGGGCATTCCGGCCGCTCCGGGTATGTTGCTGGGTATGGAGATCGATATGACGCTGATGGTCATCATCCTCATTCTGTTTGTCATTGCCGGTATCTACTCGATCTATGGCGGTCTGGCCTCGGTGGCTTGGACCGACGTGATGCAGGTGACGTTCCTGGTGGGTGGCGGTCTGATTACGGCCTACTTCGCGCTGGACTTCATCGCCGGCTCGCTCGACATTCAGGGTGGCGCCGTTGGTGCCTTGCAGGAGATTATGTCCAAGCTCGGGGCCATTGAGGGCGACCGCCACTTCAACCTGGTGGTAACCCGCAACGAGGCCATTCCCAACATCACCGACGACCCCTACTTCACCATTCCGGGTATCGTGGTGATTGTGGGTGCGCTGTGGCTCACGAACCTCGGTTACTGGGGCTTCAACCAGTACATCATCCAGAAGGGTCTGGCTGCCAAGTCACTCAACGAGGCCAAGAAGGGTATGATCTTCGCCGCCTTCCTTAAGATTTTGATCCCCTTCATCGTCTGCATCCCCGGTGTGTGCGCCTACTACATTATGACGCAGGAGCCCGAGTTGTATCAGACGCTGGCCGGTGAGATCACCCGCTCGGATGATGCCTATCCGTTCCTGATCCGCAACTTTACGCCCGTTGTCGTTAAGGGTCTGTCGTTTGCTGCCCTGGCTGCCGCCGTTATCTCGTCGCTGGCCTCGATGTTCAACTCGACCTCGACCATCTTCACGATGGATATCTACAAGCAGTTCATCAACAAGGAGGCTACGGATCGCAAGCTCGTATCGGTGGGTCGCATCACCTCGCTCTCGGCACTGGTGCTGGCACTGATTGCCGTCTATCCCATTATGGGTGCCGCCGACCAGGCCTTCCAGATCATTCAGGAGTACTCGGGCTTCGTCTATCCGGGCGTGGTCGTAATCTTCGGTCTGGGTCTGCTGTGGAAGCGTGCTTCGGGTACGGCCGCCGTGGTTGCCGCCATCGGTACGTTTGCCTTCTCGGTACTCTTTAAGTTTATGTTCCCCGAGGTGCCGTTCCTGCTGCGTATGGGTTATGTATTCATCGCCCTGGTCATCCTCTTCATCGGTCTGTCGCTGATGTCGAAGAAGACCGTCGAGGCCGACAAGTTGGACGAGCACACCATTAAGACGCAGCTCTTCTGGAGCCGTGTTACGGCCCTGTGCGCCGTGGTGAGCCTCGTATGCGGCGTAGTGGGCGTACTGACCCCCTCGCTCAAGAACGTAGGCTTCGAGGCCTTCTTCTTCCTCTTTGCGATGTTCCTCACCATTGCCATCTACCTCTACTCGAATGCCAAGGATAAGGTGCAAGACCCGAAGGCTGTGAAGATTGATCTTACGGTCTTCCACTCCGATGCGGCATTCAACTGGGGTGCTGTGGGTGTCGTAGTGATTCTGCTGATTCTCTACATCGCCCTGTGGTAAACCGACAAACCAATTAACACCTAATAAATACTATGTTAGAAGCATTGAAAGCGAAGGTGTGCCAAGCCAACCTGGATTTGGTGAAGCACGGACTCGTCATCTTCACCTGGGGCAACGTCTCGGCCATCGACCGCGAGAAGGGGCTGGTGGTCATCAAGCCCAGCGGCGTGGATTACGACGATATGAAGCCCGAAGATATGGTGGTAGTGGACCTCGACGGTAACATCGTCGAGGGCTCACTGCGCCCCTCGTCCGACACGGCTACGCACCTCGAGATTTACAAAGCCTTTGCCGAGGTGGGCGGCATTGTCCACACCCACTCGACCTACGCTACGGCCTGGGCCCAGGCAGGCAAGGATATTCCCAACATCGGCACCACCCACGCCGACTACTTCCACCGTGCCATCCCCTGCACCGCCTCGATGACCGAGGAGCAGATGGGCGAGTACGAGAAGCATACCGGTACGGTGATTGTCAATCGCTTCGTGGAGGCGGGGATGAACCCGATGCACACGCCGGGCGTGTTGGTCAAAAACCACGGTCCCTTTGCGTGGGGCAAGGATGGCGATGAGGCGGTGCACAACGCCGTGGTGATGGAGCAGGTGGCCAAGATGGCCTTCGTAGCCTACCAGGTGAACCCCGCACTGGAGATGAACGACCTGCTGATCGAGAAGCACTACTCGCGCAAGCACGGTGCGAACGCCTACTACGGACAGAAGAAATAAATTCAAAATGTAGAACCGACGCAGCGGAGCGAAGGCAGAGGTCGC
>CALAQA010000211.1:0-6227 GCA_937889065.1 uncultured Alistipes sp.
CCCGCCTTTGGTACGATGGGCGACTTCGAGAATCTGGTGAAGGCGGCCCACGAGAAGGGTATCAAGATTTATCTGGACTATGTGGTAAACCACTCGGGTAAGGGCCACAAGTGGTTTGTCGATGCCCTCGAGAAGCGTGAGGCAAGCCCCTATTGGAACTACTACAACCTCTCGTACAACCCCGCTGCCGACATTGCTGCGGGCAAGTTCCCGATGATTTCGAGCTATAACTCGGCCGATTGGTTTACCCCCGACGGCATCGAGGAGCCCAAGCAGGAGACCCACCGCTACAAGTTTACGCTGACCGCCTCGGGTATCATGCCCTTGACCATTACCGTGAGCGAAAGCTCGGAGGCAGCCCAGAGCGACAACACCGATACGAGTGTAAATATGTTCCTGTGGTATGGCGAGACGGGTGCCGCCCACCGTATGTACGACAAGGGCAACGGTATCTATGAGCTCGTTTGCGACTTCAACTCGCCCTGGGGCTTTCTGGTACGCACCTCGAACACCTCGTGGAACGGTACGAAGTGGGGTGGCGATGGTAGCTACCTGGAGCTTGATAAGGCCTACAAACTCAACAGCTTCCCGGCTTCGGATATTCAGTTCGAGTATATGCGCTCGCTCAAGATCTTTGCCCCCATCTTCGGCCTTTGGATGCCCGAGTTGAACTACGGCAATATCAGCCAGATGACCCAGTCGGGCCCCTACAAGGAGATTATCGCCTCGGTGAAGGGTTGGTTGGATAAGGGCGTAGATGGTCTGCGTCTGGATGCCGCCAAGCACATCTACGGTGTTTGGGATGTCGATTCGCGCGACTTCACCTTCTGGAAGACCTTCCACACCGAGCTGAACAACTACTACAAGACCCTGCCGCAGGCCGATGGCGACTTCTTTATGGTGGCCGAGATTTACGGCGGTACGGATCAGGTAGCCCAGTTTGCCCAGTGCCTGCCTTCGGCCTTCAACTTCGACTTCCTGGGCGAGGAGGCCTCGGGATGGAACGGTATTCTGCTCTCCAACCTGAAGAGCCAGTCGGGCCGCAACATTGCCCAGCAGGTACTCAACAACCAGAAGAAGCTCCACAACCGCAACGCCAACTTTGTCGATGCTCTCAAACTCTCGAACCACGACCAGGATCGTTCGGCTTCGCAGCTCGGCAACGTAAATCTGAGCCGTATGGCCGGTGCCATTATGCTTACCCTGTCGGGTCGTCCGGTGGTCTATTACGGTGAGGAGCTAGGCTTTACGGGCCGCAAGAGCGGTGGCGATATCCATATCCGCCAACCGATGAAGTGGAGCGATACGGAGTATGCCAAATATACGGGTGCCATCCTGCCCTCGTACGACAACCTGAAGAGCGTTGCCGAGCTGGAGAAGGATCCCGAGTCGCTTCTGAATGTCTATCGTCAGTTCGGTCAGCTGCGTAACATCTACCCGGCAATGACCGAGAAGGGCTCGCTGACCCCCTGCTACAACACTTCGTCGTACCCCGGTGCCCTGTCGGCCTACTACCGTGAGTACAATGGTCAGAAGATGCTCGTGATGCACAACGTGAGCGACCAGCCCATCGAGGTGAAGATCAACGAGACGGTCAAGAAGGCTGTAGCCGTCATCGGCAAGGTGCAGCGTGAGGAGAAGACCATCAAGATGGCCGGCTTCTCGAGCGTGGTTTGGATGCTCTAAACCACCGTGTCAAACAAGAAAAAGGGACGCATATAAAGATATGTTGAAACGTTGGTTAATGCTCGTGTGTTGCGTGGTTGCCTTGGCAGCCTGTGGCGGTGGGGGAGAGGACGCTGAGCCGACCCCCACGCCGACCCCTACGCCCACACCTACCCCCACTCCCCAGCCCGAGCCTACGCCCGAGCCGGTGGTGACGCCCGAGTACTTCTCGACGGGCTTTATGAAGGGCTCGACGATGTCGTTTGCCTCCTACCTTCAGCGTGTGGGGTTGACCTACCGCGAGGGGGGCGTGGAGTGTGATCCTTACAAGTCGATGCAGCAGCACGGTGCCAATATCGTGCGCCTGCAACTCAACTTCGAGGCCTTCCCCAAGTACAACGGAGTGACCATCGATTGGGCCACCTGGGCACGTGTGGTGGAGGATGCCAAGAAGGCCCAGAAGAACCGCCTCGATGTGCTTCTGACGCTCAAACCCGATGCCGATGATTACAGCTCCTCCTCTACGGTGGCTCACAACCGTCTTCCCTCGGCCTGGAAGGGCCTGACGGAGGCACAGCTGGGCGAGAAGCTCTATCAATGGGTCTATACCACGCTTGAAAACCTCCACAAGGAGGGCATCTATCCCCGTGTGGTAGCGGTGGGCAACGAGGTTAATATCGGCTTTCTGATGGAGGGCACGGCCAACGATGCAGCCCGCACGGGTCGCCTTTTGGCCTATGGCTTCAAGGCGGTGCGTGACTATGGCAAGAAGTACAACCCCAATGTGCAGACCTTGTTGCACATTGCCAACCCCTCGAAGGTCTATACCTATGCCAAGAGCATCAGCGATGCCGGCGGCTCGGACTTCGACCTGATCGGTATCTCGTGGTACCCGGGCAAGGATATCGGCCACACGAATCCCTACCAAACCATCGAAAATCTGGCCAAGATGTGCAAGAGCGATTTCAAGGCACAGGCCGTGATTTTGGAGACCGCCTACTCCTTTACGACGGGCAACGATGCCTCGGGCAAGTGGATGGGCGACTGGTGCAACAACTCCTACAACTATCCCGATTGGAACGACACCCAGAACGCCGTGAACTATACCCCCCAAAAGCAGCGTGCCTGGTTGCGTCAGTTGGCCGAGGAGCTGAAGCGGGGCGAGGGTGCGGGCCTCATTACGTGGGGCACCGAGTCGCTGCCCGACCTGTTGGAGGGCAAGGCCGAGGGTCACGGACTGGGGCTCTACACCTACCCGGCCGAGTGGGCCTATGGCTCGACGTGGGAGAACAACTCCTATTGGGACTTTACCAACCAAAACAACCTCCACGAGGGCATCGACTGGATGAAGGATGTCGAGTAGCCCCTCAAACGAACGCAAAAAATAAGAACCTTACGATATGAAAAAACTCATTTTGCTGTTGTGTGCCGCTGCCCTGATGACGGGTTGCAGCAACGACCTCTTTACCCAGGCGGCCGAGGGTGCTACGGAGGCTCCCATCAAGCCGTTGCGCCTGGAAAGTGCCGTGCAGCACTGCTATTTGACCGACTATCTTCCCTTGTGGGAGGGTGCCGACTCGCTGACCGTAGCCGAGGGGGTCGATCTGATTGTCACCCCCACCGAGGATGGTTGGACGGAGTTCGACGTACTGTCGAAGGGGGCACCTCTGGCCACCACCATCGAGGCGTGGCGTGAGGGCAAGAGCCTCTCGATTGTCGTGTTGTCGGGCGACCGCAACCCCAATGCCCGTCTCTTCACGGCGGGTCGTATGATGCGTATGGTGGCCGTCGAGGCCTCGATTCGCCCGCAGGAGGTGGTCGTAATGTGGCAGAACAACCGCCTGCCCGAGCAGTGCATCATCCGTGGCGAGGAGGGCTTCGAGATTTTGATTCCGAACGACGCCTCGCAGCTCGACCGCTCGTTTATGCGCATCTTTGCCTCGACGGGTGATGGTCTGTTCAACGACCTCCTCATTCCGCTTAAAAAGGGCTCGGTGGTCACCTCGGCCGATGAGCTGACCCGCCACGATCAAGAGGCGCAGCTGCTCTACTCGCTGATGATTGACCGCTTCTACGACGGTAAGAAGGAGAACAACAAACCCCTCAACCAGAGCGATGTGCTGCCGCAGGCCGACTACCAGGGTGGCGACCTGAAGGGTATCACGCAGAAGATCAAGGAGGGTTTCTTCACCGACCTGGGTGTCTCGACCATCTGGATTTCGCCCATCACGCAGAATCCGCACGATGCCTGGGGCCTGAATCAGACCCCCTATACCCGCTTCTCGGGCTACCACGGCTATTGGCCCATCTACACGACGGTGGTCGATCACCGCTTCGGTACCGAGGAGGAGTTGAAGGAGATGCTCTCGGAGGCCCACGAGCACAACCTGAATGTGGTCTTGGACTATGTGGCCAACCACCTGCATATCAACTCGCCCGTCTTGCAGGCCCACCCCGATTGGGTAACCCCGTTGATGTTGCCCGACGGCCGCAAGAACCTCGGCCTTTGGGACGAGCAGCGTCTGACCACCTGGTTCGACGAGCATATCCCCTCGCTCGATTTGGAGCGTATGGAGGTAGCCGAGCCGATGACCGACTCGGCGGTGCACTGGATGAAGAACTTCGACTTCGACGGCTTCCGCCACGATGCCTGCAAGCATATTCCGCTGTCGTATTGGCGTATGCTGACCAAGAAGCTGCGTCAGGCCGTGCCCGAGAAGAATTTGTGGCAGATTGGGGAGACCTACGGCTCGCCCGAGCTGATTGGCTCGTATGTGCGCACGGGTATGATTAACGCCCAGTTCGACTTCAATGTCTATCACACAGCCCTCGATGTGCTGACCCGTGACCACTCGGTCAAGGCGTTGGCTTCGGTTGTGGAGCAGTCGATTGCCGCCTATGGTGCCCACCACACGATGGGTAACATCACGGGCAACCACGACAAGGGTCGTCTGATTTCGTTGGCCGGTGGTACGTTGTCGCCCGACGAAGACCACAAGTTGGCCGGTTGGACCCGCAAAATCGAGGTGGGCGATCCGGTGGGCTACAAGAAGTTGGCCTTGATCAACGCCCTCAATATGACCATCCCGGGTGTGCCGTGCATCTACCAGGGCGATGAGTATGGCGAGCCGGGCGGCAACGACCCCGACAACCGCCGTATGATGCGCTTCGATGGCTACAACGAGGCCGAGCAGGCCCAGCTGGCCATCACCGAGCAGCTGGCCCACCTGCGTCGCAGCCAGATGCCGCTCCTGTATGGCGACCAGATGACCCTTGCCCTCACGGAGAAGGTGTGGGCCTACCTGCGCGTCTATATGGGCGAGTGGGTGGTTGTGGTCCTCAACACGGGCGATCAGACCGAGAAGATGAGCTGCGTGCTTCCCAAGGGCATCGACCGTCGTCAGTCCTTGGAGTCGAACTTCGGCCACGCCTTCACCCTCGAGGAGGATGGCACGCTCACGGTCGAGGTGCAGCCTTACAGCTTCGAGATTCTTACCGCAAAATAGTAAAACAAAACAAATCAGATAGTTATGAAACGCATCTTTTCCGTAGTGGCACTCTTTGGTGCCCTGTGTGGTCTGCTCCTCTCGAGCTGCGCCACCGCCCCCGAGGCTCCCAAGAGCGCCCATCCCGAGTGGGTCTATAACTCGGTCGTTTATGAGATGAACGTTCGTCAGCAGACCGCCGAGGGAACGTTCGCTGCCGCCGAGGAGCGTCTGCCGTTCCTCAAGGAGCTGGGTGTCGATATCATCTGGCTGATGCCCATCCACCCCATTGGCGTGAAGGGCCGCAAGGGTACGCTGGGCTCGTACTATGCCATCAAGGATTACCGTGAGATCAACCCCGAGTTTGGTACGATGGCCGACTTCGAGAGCTTCCTCGCAAAGGCACACGAGCTGGGCTTCAAGGTGATTTTGGACTATGTGGCCAACCACACCTCGCCCGATGCTGCTTGGGTAACCGAAAAGCCCGCCGAGTGGTATGTGCGTGACTCGATGGGTGTACCTGTGGTGCAGTACGATTGGTGGGACATCGCCAAGCTGAACTACGAGGTCGAGGAGCTGCGTGCCGAGATGAAGTCGGTGCAGCAGTTCTGGATTGCCAAGGGTGTCGATGGCTTCCGTTGCGACGTGGCCGGTGAGATGCCCGACGATTTCTGGACCGAGTCGTGGAAAGAGGTGCGTGCCATCAACCCCGAGACCTACTTCCTGGCCGAGGGTGAGGGTCCCAACTTCCACGCCGACGGCTTCGATGCCTGCTACGCTTGGCGCCTGAAGGATGTGCTGAATGCCGTTGCCCAGGGCAAGCAGACCACCGCCGACGTGAAGGCTTGGATCGAGCACCTTACGACCGACTATCCTCGTGAGGCCATTCAGTTGGCCTTCACCTCGAACCACGACGAGAACTCGTGGTCGGGTACCGAGTTCGAGCGTCTGGGTGCTGCCGCCAAGACGATGGCCGCTTTGACCTATGTGCTTCCCCAGTGCCAGCCGCTGATCTACACGGGTCAGGAGGTGGGCTACGACCACCGCTTCGAGTTCTTCGAGAAGGATCCGATGCCG
>CALAQA010000212.1:0-25395 GCA_937889065.1 uncultured Alistipes sp.
ATTATCAAGTACTTCTTCGGCATCGGTTGCTCGGAGATGACCTTGGAGGAGATTGGCGAGAAGTTCGACCTTACGCGCGAGCGTGTCCGCCAGATTAAGGAGAAGGCCATCCGTCGCCTGCGCCACTCGTCGCGCTCGAAGCTGCTGAAGTCCTACCTCGGCTAACCGAGTACGAAACGCTACCCAACAACAAAGCCTGTTCCATTGCGGAGCAGGCTTTGTTGTTGTAGGTGGGGAAAAGTTACTTCTTGTCCCCCTCGAAAACCTTGTCTTTGGCGCTGGCTGTGGTCGGAACACCGGCATAGCCGCCCAGGTTGCAGTCCGTGAAGCAGATCCCCTCGGCGTGCTCCATCGAGAGGCCGATCTTCGCCTCGTCCACCTTCACTCGGCTAAAGTGCACGTTGTGAATCTTCTCCTGCTCGGTACCCTGCAGTACGATGGCGGCGGCACGAGCCTTTTGGCAGCTCACATCCTCGACATAGATGTCGTGTACGGCCGTGAAGTGGTGGTTGTCCAGCCCCTCGCCGGCATACATCGAGGTGAGGAAGATCAGATCCTCCACCTCGCCAAACGAGCAGTTATTGACAAAGATGTTGCGGATGAAGCCACCTCGGTCGGGGTTGGTCTTGATGTAGAGGCCACGCTTGCAGTAGCCGCCGTAGGTGCAGTTCTCGATAAAGACATTCTCCACGCCCGACGACATCTCGCTGCCCAGCACCACGCCGTGCAACCCCTTGAAGCGGCAGTTGCGGATGATGATGCCCGACGAGGGGGTGGCGGTCGCACGGCCGTCGTCGTCACGACCGCTCTTGATGGCCACGTTGTCGTCGCCGTTGTTGAATTCGATGTTCTGAATCAGCACATCCTGGGCATACTCGGGGTCGATGCCGTCGTTATTGACCAGCTTGGCATCGTAGCGAATGGCGTCGCAGATGATGTTGCGCGACTTCAACAGGTGGATGCACCAGAAGGGGGCGTTGGTGATAAAGACCCCTTGGATGGTCACCTGCTCGCACTCGTAGAGTTGGATGAGCTGGGGACGCAGGTAGTGCCCCTCGCCAAAGTTTCGCTCCGCAACGGGCGTTTGGGTGTGGTTGTAGTGGCGGCTCAAATCCTTGCTTGCGCCCTGCCGCTCCTTCCAGGTGGCGAAGGTGGTGGCGGCATTGCCGTCGATGGTGCCTTGGCCGATGATGGCGACATTCTTCAGCCCTCGGCCGTAGATGAAGGGGCTGTAGTTCTGCACGAAGGTTCCCTCCCAACTCGTCTCGACGATGGGCAGGTAGTGGCTCGGCTCGGGCGAGAAGCGCAGCACGGCGCCCGCTTCGAGGTCGAGGCAGAGGTTGTCAATGAGGTGAATCGGCCCGCAGAGGTAGTATTCGCCGGCGGGAATGACCAGACGGGCACCGCCCAACTCCTTGGCTCGGGCGATGGCACGGTCGAAGGCAGGTTTGGCATCGGTGATGCCGTCGGCAACCACTTCGAAGTCGGTCAAACGAAGCTCTTGGGTCGGAATGGTGGCACCGGTGATGCGTGCCAGAATGGCATCACGCATCGCCTCACGGTCGAGCGTCGGGGTCGAGGTTGAGGTGGTGCAGGCGGCCAGCGATAGGAGGGCCGCAGTGAGAATCAGCAATCGTTTCATAGGGGTGTAGTTATTACCAGTTAATCGGGGTTTGTCCGTGGGCGATGAGGTAGTTGTTGGCCTTCGAGAAGTGCTTGCAGCCCCAGAAACCTCGATAGACCGAGAGGGGCGAGGGGTGCACACTCTTCAGAATGCAGTTTTTCTGCGGGTCGGCAATGGCCCCTTTGCGCTGGGCGTAGCTGCCCCACAGCAGATAGACGATGCCCTCCTTGCGAGCGGCAATGGCACGCACCACGGCATCGGTGAACTGCTCCCAGCCTCGGCCTGCGTGTGAGGCGGCTTCGTGCTCACGCACCGTCAGCACGGCGTTCAGCAGCAGTACCCCCTGCTCGGCCCATCGGTCGAGGTTGCCCGACGAGGGGATGGGGGCACCGGTGTCGGTCGAAACTTCCTGGAAGATGTTGCGCAGCGAGGGTGGAAAGGGGACTCCGTCGCCCACCGAGAAGCACAATCCGTTGGCCTGGCCCGGGCCGTGATAGGGGTCTTGTCCGATGATGACCACCTTCAGCTTATCGACGGGGCACTTGTCAAAGGCACGGAAGATGTTGCTGCCTCGGGGATAGATGCGGCGGGTGGCATACTCCTCCTTGACGAACGAAATCAACTCCTCGAAGTAGGGTTTGTCGAACTCCTCTTTGAGGAGCTCTTTCCAATCTTGGGCTATTTTTACCTCCATATTTTTTCGGTTGTTTGGGTAAAGATAGGCAAATTTTTCCTAATTTTGTGCTATGAAGCGATTTTTATATACCCTGACCGCCTTGACGCTGATGGCGTTGGCGGGATGCTCGGAGCGTGAGCCCGAGGTGAAGAGCCTGATTTACCTGATTGGCGACGGTATGGGCTTGGCCCAGATGACGATGCTCGAGGTGGAGGAGGACTATGCTCCGACCCCCTTTTCACGTGCCGAGGCCGTTTCGCTGGTGACCACCCGCTCGGCCAACAACCGTGTGACCGACTCGGCTGCGGCAGGTACGGCGTTGGCCTCGGGCTTTAAGACCAACAACTCGATGCTGGGTGTTACGCCCGACTCGGTGGCCGTGAAGTCGATGATGGAGATGGCTCGTGACGCAGGCAAGGCGACGGGTCTGGTGGTGAGTTGCTACCTGCAACACGCCACGCCGGGGGCCTTCTATGCCCACCAGCCGGGTCGCCACATGATGGAGGAGATTACCGAGGATTTGGTCGCTTGCAATTTCGATGTGATGATTGGCGGTGGCAGTCGTTGGCTGACCGACGCACACCGCACGACACTTACCGAGCGAGGTTATACCCTCTCGTTCGACCGTGAATCCTCATTGGCGGCCACGACCCGCCCCCTGCTTGCGATGGTCGAGGAGGAGTACCTGCCCCAGGCTCCCGAGCGTGGCGACTTCATCCCCCGTGCCACCGAGAAGGCGTTGGAACTGCTTTCGGATAGTGACGAGGGCTTTATGCTGATGGTCGAGGGGTCGCAAATCGACGGGGCGGGTCACGGCAACGATGCCCCCTACCTCTTGGCCGAGATGCGTGATTTTGCCGAAGTGGTCGAGTTGGCCTTCAACTATGCCGACACCCACCCGGGTACGTTGGTGGTGGTGACGGCCGACCACGAGACGGGTGGCCTCTCGATGCCGAGCGGCAAGAGCGATTTTACCCTTTCCGAAAGCGGCATCGACTATCGCTTCGGCACGGGGTCTCACTCGGCCATTCGGGTGCCGGCCTACTTCTATGGCACGGGAGCCGACCGCTTCCCCGCCCTGATGGAGAATACGGAGTTGGCCGAACGGTTGATGCACCTCTTAAAAATAAAGCCTGTCGAGTAAGACAGGCTTTTTTCTTGGCGGTTACCACCCGAATCCCGAGCGGCGGTGGGTGAGATTGCTTGAGTTTTGGTTGTCGAGTTGCGGTTGTGTCTTCTGATTGTTGCCCGAGTAACTGCCGTTGTTCATCTCGGGGTTCCGATAATGGGCCGGGATGCGGAACAAGAGCGGCAGATGGTAGCGCACACGTACCGGCTTACCGTCTTTCATTCCGGGGGTCCAGCGAGGGGAGTAGCGCAAGATACGCTCTAACTCTTTGTCGCACATCGGATGCACACTCTGCACAATTTCGATGTTGCTGACACGACCATCCTTTTCGATGACAAACGAGGCAATCATCGTCCCTTCGATGCCCTTTTCGAGCATATATTTCGGATAGCCGATTTTGGTGGCTACCCACTGACGAAAGTCGTTCAGCGTGCCACCCTTCTTGAAGGTGGGGTGGACATCAATTTGCTCTTCGATGGGGGCGTCGTCTGTCTGTTTGGCCTCTTTTTGTGCCATTGTGGGGAACGTAAGGCCCAACATCAACAGGAGAAGCAGTAGTCGTTTCATTGGAGTAGGGTGTGAATGATTTTTTTGGTTTTAGAACGCTCGCTCACGGTTCTCTTCGTTGTCCTTCTCGCTGCGGTCGATCTCGTCGCCCTCCCACTCGAAGGGGGGGAACTCGGTGCGCCCTCCCAACCCGAAGCGCAGGTAGGTGATGGGCAGCCCCATCTCCAGGAAGCGGCTTTCGTAGGCGGTTTTGACCGAGAGGGTCTCATCGGCAAAGCCCGAGCCGTAGATGTCGTCGTTGGCCACCTCCAAAGGCAGGCCGTAGTGTTCAACGAGTGCCTTCGTGTAGCCGTAGAGGTGCTTTGAGTCGGTCTTGAGGTTGATGCGGCCCTCGGGGGCGAGCAGCTGTGCGTAGCGTGCCAGGAAGAGGGGCGACGTAAGGCGTTTCTTGGCACGGCGGGTCTTGAGCTGCGGATCGGGGAAGGTGATCCAAATCTCGCTCACCTCGCCCGGGGCGAAGAGGTGAGTGATAAACTCGATGCGGGTACGCAGAAAGCCCACATTCTTCATCCCCTGCTGGGTGGCCGTCTTGGCACCTCGCCACATACGGGCACCCTTGATGTCGATGCCGATGTAGTTCGACGCTGTGTCTCGCTCGGCCAGGGCAACGGTATATTCTCCCTTGCCGCAACCCAACTCCAGGATGATGGGGCGGTCGTTGTGGAAGAAGTCACGGTGCCAATGCCCCTTCAAGGGGTGGTCTTGGGCGAAGACGGCATCGAACTCGGGCTGCACGAAGCAGGCGAAGGTCTCGTTTTCGGCAAATTTGCGTAGTTTATCCTTTCCCATTGCTTTACTCTTTGAACAATACACCTACGGCCTCCACACGGTGGACGGGTCGCAGGGGTGTGATGATGAAATAGTAGTTGCCCGCTATCGGCAGTTGCACCCCACGGCGGTAGGAGATCTCCTCGACGGCGTGCAGCGAACTGATGCGGCGGGGTGGGGTGAAGACCAGATGATGCAGCTCCTCGGTGCGCAATGAATCGGGCGTGAGGGTCTCGATGCGGACCGTCAGGCTGTCCTCCCGAAAGTCGGGGTCGAGCCTTAGAAACAACTTCAGCTCCCGCTCCGTGAGGGTATCGTGGTTGGGTACACGCACCACAACCCCCTCCTGCCAGCAGTTGCCGACCACATCCGCAACGTAGGCTTCACGCCCCGAGCCGCAGGCGGTCAGTAGTAGCGATACGACGAGCCACAGCCAACTATGTTTCAGATGCTCCATCAGCCGTTACTCCCCCTTGTTGCCACCCTCGTTGCGCGGTCCGTTGGGGTGCTGCGGACGACGATGGCGGTTATTGCGGTGGCGGTTGCCGTTGTGACGAGAACGCTCCTCGCCCCCCTCGGTGGCGGGCTGAGTGGGCTGGCCGTTTTGGGGTGCCGACTGCTCGTTTTGCGGACGGGGCTGACGCTGCGGACGACCCTTGCCCCCCTCACGACGCTCCGAACGACCCTCACGACGCTCTGTGCGCTCACCCTTCTGGGGTTGCTCCATGCTCTGCTCGGCCTTCGGTTGCTCGGCTTTGGGTTGTTCGGTCTTCGGCTGCTCGGTCTTGGGCTGTTCACCCTTCGCAGGACGCTTGCCCTTCGACTTGCTCTTCTTCTTGCGCTTGGCCTTATCGAAGCGGGTGATGCTGTCCTCCTCCGAACGGTAGGTCGGCTCCTCGATCTGCTCGCTAAACTCTTCGTCGCCCTGCAACTTATCGACCTTGACACCGGCTCGGTTCTCGGCCAGAATCTCCTCGACACGGCCAATCGTGAGGGTCGTGAGGTTCGAGAGTGTATCCTTGCTCGACGAGAAGGTCATCGTGCCGGCCAGGATGTCGTTCTTGACCCAGAACCACTCGCCGTCGATGGTCTGTAACGGCTCACGCAGACGAGGGAAGGCCTTGCGTGCCTCGGCATAGACGTCGTACTCGTACATCATACAGCACTTGAGCTTCGAACACTGACCGGCCAACTTCTGGGGGTTGAGCGAGAGATCTTGCGTGCGGGCAGCACCCGTCGTGACACTCGAGAAGGTGGACATCCACGAAGCGCAGCACAACTCACGACCACAGGCACCCAGACCACCGATACGCCCTGCCTCCTGGCGGGCACCAATCTGCTTCATCTCGATGCGGATGTGGAAACGCTCGGCAAAGACCTTGATCAGCTCACGGAAATCGACACGCTCGTCGGCGATGTAGTAGAAGATGGCCTTGATTTTGTCGCCCTGATACTCCACGTCGCCAATCTTCATATTCAGACCCATATCGGCGGCAATCTGGCGCGAAAGAATCATCGTCTCGTGCTCCAGGGCGATGGCCTCCTGCCAACGCTCGATGTCGTAGGGCTTGGCCTTGCGGTAGATCTTGCGGAACTCGCCGTTCTGGGGGTTGAAGCCCGTGCGGCGCATCTGTTTGAGGACCATGTCGCCCGTGAGCGAGATGATGCCTATGTCGTGGCCCGGAGCCGCCTCGACGGCGACGATGTCGCCACGCTTAAGCTCCAGATTATTGACATTTTGGTAGAATCCTCGGCGGGTATTCTTGAAGCGGACCTCGAAGATGTCGCACTCGCCGTGCTGGGGGTAGCTCTCGAGCCAATTCTCCTCGTGGAGCTTGAAGCACCCCTCCTTGGCCTCGGCCTCGAGCGTTTCGCCCCCCTCGATAAAGCAGCAGCCACGCCCCACAACGGGACGGCAACAACATTTTTTGGTCTTATCGGGTGTCTGATCGTATTCCATAATGGTAGGTATATTTGGCTTCAAAGTTACAAAAACGAATTCAGAATTCAAAATTTAGCATTCAAAATTCAAAATTGGAGGGTCGGCGCTGAAAAGGGGCGGCAAAAAAAGGGGGTGTGACGAATCACAACCCCTTTCGATTTTCTTCTTGCAGATGGAATTTACACCACCGTGTGAATCTTTTTTCGGATGCGCCACATCATCAACAGGGCGGCTGCCGAGAGTCCGAACGAGTAGCTGAGGAAGAAGCCCGAGGCCCCCATGCCGCCCGGAATGCCGAGCAGGTAGCCCGCAGGCAGGTTGATGAGCCAGTAGGCCGTGAAGGCGATGGGCATAATAATCTTTACATCCTGCAAGCCGCGCAAGATGCCCACCGAGACATTCTGCATGCCGTCCCAAAGTTGGTAGAGGGCGACAAAGAACATCAGGTCGGCCGTAATGGCAATCACCTCCTCGTTGTCGGTGAACAGGCGGGGAATGTCGTAGCGCAAGAGGATGAAGACCAGCGAAGCAATGGCACTCCACAACAACACCAGGTGGTAGGTGGCGTGGGTGGCCAGACGCAGCTCCTCCCGGTTGCGTTGTCCGTAGCAGTGCGAGATGCGGATGGTGGCCGCCGAGCCAATGGAAAGGATCACCATAAAGGCGCAGTTGCCCAGTGTGATGGCAATCTGATTGGCACTCAACGACTCGGTGCCGAGCCAACCAATCATGACACTCGTGCCGACAAAGGCCGACGACTCCAAAAACATCTGACCGGCAATCGGCAGACCGATGGCCATCAGACGTGCCACCCGCTTACGGCACAAGGCCAAGAGCGAGAATCCCTTTAGGTAGGCGGCATACTGCTTGCGGTAGAGGAAGTAGATGAAGACCATCGCCGCCGAGGCAATTCGTGACAGCGTGGTGGCCAGACCTGCACCCGTTGCGCCCATCTCGGGAAGCCCCCAATGACCATAGATCAGCAGGTAGTTGAAGCCGACATTCAGCGCATTGGCAATGATGGTGATAATCATCACCGTTTTGGTGTTCCCGACCCCCTCCAGGAAGGATTTGAAGGCGTAGAAGAAGAGCATAAAGGGGACGCTGAACGAGAGCATCCGATAGTAGGGGATGGCCCCATCGACCACCTCGACGGGTTGCCCCATATAGTAGAGCAGCGGTGCAATGGCATACTGCACCACCCCCACCCCGATGCCGAGCAGCGTGTAGAAGATGATGGCGTTGTGCAGCAGCAGCTTGCTTTCGTTGTGTTCGCCTCGGGCGAAACGTTCGCCCACCAGTGGCGTAAGACCCAAGGCCACACCGATGCAGCCAATCAGAATCAGAAAGGCCATCGAGCTGCCGAACGACACCGCAGCCAACGGAAGCGGGTCGGCACCTCCGTAGCGTCCCACCATCATCGTGTCGGCCAGCTGGGTAAGCATTTGGCCCACCTGTGTCAGGATGACGGGGATGGAGAGCGCCAGATTTTTGCGGTATTGCTCTTTGTATTTGGCAAACAGCGTCATAGGTCTTCGAGCTTGGGTAGTTGGGGCGTCAGGAGTGTAAACTTACTCCTCACGAAATCCTTGGGCCTTGAGTTTGATCTCGCCGCCATCGGGGGTTACGAGATAACAACCGCTCTTTTCGTCGGTGATGTGGCCGATGACCTCGACCAACCCCAGACGCATCACCTGCTCGTGTAGCTCGAGGGGTACGGTGAAGAGCAACTCGTAATCCTCGCCACCATTGAGGGCTGCTACTACGGGGTCGAGGTGCATCTCGTCGCTCAGCTCGGTGGTCTGGCGTGCCAACGGCATCCGCTCCAGATAGATGCGTGCGCCACACTTCGAACTCTTGCAGAGCTGCATCAGGTCGCTAGCCAGTCCATCCGTCAGGTCAATCATCGCCGTCGGGGTGATCTTCTCCTCTTTCAGCACCTCGATGATGTCGGTGCGGGGGCGGGGCTTGAGGTACTTTTCGAGCAGGTACTCGTAACCCTTGAATTGCGGCTCGGGATTCTCCACGTCGGCCAATACCCGCTTCTCACGCTCCAAGAGTTGCAGACCCATATAGGCGGCACCCAGGTTGCCCGTGATGCAGATCAAATCGTTTTGCTTGGCCCCCGAACGACGGGTAACCGCCTCCGAGGCCGCCTCGCCGATGGCCGTCACGGTGATGACCAACCCCGTCATCGAGGCACGGGTGTCGCCACCCACCAGATCTATCTGCTGCTCATTGCAGGCAAAACGGATGCCTTCGTACAAATCGTCCAACGCCTCGACGGGAATCTTGGCCGAGAGGCCCAACGACACCAACAGTCGCTTGGGCAGGGCGTTCATCGCCAAAATGTCGCTCACGGCTGCCGTGACCACCTTGTAGCCCAGGTGCTTGAGCGGGAAATAGGTCAAATCGAAATCGACCCCCTCATAGAGGGTCTCGGTCGAGACCACCTGCTGTAGCTCGGCCGTGGGGCTATAGACTGCCGCATCGTCACCCACGCCGACCGTGGTCGAGGTGTGGTGGAGTTCAATGGGGGCGGTCAGTCGCTCAATCAAACCGAATTGGCCCAACGAGGCAATCTCGGTACGCTTTTTATTCATAAGTTTCAAAAAATTTTTACAAAATTACGAAAACTTTGGTATCCTTCAAAAATTTAGTGTATTTTTGTCCGGCCAAAAAAAGAAATGACGGCCCAAACTTATGATTAATATCGTTTTATTTGGTGCCCCGGGTTGCGGTAAGGGAACCCAGGCGGCTCTGCTCAAAGAGCAGTTCGGTATCGAACACGTCTCGACCGGCGAGGTGATTCGTGGCCACATCCGTCGTGGTACGGAGCTTGGCAAGGCGGTACAGGCCTGCATCGAGCGTGGTGAGCTGGCTCCCGATGAGCTGGTTATCAATATGATTGCCGACTATGTGGCCGAGCATAAAGATTCGGCAGGCTGCATCTTCGACGGCTTTCCTCGTACGACGGCCCAGGCGGTCGCCTTCGATAAAATCTTGGCCGAGCATGGGCTGCAGGTCGATCTGATGGTGCAGATCAAGGTCGAGGAGTCGGAGCTGATTCGTCGCATCCTGCTGCGTGGCAAGGAGTCGGGTCGAGCCGATGACAGCTCGGAGGAGGTGATTCGTCAGCGTCTGGAGGTCTATTGGCAGCAGACGGCTGTCGTAGCCGACCACTACGCCGCCCAGAACAAATACAACCGCATCGACGGTATGGGTACTATCGAGGAGGTCAATGGCCGCATCAAAGCCCTCATCGAAGCCCTGAAATAGTACTTTTTTGGGCTAAATGCTTAATTTTGAGTTCGAAATTTTGAATTCTTAATTTTTTGCCGTACATTTGCCGTCCCCAAATGGGACAAAACTTAATTTAATAAACAAACGTATGAACAATTACGAAACCGTTTTCATTGTCACGCCGGTTCTGTCGGAGGCTCAGGTACAGGAGGTTGCTGACAAATTCCAGGGTGTTATCACCGAGAACGGCGGTCAGATCGTGAATCGTGAGAACTGGGGCCTCAAGAAGCTCGCTTATCCGATTCAGAAGAAGACCACCGGCTTCTACTTCCTCATCGAGTTCGCCGCTGAGGGTGACATCATCAACAAGCTGGAGACCCAGTATCGCCGCGACGAGCGCGTGATCCGTTTCTTAACTTTCAAGCAGGACAAGTTCGCCGTAGAGTACTCGGAGAAGCGTCGTGCAAAACTTGCTAACAAATCGGAGGAGTAAATTATGGCACAGGAGAATAATGCAGCTCAGTCGGAGATCCGCTACCTCAACCCGGTATCGGTAGACGTGAAGAAGAAGAAGTACTGCCGTTTCAAGAAGCTCGGCATCAAGTATGTGGACTACAAGGACGGTGAGTTCCTCAAGAAGTTCCTCAACGAGCAGGGTAAGATTCTGCCCCGCCGCCTGACGGGTACTTCGCAGAAGTTCCAGAAGAAGGTAGCACAGGCCGTAAAGCGTGCGCGCCACCTCGCTATCCTGCCCTTCGTAACTGATGGTATGAAATAATTAAACAGGAGGACAAGACTATGGAAGTAATTCTGATTAAGGACGTTGAGAACCTGGGTTACGCCAACGACATCGTAAACGTAAAGCCCGGTTACGCAAATAACTACCTCATTCCCCAGGGCTATGCCAAGGCTGCAACGGCTTCGGCAAAGAAGATCCTGGCCGAGAACCTGAAGCAGCGTGCCCACAAGGACGCCAAGATCCTGGCTGACGCTCAGGCCCTCGCAGAGACGATTTCGAACCTGACGCTGACCATCTCGGCCAAGGCTGAGGAGGGTAAGCTCTTCGGTACGGTAACGGCTACCGACCTGTCGGAGGCTCTGGCCGCCAAGGGTATCACGGTTGACCGCAAGGCCATCGTAGTAGATGCCGTTAAGACCGTAGGCGAGTACGTGGCTGTAGCCAAGCTGCACCGTGAGGTGAAGGCTGAGGTGAAGTTCGCCGTAGTAGCCGCCGAGGAGTAATCTTTGCGACATACAACACAAAAAGGGTGTTCCGTCAGGAGCACCCTTTTGTTTTTCGATTTTATGCGGAACCTTCCGCACTTCCCTCGCAAGCCCCGAATGGGACGTACGTCAAGTACTACCCATCCGGGGCTTACTTCACGAAGCGCAGAATCTTCTCGCCTAAAATCAAAAACGGGGAGCGGGTGTGGTGACCTAATTGCAAAAGTGGCTTCTTAAGCCGCCTTCCTCGCTCGACTGCGTTGTGACGAAACCTGCACCTCTAAAATCAAAAAACAGGGGAGGGAGAGTGTAGTGACCTAATTGCAAAAGCGGCTTCTTAAGCCGCCCCATCCGGGGCTTACTTCATGAAGTACGAAATCTTTTCGTCTAAAATCAAAAAAAGTCCCACGATGAGAAACTTCCTTAATCTCTCCAAATTCACTAAACTCCCCGGTTGCCTATTCGGCGTTTTCTGTGTTTCGGATGATTCCTGCACCCGTATTGAATCCTTGTTATAATGGATAGGTGAAATACCGCATAACTGAAACTGATTTGCTGTTGTAATCCTTGTTATAATGGATAGGTGAAACACCTGCATTTTAACGCAAAACACTACTACTATGTTGTAATCCTTGTTATAATGGATAGGTGAAACACCTATTAACACTAAAAATAAAAAAGCTATGAGTTGTAATCCTTGTTATGATGGATAGGTGAAACACCTACTATGGAAACTACATTGTCGAAAGCCGAGTTGTAATCCTTGTTATGATGGATAGGTGAAACACCCTTCAAGGGTGTATTTGTTTCCCCGATAGCTATTTACAGTTGTTTTCGCTCTCTTAAAACAGCTGTAAACCCACCTCGAAGTATGTCAAAGAACCCATTTTTTTGCGTTGTGGGTCGGCTATAATTTAGTCAATTGCACAAAGCCGAAGGGAGGAGCTGCACCAATGCGACGTGTCTTCGGAAAATCGTATTGGTCGTACCTGTATTTGGGTCGTGCCGCAGCGACCACCTGCTGCCATTGCCGATGGGTATCGTCTATCCAGCCTCCCGTCATAAATCGCCAACCACTGCCATAACCTACGCGAAGCAGCGCCTCGCTACCGGCCTGACACTCATCGGTCAGGTCGCGAAGGGCCTCGATGTAGCCAATATATTCATCAAACTCCTTTTGCTCTTGCTCCGAATCAATGTGGTAGTAGCGACGCCCCTCTTGGCTTTTCCAGAATTTCAACTCTTCGTTCAACAACCGCTTCGTGTGGTTGTTGATGGCGACAAGCAATTGCTCTTCGGATTGCATAGCCTCGGGAAGGGGTGGCATAATCCTGCGGCAAGTATCGTGAAAAGCACTGAGCAGTTGGATGTCCACCGTGGCGGTTGCTTCACACTCAAGGCACTCAATCAACATTTTGGTGCCTTTGTCGATTATCGGATCCTGCTCACGCAGGTTTAGTCCATAGCACTCAACGGCCACCAAGTGCTCGGGTTTGAAGTAAGCGTCGCCAACACGTAATAGGCGCAGCAGTGAGTTTGTAGGCTCGTATTTCGTTCTGCCGTTCTTCTCTTCGGGTTGTACAAAAATTTGTTCGCCCACTATGTTGTTCTTTGAACGAATCTCATAAGGTAGTTTGATTTGCTCACGATACGTACCCACAAGTGCCGAAACGATGGCTCCCTTGAGTGAGGAGCCGGGAATATAGGGGGTGCCGTTAGAGGCAATTTGTTCGCTCAACTCACGACACGACTCGCCATAACGGGCGATGACCCGCGAGCAGACCTCTTCGGGTCGAGTATTGGGCTTTTGGGTGAGAATGACATCTTGCCATAAGTTCCTTTTGCGCTCTATGGCCAAACACCACAAGTCCACACCACGGTCTCCCAACAGTGCATAGATCTTCTCGGGACTGAGGATGCCGACTACCCCCTTTGCGCTGATAAAATCCACATTTTCAATCAGCTTTGTGCCTGTGCCGATATGGCATCTTGTAATGGTATCAATTCTATATTTCATCCTGCTTGCATTTTGTAAAAGGTAGATAGAATGCTCGGCCGTCTCGCCATACGGGATGAGCCGTAAAACCCTCGGGGCGCAAATCGACAATGTCGCCCTCCAAGGCCTGCGTTGCCATAACACTACCTGCCACAACCATATTGACACTCTTTTTAATTCGATGACGCATTGATACCACACTCGACCCCGAGATATAGCCTCCACGTTTGATGATATCGTAACAACTGCGCTGCAACATTTCGCTATGCCACTCTTGAGGTTTGGGTAACCACAGGCTTAGTAGTTGCACCGATTGAGCCTCCGAGGGGAGGTGGATGGTAATTGAATCGAAAGCGACGCTGAAGAGTCCATTTCCTACCGAACGACGTGTGCCAAAACCCTCTTCGGCAAGCAATGTAAATGCATGTTCAAACTCCTCCTTGCGGTCACTGCAGTAGAGTACGCCCAACTCAACATCTTGCCCCCAAAAGATGCGGTCGAAATAGTAGGGTTCGTTATCTTGTCCCTCGATGACGGCCACCTTCTGCTCGAGGCGTTGGTGTTGGATGCAGAGTTCGGAGGCCTCCGTGGCTGCAATGGCGGTGCCGCATTGGCTGATCATTGAGGTGGAAATCTCCAGACGACCTTGGTGGGCCAATTTCTCCCATAACGATTGTTCGACCCATTGCAGTCGTTTGATGCGCTTGTGTTGTGAGCCGTCGGGGTAGTCGGACAAGGATATACACGATTTATCTACGGGGAGAGGCAGGAAGAGCCTTCCTCGGTAAAGTGGCATGGCCGAGCTGACCCGAAAACTGTGCATAAACGGCTCGACATCCTCCCCATTGGCAGCCCGGATGCTGCAAAGTGCAGCCGAGATGGTGTCGGAGTGGAGTATCCGCATCGAGCGGTCATACTCTTCGCCGGTGCCGCTACCGAGGTGGGTGCCCGAGTTGAAGCGCAGTTTGGCTATGTTAAATTGCTTCTCCATACCATTAGTACAGCTCAACGGTTTTCTCGGTGACGCTAAGATTGACAAAACGGATTCTCCCGTAGCCTCGCGAACCATGCCCACCCAGGTAGTCATCTTCCAGGAGAGCTATCGCCTTACGCAAATCTTTATCGAAAGTCTGCTCATCGTCATTCTCATAGACGTTGATAATCGCTTCAAAATCGAATTGCGCCCCTCGGGGTACACGCTCCTGTGTGCGAGGGTTGGCTTTTGAGGTGATGCGATCGATGTTGACCTCGGTTTTGCTCTCGGTCAAATAGAGATCGGTTTTGTCGAAATTTACTGCGCAATCCTTCCACATGGCATCACGTACAATCAGACGTGAAGCGTGCGCATCGGAGTCTTGGCTCGATGCACTAACACCGAATAATGCACCGCAGTGAGTATTGGGATCGTCCGATACTTTTCCACCCTTATGTTCACCATAGGCCAGCTCCAACAACGAACGAAGTTTTCCCTTCAATGAACTGCCCGGAATATAGGGCTTCTGATCTACCGGGTTGCGAATAATGAAATTATCTACGCCGCCAATGGACATAGCCGTGTTCGTTCCGCCAATATGAAGGCCACTCAACAGTTCAATCGTGGCTGTATATTTGATCTTTTTAATCAGCTTTGTCATAATTATACCTATTTTTATTACTTACTACTTCCACCGTTTGCTTTATGAAACGCAATGATAGCCTCCATCGTGCTCACTAAACTTTTGAAACTTCGCTCGTCGGTAACCTGTGCGGCTGCAAGTTTGTAGAACTCTTGAAAATTGTCGTACAGGGGTCTAAGTTTCTTCTCACGGTCCGCAGCTCGGCCACAGGCATAGGCTAATTTGGGACGCAGCAAGACAAATGCTGTACGGTTCTTTTCAAATCCGCCTGCCTCAATGCGGCGCAGCTCACCGAATATATTACGTAGGAATGAAGATGAAATTTTTGCATCAGCCATCTCTTTGGCTAGCTGTTCGCATAGGTTTATGCACTCCTCGTCAACGGCGTTTGTAATCCAATTTGGATTAAATTGCCTTTTAATGTCGTTTACATTCATATCGTAGTTTTTTTGGTTATTTATTCTCTTTCCAAAGGCTCATCTCTGCCAAACGGGCTGCTATAATGATGAGTTGCAACGCATGATAAGGCGAACTGATAGGACGGTTGTTCAGGGTGCGTCCACTCATAATATCCTGGACACACTCTTTGATGAATGCTGCGCCCGCATTGTCCTGTTTTTTTGCCATACGACTTAGGTCGTAGGCTGCGACCCACACATAACGAATCGGTGTAATTTTTCCGCAAATAAATCGGACGTTTTCGTTGATGCGCAGGATGTGTTGCAGGAACGACCTTTCGATGGATTCACTCTTGAGAAGTCGAACCAGCTGGTTTTTGTAATTTTCTACCCATTGATACTCCTCTTCCCAACGAAGCGGAGTGCCAAAAAAAGATATGGCATTCTTTGTTTTGCCTTTATAAACAAAACTCTTCGCCCTTTGCTCCTCCCCGGCACTCAACTCTGCAGCACGAATAATCGGGAATTTAGGCTCAATAAATGAAATTCCGCCCGAAAGACTGATTGGTAAATCGCTGAACGACAGTGCGAAATTGCGTTGGATGTCCCGCATAAAGGCCAACGTGGACTCCCATTCGCCTACGATAAACAGATCGTCTCCTCCGGCGTAGATTATTACCGTTGTCTTGCTGTAGTTCTGTTGCCAAGCGGTATTGAGTTGTCTTTTGAAATAGTCGTCGAGTCGATGGCTTAATTGTGTATAGGCCGAAAGCGCATTGTTACCTTTCATTGTGGTTTGGAACAACGCTCCGAGGTTATCCACATCCATACGCAAGACTCCCAGGCGTCTGTGGGATGAATCTTCTTTGTAGAAAAGCTCTTCGAACGACGCTGCACGGGTGCCGTTGCCGGCAATATATTCCCGATAAACTGGTATGGTGCAGTTGGAGGGAAGTTTCTCGTCATTGATTAAAAGCAGATATGCTTTCGGCGATGAAACGGAAGCTAACTCCTCGCTCTTCCCCAGATAATAATATACTCCCAGCTGATGAAAGTCTATGCACATCGCATTTCTTATCGTCATCGGTGCTTGACTCACCAAGATAGCTGTTATGTCGCATAGCTTCGAGCCAAGCTCATTATAGGGTTGGGTAAGGTGTGTCTCGCCAACGGCAAAGAGGTCGTTGTGTGCTGCGTCGATCCCGTAGGGGGTATGTTTCGCTTGATGTTTTTTTGCAAACAGTGAGTCGAATACCGCTGCACAATGCGAGTTCAACGCTTCGTAAGATGCCTTTTGGCCGCATATTGATACCATATCGGCGTCGAGCATCTTTGCTACGACCTGTTTGATGTGGTTGACGATTCTCTTGAAGTCCTCCTCAATATCCTGGCGATAGGGTGCAATGACGCAAAATGTGCCGCCCGAATTATATAGCACCGTGTTACGTTGCAGATTTAAGCCGGCCAGTAACGCTTCGCACACGGCACGAGATAGCAGCGATAGGTAGAATGAACGTCCACGCAGGTTCTTCAAGGCACCACTTGAAGTGGTGTCGTAGATAAACTTTTGAATATGTGACAATGAACCGCTTATTACGAAAAAATCGACACAGCCATCAGGCAGTCTGTATGTTGCTGCGGTTTCGGATAGATTAGTCATAGTTTCGGATTTTTACGTGAGGTCTGATAAGTTCTACTACAAATTTATAAAAATTCAGCCGTAAAATACAACATTCCGGGTCGTTTTTTTGTGATGACTTTGCTGCGAAAATAGAGTTCGTTTCCCGCTACTAATTTTGTTGCGGAAAATGAATGATGATGACCTATCCAATTAGATGTTTCTCGATGCCTGTCAAGCAAAACAATTCTTCATTGTTTTGTGCTGCACCGTTTAATTATTGCCCCTGGTGCGATGTAATAGGTATCCAGGAGGGGGATACGCTTTTGTTTGATATGGATGGAACACTCATTGATACGGATCGTTGTAATACGGAGGCTTATAAAAATGCTGTGGCAAGGGTGCTTGGTAAGAATTGTGTTTCGTCGCTGACGATAGAACGTATTGATCGAGATGTATTGCGTCGAGAGTTGCCCGATGTTGCGGAGGAACAATTGCAAGAGATCATTGCACTTAAAGAGGAATACTATACGACGTGTTTGGAGAATGCTCGAGTAATATCTTCCACGATGTCTATTCTCAACCATTTTCGATTGTCGCATAAGGTGATATTGGTGACCAATGCCCGAATGCGTCGAACGATGCAGACTCTTTGCTATCTGCATTTAGAGCAGTATTTCGATGCCATCATCACGAAAGATGATGATGTTTATGGCAATAAATACCTCACGGCTATACAAATGTGTGGTTTGGATCCTCTGCGTGTGTGGGTTTTTGAAAATGACATACAACAGGTAAATGCGGCAGTAGCTGCAGGGATTGATGTTAATCATATTTTTCTTCGATAGTATGAGAAGTTTTACGATTGTGTCGAATGCTTATCTTTCGCAGGATACTCCTGCATATTTTCACAGTGATTATCGTGGTGGCGGAAACTACAAGATCCGAGGCACGATCGAGCATGCTATTTTTACACTCAAAGGGGAACGTTTCGGAGTGGCAGACCGGGATTATGCAGATGCAACAGACGAGATCGAGCGTATTCTTGTCGAGGATATTCGGTTAATCGCACAAGCTCACAACGATAAACGTTTTACGGTTTGTGTGATACCTCGCTCTAAAGTGCTTCCGATACATTCAGTGAAGCGGGTGTTCCAACGTGTCATTCGGCGGGCTGTACAGCAAATAGAAATGGTTGCGGATGGAGTTTATTATATTACTCGTATAAAGGATACTTATACAACTCACAAGAGTTCGTTTGATGGGGGAGGAAATGGGCCGAAACCCTATCCCGGTATTACGTTGGATACCTGTACTATTGCGGATGATGTTGCCGGTAGGGATATTCTTCTTATCGACGATATTTACACCCGCACTGTAAATATCGATGAGGATGCTATACAGGCGTTGCTCAATCGAGGTGCAAAATCGGTGGTTTTTTACTCGATTGGGTGTACGATTAGTCGATTCTAATGATTAACTTTGTCATAAAATAGGATATGAATTACACGAGAAATGCAGTCAATGTTTTAACTGCCTCTGCGTTTAAGGGGATAGGCAGTGCGTGGTTTGTGAAAAATTGGCAGTCGGATTACTCCGATCTGCATATTGTGGAGATGTTAAATAGGACACTTGATGTACCTATCACTATCGTTGAATTTGAATACAAACGCCACGTGATAGAGACCCTTTTGTTGGCGGGCGCAGATGCGATGGATGGAGTCATAGCCATAGGCGATGTCGGCTTTCCGCACGTTCGGGGTGATGTGAAAAATAGCGAACGACCCGTATTTCTTTTTTATAAAGGTAATCTGTCGCTTCTTTCTGCTAATCGGTATAATGTTGCGGTTATCGGTCTTTTGACTCCTACTCCAGAAATTGAGAGACGTGAGCAGAGGGTTGTAGAGGAACTGGTTGGTCGAGGTGTCACCATTGTGAGCGGTTTGGCGTTGGGGTGTGACTCTGTTGCGCATCGTGTGGCGTTGGAGCACGGTGGAAAAACTATTGCTATTCTCCCCGGTCCTTTGACGTCCATTCTTCCTGCATCCAATAAACCTTTGGCACAGCAAATTTTAGCACAGGATGGCCTACTGGTTTCAGAGTATCTTACGGAGGCGAAAAGCAAGATGGCTTTAAGTGGTCGATATCAAAGAAGGGATAGGCTCCAGGCGTTATTTAGCGATGCTGTTGTCCTTTCTGCAAGTTATGCTAAAAATAGTCAGGGATTAGATAGTGGCTCTCGCTTGGCGATGGGCTATGCAGCTTCGTATGGTATTCCTCGAGCTGTCATCTACGATGAAGCCGCATCCGCAGATCCAATGTTCGATCTCAATCGCCAATATCTGCGTGAGGATGCCTCGGTCGTTGTTATTGACACGAATGCGCTAAGACAGGCTATCGATGTCCTGCAACAACTAAAACCAAAAACCGCTAAGACATCGAGGCAAATCGCGATGTTTTAATTATGTTATTAAAAACTCAAACGCTCGTTGATTATTAGGACAACGAGCGTTTGGGCTTGGTATAGAATTCAATACAACTACTCCTCGATAATTAAGCGACTCCGCTAGGCGTAGATTATATGTTATTCGTTCAATACTCTAGTAATCATTGTTTTGTTTTTGTGAGGTCCGATCAGCACTTTTATTTTATCTCCTTCCTGCTTTACATCACTACATTTAACCACAGATTCGTAGTGCTGTCCTAGATCATCTGTAGCAAAAAAAATACTTGGTAATATTTTTGTAATGGTAACAGTCGCCTCTATATATTGTTGTTCTTTTATACTGCGACTCCAAGTTTCGATTATACCCAGATGATTATTGAGTATCCCATTTTTTATGTCGAGTACAAATTTAACAAGTGCACCTTGGTAGATTAAATAATAGGCGCCTTTGTCTGCAAGGATATCCTCAAATTTCTGTTGTTGCCAATCGGATAATATTGGTCCTCCATGGGCATACGCATTACGACAAACATAGATGTCATATATTCGGCCTTTTAGTTCCCAATCCATTGCACAAGCGCATCCGGCGATAAAGTATAGAACCATCTGTATTTGATCCATCGCCTTTATCACATTATCTTTGTTGGGTTTAGCAATGAAATCGTCAACTTTCTTTTGTCCTTGAGTGTTGTTCCTTCTCGAGATATCGTATTTCTTATATATGATATTTTCTTTATTATTGATGGCTTGGGCATAAGCCATTTCATCGGCAATCGTATCAAAAAATGTATAGCTTTTCAGAGACTGATACATTTTGTTTGATATTCTTTCAATTTGCTTATAAGCTTTATGGCAAAAGCCAGTGAAATCATCTCGGCGACGACTTCGCTCCATTTCAATAAAATCGGCTATGAGTTTAGGGATTAGTTCGGGTATTGGAAAATTTGCATAAAAGAACTCTGCTTGATGGCGCACAATTTTTTCAATGCAATACTCATAAATTTCTTCTATTTTAGGATTATGCTCTCCATCTGCAGCTGATGAGGCATCCACATCAGCTACAACTTTTTGCAAATCGGAAATAAACGCCTCGTTGCCTGGTATGGCTTTGATCTTCTTAATAACTTTTATTATTGCGGCGAGATGCTCTTTCTTTAACTCCATGGGAACTGCTTTTTAACTAGGTCTAATTCTACTTTTCTATCCTTTGTGCGTGCTTGAAGTGGCTGGAACTACTACGCCTTTGAGTAAATATTAGCAGCTGACTACTTTTATTCATTTGTTAATTCAAACGATGTTGATTCGTCGTTACCTTCATCCTTTAATAAATGTTGCACAAAGTCGCAGAGAACTAAATTTTCCAACTCCACTTGTAGTTGTTCGATATGAGCTGTACTATCTTGAGTAAATTGTGGAGCAGTTAACTTTTTGTGAAGTAAAAAAAACAGGGTGGTTCCATTGTCGCAGAGCGATATCTGAAGTTTATTCCATAACTCTTTACGCTTATCGTCTGCGCCAAAAAGTTTAGCTACATCAATTTTTTTGCTAATTGAAATAGGATATACAATATCCCCACGTTTGAAAAATAGGTTTGGTTCCGTGTTAGGCGCATACTCCAATTTAGTCGAATGTTTTTGTTCAAAATCATTACGACTGGTCGTTTGTAGGTATGTAATTTTATCCTGACCATCATCAAGATATCTCATGGCCTTTACAGCTGCAATACGCAATTTTGAGAATCGATCATTAAGTGCTCTATAGGTCGAATCTTCTATTCCCTTTACCATTTTGAGATATTGTAGTTTTCCCATAAGAACAGCATCCAAATTTGGCATACCACCCTTTCGTCGATATCTACGCTCAGCCATTCGGGCGTGCATATAACTCATGCATGCTGCCATATAGCCATGTTTTTCCCATATATGGAGGAGTGTTCGTATTTCGCGGGTATATTTACGAGCGACATTAATCTTGCTTGAAAGTACAAGCCCTGTTACTTCTTGCCGATTGCCCACCTTTTGGAGGCGAGTTTTTTTCTCGTTTATGCTGAAATGATTAGCTGCAATTATTTTATGTAGTTCGCTAATAAACTCCCCCTCTATGGAATAAACATAGTGCATACTGCTGAATGTTATATCATCAGCATAACGCGTATATTGTAGGCCAAATCTCTTTGCCAGCCCTCCTAGTTGTCTATCCAGCTTCTCACATACAATATTGGTTAAGATTGGAGATGTAGGTGCACCTTGAGGAAGAATATAGCGAGGATGACCGCTTGTAACATCCAGCATCGTACATAGACCCGCAATAACATCTGCCAGCTTGCTTGAAAAGTTGAAGGGTGGCAGTGTGAGACGCTTCCATATTCTGGACTTCTCAATACTCGGAAAGAAATCTTTGAGATCGAGATTGAAAACATAATTCTGGCCCATGTGCGCCTTTGCATTTTCAACCACGGAGCGGCCCTGGACAAATCCCATTGCATATTTGGAGGGTTCGTAGGCAGCTTGCAAAATCGTATTGAGGTATGTCAATATGGACTTTAGTCCTGCAACAGGAGCCGATATGACACGAAGCTCCCCATTCTTTTTAGGAATGTAAAAGTTGATATATCGTTTTACATTCTCTCGACGAGGATTACAATAATATGTGATTTGTTTTAGATGAAACGGGAAGTAAATTTCACCTAAAGCATCTCTCTTCACAGCATTTAACAAGCGGCGAAGATCTTTAATATCCCTCATTTGTAGGGCGGCGTCCTTTATCTCTTTCGTGTCCATCGGTTTTCAAGTAATGCGTCTTTGGGTATCTATTGAGAATAGTTTTCTTTGTCTATGAATATGTTAAACTCTGTTTAACTATTCTCATTACTAATTCACTAATCCATTAGTAATTCAAAAACTAATTACTCTTGAGTAATTAGTACTAAGTGATTATCTATAATCACTTCATTACAAGTGACCCTTGTTTTCCTTCGAGGGCTACCCCCCCCAAAGGTCGCATAAGCAATACGTTATGCGGGTTCAAAATGTCTCCTCAATTAGATGCCCAAAGAACGCAATAGTTATGTTGTGCAACCGCGAAGATAGAAGGGTTTAGCGATTACGATTAAGTAGGCCATGCTATCTTCGCAAATTTAAGAAAAATTTAGGTTTCCTACTATTATTATTTCATATTTCTTAATGTATTACATCTACGTCAAAGAAAAGGTAAACTCAATCTCTGCAAATCGAGTAATCCAAATGTTGGACGTGTAAGGTAGATGCTTATCCTCTTTTGTGGTTATAACAAGAGCCAGTTCCCTCGAGTTGGTAGTGAAGTTCTTGCGCAGTTTCCGCGTGCAGGGTATCCATCCATAGTTGGGAACGAAGAGGGCGGGAGTAGGGTACTCCTCTCCTTTGCGACCTCGCAGGGTAATTACACCCTCTTTGAAATTCTCGTTTTGGTTGAAGTGAACGTACTGCGGCATAGAATCGGTTTTGTTTTTTAAGTTGATGCAAAGATAGAGGTGTGCTGCGCACTCTATGTTCGCTAGCTGAAATGACCTCTTTGTTGGCGGCGTGAGCTATGCTACATTGATATAATAGGTGTTCTTGCTCAGGTTGGAACTATGACACGACGCCACTTTGCTTTTCTCATCGCGAGGCTTGGCTTTAGAGCCGCTGTTTCGATTTAGCAAACCGGTCTTGTCGAGATCGAAGTAGCTAATCGCCACCCGTCTGTCTGCCTTGATGTCAAAGGAGGTTGCCGTAACAATGTTTTTTGCGCTATTGCATTTCGACGTTATCTCTCTTTGAATCATAGTCAGTTGAATGGTTTAGATGCGGGTTTAATCCTTTTTCAACGGCAAAGATATGTATGAGAAACGAACTCTATGTTCGTGGTTGCGCACTATTCATCACCGACGCAAATGCTGTGGTAGATGGTTTGCAGTTTTGATACCCTCTCCTGTAGATCCATCATTAAATCATTGGGGGCAAGTATGACAATTTGATCCATTAAAGACATTAAAAGTTGCGTCAACTCATAATTTATCAGGCAGCGTAACTCGATGAAAACTCCGCCTTGCAGCATCGGATATTTCTCACGAAGCAATTCCGCTTTCGTTCCTTTTATTTGCCGCTGGGAACTATGAAGAGGTTTGGTTGCGATGTAGGGCCATTGGCTATCTGATACCCATAGAAGAATCTTCTCGATAGGGGAATCTTTATATACGGTAATCCCAACGATGTCTTCGAATCTCTCCATAAGATCGTTGGATGGCTCGATGTATTTTTTCCCTCCTGCAACTTCGAACGAATCTATGCGATCGAGGGCAAAGGTGAGTATATAACCATCTTCGGCCGCACCAATCAAGAACCAACGATTGTTGTATTGTTTGAGCAGATAGGGATGCAGTAAACACTCTTTGTGCACATCGGGAGCAGTAAATGTGTGATATTTAAGTGTGATGACTGCTTTGTTGGCAATGGCGGTGAAGAGCGAACCCAACAAGTTTGAGTTTGCCAAATAGTCGGGGTTGGAGCTGAATTGGATAATTTGACGCTCCTCTTCAACGCCCAATTTTGCTTTCAACCCATCCAGCCACTCAAAGTTGTCCAATCCGTCAAATTGGCCGAGTGTGGAGAGTACTTCGGAAAGTAGATGTTTTTCATCCTCGGATAGCTCTTTGGTAAAAATGGAGTAGCCCGGATTGGCATACCATACACACATCTTGCCATCGACCATTCCTCGCTCCAACTCAACCATAAATACCTCCTCTTCGAGGGCTTTGATGTCCTTTTGAATGCAGCGTAGTGAAACCTCTTCGTAACCATCTTTTCGGAGCTTTTCGTTGACGATTTCCAACATCTCGGCGACGGTATATCGTTGGTATTTTTTTGAGAGCAGCTCGTCCAAATACTTGTAACGAATTACTGCATTTTTGTTCATCGGCATAATCCTAAACTTAAATCGAAGCTATTATATATAGGTATATGTAGGTATATGGGCAGTAGTATTACAAAAATAACGAATAATTCTGAATGTTGTTTCTATTTTGTCCGGCAAAGGTAGATTATTTAGCGAACTCTATGTTCGTGTTTTGTGTTGGCTAAAAAAAAGAGCGCCCGAGGGGGACGCTCTTTTTGGTTGGTGTTGCGGGCGATTAGCAGTTCATACCACCGCAGCAGTGGATGGTCTGTCCGGTGACGTAGGCCGAGAGGTCGGAGGCCAGGAACAGGGCCACCTTGGCCACATCCTCGGGCGTGCCGCCACGACGCAGAGGAATCAATTTGGCCCATTGCTCACGCACCTCCTCCGAAAGGGCAGCGGTCATATCGGTGATGATGAAGCCCGGAGCGATGCAGTTGGCACGGATGCCGCGAGGGCCCATCTCTTTGGCAATCGATTTGGCCAGGCCGATCAGACCCGCCTTCGAGGCCGAGTAGTTGCACTGGCCGGCATTGCCACTCACACCCACGACCGACGACATATTGATGATCGAGCCACCACGCTGGCGTGACATCACGGGCGTCACGGCGTGGATGAAGTTGAAGGCCGACTTCAGATTAACCGTCAGCACGGCATCCCACTGCTCCTCGGTCATACGCAGCATCAGCGTATCTTTCGTGATGCCGGCGTTATTGACCAGAATGTCGATGCGGCCAAAGTCGGCCACCACCTCCGCTACGACAGCGTGCGTCGCCTCGTAATCGGCCGCATTCGAGGCGTAGGCCTTCACCTTCACGCCATACGCAGCCAACTCGGCTTCGGTCTGCTGACCCACCTCGTCGATTCTAAGGTCCGTAAAGGCGATGTTGGCGCCCTGTTTTGCAAACTCCACGGCGATGGCCTTGCCAATGCCTCGTGCAGCACCCGTAATGAGGGCTGTCTTTCCTTCCAGAAGTTTCATAATATCTTTAATTTTAGTGTGTTACCCATCCCAACGACGCAACGCCACGCAGGCGTTGTGGCCGCCGAAGCCCAGCGAATTCGAGATTGCTACATCCAACTTTCGCTCACGGGCCTTCAGGGGGGTGTAGTCCAAGTCGCACTCCTCGTCGGGGCAGTCCAGGCCGATGGTCGGCGGAACGATGCCCGTCTTGAGGGCCATAGCCGAGGCAATCAGCCCCACGGCACCTGCCGCACCCAACATATGGCCGGTCAT
>CALAQA010000213.1:0-10110 GCA_937889065.1 uncultured Alistipes sp.
GTGTTTTGACCACTCGAATTGCCTACCTTGTCGAAAGGAAAGGAGTTCCCCCCGAGGCGATTCTTGCCATCACCTTCATCTTCTCGGGTGTGCTGAAGGTCATCGATCCGTGGGGTACGGCCCTCAAAGTCCACGAGTATCTCTCCATCTATGGATGGGACTCGTTGCAGCCCTATGTGATGCCCTTCTCGATTTGGCTGTGTGGTGCCGAGTTGATGATGGGTCTGATGCTGCTGTTCAAGGTGCGCATCCGCCTCATCTCGATCTTTGCCGTCTGCTCGATGCTCATCTTTACGGTCATCACGTTGCTCAGTGCCACGGTGTTGCCCGTCGAGGATTGCGGCTGTTTTGGCGAGGCGTTGAAACTTACGCCTTGGGAGACCTTCTTCAAGAACCTCCTGCTTCTGCCTTTGGCCCTTCTGGTCTGGTGGCGCTACCGCCCCGACCGCATCTTCTCGTTCTCGAAGATGGAGCTCTTCTGCACCGTGCTCTTCTTCTCGATTGCAATGGGGTTGGGTTGTTACTGCTACCGCCACCTGCCGTTGGTCGATTTTCTGCCCTACAAGGTGGGTGTCAATATCCACGAGGCGATGATGGCCCAGCAAAGTGCCCCCGACGAGGCCTCGGAGACCATCCTGATCTATCGCAACCTCAAGACGGGCCGCCTTCGGGAGTTTAAGTTGGACGATACCGAATGGCAGGATGCGACCAAGTGGGAGTGGGTCGATACCCGCACCGAGAGCGAGACGCACGCCATTCGTGCCCTGATTAGCGAATTTGCCCTTCATAACGATTCGGGCGACTGCACCGAGGAGGTGCTGACCACCCCGGGCCGTCTGTATATGCTCTGCATCACCGACAGCAACGCCATCCCTGCGGCTTGTGCCGAGCGGATGCAGCAGTTGGTCGAAAAGGCCCGTGAGGAGGCAAGTCGCATCGTCTGCCTTACGCCCGAGCCGTTGTATGGCATTACGGAGTATTACATCGGCTCGGAGGCCATCCCCTGCTACAACATCGACGGCTCGACGATGAAGACGATGCTGCGTGCCCGCAACGGGGTGGTGGTGTTGGACGACGGCACCATCACGGCCAAATACAACTGCCTCGATATCAAGTTTTAAGCAATTCGCTGTGTGCGATCTACTACGATGATACGCAAACTTTTTTTGACCCTTGTTGTAACCCTTTCGGTTACTGCGCTATACGCCTTTCCCGATCTGGAGGCGACCCTGCGCCGTGGGCGTGACCTCTACGCCTCGGGGCGTTGGAGCGATGCCCGCCACGCCTTCACCGAGCTGAAACGCTCGCTTGCGCCTGATGCTCGGCAACTGCACGAGGAGTGCGACTACTTCCTTACGGCTTGTGCCGTCGAGCTTGGCTCCGAGTCGGCCGAGGGGATGCTGACGGGCTTTTTGGAGCGTTATCCCCACTCGACTTATCTAAATCGGGTGCGCTATGTCCTCGGCTCGCACTACACGGCCGTGGGCGATATGAAACAGGCCCGTCGCTACTTCTCGGAGACGGTCTATCGTTCGCTCAACCGCACCGAGCAGGAGCGATACGATGTGCGTATGGGCTATGTCGAGTTCTCGGAGCGTCGCTATGGCGAGGCCTACAACTACTTTGCCCGCATCGAGCCCGAAAGTGAACTCTACCCCCACGCCACCTACTACCGAGCCTATATCGACTATGCGCAGGGGCAGTTGAGCCGAGCCAAGCAACTCTTCACCGAGTTGCAATCCACGTCGGCCTATGGGCGGTTGGCCCCCTACTACCTGCTGCAAATCGAGTTCAAGGAGGGCAACTACCGCTATGTGGTCGAGCACGGCGAACGATTGGCTGCCGAGGCGGTCGAGGAGCGTCGTGCCGAGTTGGAGCGCATCATTGCCGAGTCGTGGTTCCGCCTCGATGACTATAACCGCACCACCCAACACCTGGCCGCCTATGAGCGTGCAGGTGGCCGTCTGGATCGTGACAGCGAGTACCTGCGAGGCTTCTCGCTCTACCGTCTGGCCCGTTACAGTGAGGCCGTTGAGCCGTTGCGTCGGGCGTGTGGTGCCAACGATGCGATGACGCAGAACGCCTCGTACCACCTGGCCGACTGCTGCCTGCGTCAGGGCAATAAAGAGTCGGCCCAACAGGCCTTTGCGATGGCTACCGATGAAAGGTTCGACAAGACGATTGCCGAAGATGCCCTCTTTAATTGTGCCAAATTGCAGTACGAGTTGGGTGGGGGAGTCTTCAACGGAGCCATCAACCTCCTGACCCGCTACCTGAAGAGCTATCCTCGCTCGAAGCGTTCGGCCGAGGCCCGTACGCTGCTCGTGGCGGCCTACTACAACTCCCGCAACTACGATGCCGCCTATACGGCCATCAAGAGCCTTTCTCAGCCCGATGCCGAGCTGCGGACCGTGTTGCAGAAGATTGCCTATTTTCGTGGTGTTGAGGCCTTTGCAGGGGGTGATTATGCAACGGCCAAAGAGTCGTTGAACGAGGCGGTGGCGGTCAATGTGTCGCCCCGCTACACCGCTTTGAGCCGCTTCTGGCAGGGCGAGATGGCCTACATCGAGGGCGACAACGAAACGGCTGTCAGCCGCTACGAAAACTTCCTCTCGCGTGCCCCCCGCACCGAGCGTGAATACCTCTTGGCTCACTACAATCTGGGCTACTGCTTCTTGGCGCAAAACAAAACCAAGGAGGCGGGCGAAAAGTTCGACTACTTCCTGAAAAACTACACGCAGAGCGATAACTACCGAACCGATGCCCTCAATCGCCTGGGCGATGTGGCCTATGTGGGGCGTGATTTCAACGAGGCGATCGGCTACTACGAGCAGTCGATGAGTCTGGGTGGCCCGATGCGCCACTATGCCGCCTACAAGCGTGCCATCACGCTCGGCATCCTGGGGCGCACGGCACAGAAGGAGCAGGCCCTGCGCAACATCCTTCAAGGCGGTCAGGGCAACTACCTCGAGGAGGCCTCCTACGAGTTGGGTCGCACCTGCATTGCCCAACAAAAGTATAGCGAGGGTGCCCGCCAGTTGGAGCAGTTTGTGGCCGAATATCCCACCTCCGCCCGTGTGACGCAGGCGTGGGCCGATTTGGGCTTGGCCTACCTCAATATGGGCGACAAACAGCGTTCGCTCAAGGCCTACAATCGGGTCATCGAGGCCGCTCCCCAATCGGCCGAGGCCCGTGAGGCGTTGCAGGGAGTGCGTGACATCTATGTCTCGGAGGGCAACGTCGATGGCTACTTTGCCTATGCCGAGCAGGTGGGTGTCGAGCGTGACCTTTCGCTCATCGCCCGTGACTCGCTCTCGTTTGCTGCGGCCCAGACCCTCTATTTGGCCGAAAATCGTCGCACCGAGGCCGAACGTTCGCTGCGCAGCTACCTGAAAAGCTACCCCTCGGGTGCCTACCGCATCGATGCCCTCTACCTGCTTTCGACCTGCTATGTGCAGCGTGACAGCCGAAAGGAGGCCATCGAGACCTTGACCGAGCTGACCGCCGAGGGCAACCACCAATACACCCTCGAGTCGCTCAAGCAGCTGGCCGACCTGACGTGGCGTGAAGCCCGCTACAAGGAGGCTGCCTCGGCCTACCGCAAACTCTACGATGTGACCACCTCGGCTGCCGACCACGAGGCGGCAATGACGGGTTATATGCGTGCAACGCTCTTGGCCGACGACCCCTCGTTGATCGCTCCGATGGCCGAGGATGTCCTCTCGAAGGGCGATGCAGGTGTCGAGGCGCAGCGTGAGGCCCGCTTTGCGTGGGCCGAGCAGTTGCGCGAGGCGGGCGACAAGCAGGCCGCCTACGGCCACTACGCCCATCTGGCCTCCGAGGTGAAGAGCCGAGCCGGCTCGGCGGCAGCCTACTACCTCTTGGAGCGGGATTGGAACGAGGGCAAGGGCGACCGTCGGGCGGTCGAGAAGGCCATCTTTGCCTATGCCGAACGCAGCCCCAAGGCCTACTACCTGGCCAAGGCTTACCTGCTGTTGGGCGATATCTATATGGCCGATGGCGATGCCTTCCAGGCCCGTGCCACCTATCAGAGTATTGTCGATGGCTACACCCCTCAGGACGATGGTATCGTTGCCGAGGCCGAAAGCCGCATTAAAGCAATTCCCGAACAATGAAACGGCTCTTTTTTACCCTACTGATAAGTTGCTCGACCTTGCCGTTGTGGGCGCAGGTCGAGAAGCAGGTCGAGGTTACCAAGGCCTATGTTCCCTCGTTGGAGCAGGCCGATAAGTTGGCCATCATCCCCGATATGACCGACACGATGACCCTCCGCCCCGAGATCGACTACACGGTTACCCCGTTGAGCCTCCGCACCACACTCGTCACTCGCCCGATTCGTCCGGCGAAAGTGACCTATTGGAACTTCAACCGACCCCGCCCCTTCTACCTGCGTGCCGGGGTGGGTGCCCCCTGGCAGTCGGTGGTCGATTTCTCGGCCGCCACGCAGAATCCGGGTATGGGCTTTGCGATGGGCTATCTGAACCATTCGGGCCGCTACGCCCGCCTAAAGAACGACTTTGGCGACCGCAACCGAGCCACCGAACTCTACAACCGCATCGGCTTTTCGGGCGGTAAATACATCGGTCGTCATACGGCCGAGGCCAACATCGAGTACAACCACCGCTACCTGCGTCGTTGGGGTATCTATTACCCCTCGTCGATGCCTGTGCCGGGGATGAATGTGGGCTATGGCGAGTTGATTGGTCGCATCCGTATGGGCGACGATTTTCTTGATTTGAACCGCCTGAACTTCGAGTTGGCGGTCGATGCCGCCTACTTTATGGACCACAGCGAGCCCCTTTTGGATGGCCGTCAAGGCGATCAGGTCGATGTGGGTGTCTCGGGTCGTATCGCCCGTAAAATCGGCCGTAAGGGGCGTTTCTCGCTCGGTGTGGGCTACCTCAGCAAGCAGGGTGCCCGCTCGTTGGACGCCTATCGCCAGCAACTCATCCACGCTTCGGCCCGCTATGGGGTCGATGGCGAGCGTCTTCGCCTGGAGGTGGGGCTGGACTACTACAACGACCGAGTCAATGCCCCCACCATTGGCGATGGGGCCGAGAGTAACAACTACTTCCTGCCGTTCGGACGGTTGGAGTACAACCTGCTCCGCACAAAGGCCTTCCGCCCCTTTGTGGAGGTCGATGGCACCCTTTCGACCAACGACTACCGTTCGCTGACCCACCTCAATCCCTTTGTCTTGACGGGCGAGTGGCTCCCGAAGAGCACCATCGACTACGGCCACCGAGGCGGTATTGTCGGCTCGTTTGGTCGCGAGCGTTTTGCCTACCGTGCCTATGTCGAGCTGACCATCCGCAAGAACCACCTTTTCCAGACCTTTGTGGCACTGAACAACGATACCCCTACGGAGTACTTTATGGGGTGGATGCTGCCCCGTCAGGAGCGTCTGACGCTGGTCGGGCTGGGTGGCGAAATCAGCTACCGACCCACTACCGAGTTGAGTTTCGATGCCGCCGTAAAACTCTACACGCTCGATGAGGATGCCGCTTGGTCGGCAGGTGTTGCCGAACTTAACGGCCACATCGGTGCCCGCTACGAGGGACGTAAAATCCGTGCAGGTGTGAAGGTAGAGGTCGAGAGCGAACGTGGCTGGTCGATTCTTTCGCCGGCCGACGGATCGGTGTTGGGGCGTTTCGATGCCCCCTTTGCCGTCAATGTGATGGCCGATGTGGAGTGGGTGTTGAACAGTCAGTGGTCGCTCTTTGTGGAGGGTCGCAACCTGGCTCACCAAACCCTTTATCGTTTCCCGATGTATCGTGATTACGGCATCGGTGCGGTGGTGGGTGCCCGCTGGCTCTTCTAAATCCGATACATTTATCCAACAAGGCATAAAAAAGGCTGCCTCCCAAAGTGGGAAGCAGCCTTTTTTGTTGGCTCAACCAAGAGCGGTTAGATCTCGGTCAGCGAGCCCTCCTCGTAAGCGAACTTACCGGTATCCACCACGTTGAAGGTGAAGGCGTAGTTCAGATTCGGACCGTAAGCATAAACCTTGATAACCACCTTCTTGTACTCGGCGGGGGTCATCTCGGGATAGACATACGAGAGCACCTCGGCAAATACCTCGGCCGAGTGAATCTTCAGCTGCTCTACGATCTCCTCGTCCGAGAGGTTGCCCATACCTGCGGCAGCGAAGCCACCCTTGCAGGCCGAAGCACGCCAGTCGATGTTGCCGTAGTAGGCCGAAGCACCCGTGTAGAACTCGTTGTTACCGTAGTTCGATACCCAGTAGTTGCCTGCGGGCTTCTCGCCGTTGATAGTCACGATGTCGGTCGAGACAATCACACCGGCATTGTCACGGGCGGGAGCACCCAGCGCTACATCCTTGTTGTCATATACCCAGTTTACGCAGTACTGGTAGAAGGCCTTGGTCTCGGCACCGTTGCCCGTGAAGTCGAGCTCCAGCGTGCGGTCGATGGCCCACTCGCCCTCGGCCTTGCGGAACTGGTCGGTCTTGGTGGCGAAGTAGTTGGTCTTGTTCCAAACCGTGCCGTCCGAAACATACTCGTCCACCTTCCACGACGTAGCACCACCTGCGTAGCAGCGGTAACCTACATAGGCCACCTCGCCGGCTACGGCATAGGGATAGTTCTTGGCCAGGAACTTGGGCAGGTAGTTGTCCTGCTGCGGGTTGGTGAAGTTGCCATACTTCTGACCCATCTCGTTGTAGTCGGCCACCTGTACCGGAACGATCTTGGTGGTCTCGAAGGCCGTGCCGTTCCACTTGTAGTAGGCGTACATCTTCTCGCTCGTGAGGGCCGTAGCAGCCGTAGCCGAGGCCGAAACCTCACCCGTGAGTTTGAAGAGCGTTACAAAGACACCGCGCGAGTCGGGGTAGCAGCCAAACGACGAGTAGTTCGAGTCGTACTGCAACGACTTCGACATCGTTACGTTCGTTACGGCAAACGTACCGTCACCGTTGGGCGTGAAGGTGTAGGTGTAGCCATCCGTGCCGGCGGCATCTGCTACGTTGAACGAGTTGTACGTGCCGCTCAGGTAGTAGTAGCGGTTATCGGTGCCCATCAGCGTGTACTGACCGGCCGTAGCCGATTCGGCCACCGTCCAAGCCACAGCATTCGAGGCCTCATCCACGGCAATCGTGCCATCGGTGATGGTCAGCGCAGTGCCGGTGGGGTAGCCGTAATTCTTCTCGGCAGCGAGGGGCGTAACAGCATAGTTGGCCGTCTCGGTGATGGCAACCATCAGGTACTGACCTGCACCGTCAAAGGTGCTTACCTGCTGGTAAACGGGAACTGCGGGGGTCGAGGGGGTCGATGCAACAGCCGTCACATCCACGTAGGCCGTACCCTCGTCGTTGAGCACGAAGAGGTGGGGTACGATACCGCGAATGTCGGGGTAGCAACCATACGACGAGTAGTTCGAGTCGTACTGCAGCGACTTGGTCATCGTCACGTTCGTGATGGCAAACGTGCCATCCTCGTTGGGCGTGAAGGTGAAGCCGTAGCCATCCGTACCCACAGCATCCGATACGTTGAACGAGTTGTACGTACCGCTCAGGTAGTAGAAGCGGCCATCGGCACCCTGCAACGAGTACTCACCCTCGGTCGAGGTGGCAGTTACATTCCAAGCCAGGGCGTTGGTCGTCTCGTCGGCAGCGATGGCGTTCTCCGAGATAGTTACCTCGGTAGCGGTGGGGTAGCCATACTTCTTGTCGGCTACGAGCGGCGTGGCGGCATAGTTTGCCGTCTCGCTGATGGCCACGATGAGGTACTTGCCCTCACCAGGGAACTTCACCTCGGGCTGCTCGGGAACAATCGGCTGCTCGGGATCCTCGGGCTGCTCAGGCTCCTCCTCCTCGGACTTGGGCTCCTCGGCCGAGTAGTTGTAGGTTACGACCATATAGTCGCCCTCCGAAAGCTCCTCCGAAGGAAGAACCTCCGTGAGCTTACCGATGGTCGAGGGGGTCAAGGCCTTCTCGTAGAGGGTCTCGCTGCCCCACAGGGTCTTGTAGTTATCTTCGGTGAGGGTGTACTCCTTGGCGGCGTTCATCTGCTGAATCTCGGCCGGAATATCGAGTGCGGTGGTGTAGGTCACCATCACAATCGAGCCGTTGTCGTAGGTATTGAAGGCCGACGAAAGGAAGGGGGGAATGTAGGCAGCAGCCTCGTCGGCCGAGCCAAAATACTTGTTCTTACCGATGGCCGAAAGGGCGGCAACAGCCTCCTCGCCGGCAGCCTCGGCATTGGTCTTGTTGGTCGAGTTCTTCGAGATGGTCGCATAGTCGTCGGCCGTGAGGGTGTACTCCACCGACTTCACATCCGTAATCTCCGTATTGCCCTCCCAACCATCGAGCTCGTGCTCGTTGAAGTAGTCGGCCTCGCAGCTCCAACCCATCAGGGCTACAGCGGCAAGCGACAACAGGTGTTTGAAAATATGCTTATTCATAGCTTGTCAATCTTTAGAAGCGGATTTTTAATCTGATGGTGTAGGTGCGACCGAACGAGTACATCACAGCATAGCAATCCTCCCAGCCCTTGGCATCGGTGGCGCACTGTGCATCCATAATGTAGTTGTAGTCGTAGAGGTTGTTCACGTTACCATACAACGTGGCATCCACCTTACCAATCTTGAACGAGTAGCTGGCCGAGAGGTCCAACTGGTGGCCCCAAGGAATACGCCAGGGGTCATTTACATTGACAGCCGTGTTGGGCGTCAGGTTCGAGCCGAGGTAGAAGTCGGCATAGTTGTTGGCATAGGCGTTCCAGTCGGCGCTCACACGCAGACCCTTCATCGGGAAGAAATCAACACCTACGGCAGCGGTCGTCTGGGCCGATCCGGCAACGTGGATATCCTTCTGGTTCAGGTCGATCCAAGCGTGGTCCTCCTCCATGATGCCCGAAGCTACCGTACCGTCCAACTTCTTGGTCATCGGCTGACCCTGCGAGTCGTAGATGTAACCGCGCGTGTTGCTCGACCAAATCCAGTCACCTACCGACAACATACCGGTCAGGTTCACCCAGCGGGCGGGCTTGTAGCGCAGATCCAGCTCGATACCCATATGGCGGGCATCTACACCGGTCATATTTACACGGGCATAGTCGCCGTTCGACATCAGCTTCGAACGAACGTCCGACTTATCCATCCACATCGTGTAGTAGGCGTTCAGGTTGAGGTTGAACTTCTCGCTACGCAGACCATAACCACCCTCTACCGAGAAGACCTTCTCGTTTACGGCATCGGGGTTGGTCATATGGCTGGTGGTCGATTGCAGGAAGGCGCCACCCGAGAAGAAGGGGGCACGCGAGATGTAACCTACGTTGAGGAAGACGTTCGAACGCTTCGTGAAGTTCCAGTTTACACCACCCTTGGCTGTGAAACCGATGAAGTTGATCTTATCCGACTCCTGGTGAGCCTCGTCGTAGTAGAAGCGGTCCACACGCCAGTAACCCGTGTTCGACACCGAACCCGATACGAAGGCGTTGAGCTTGTTCTTGGTCCACTCCAGCTGGGCAAAGACACCCTCCTGGTGCACGTGACCGTCGTAGTCGCGATAAACCACATCACCTACGCCCAGCTTCTCGTACATCCAGTTCGGATCGGCAGCAGCGGCGTTGTTGATAGCCTTTACGTTCTTACGGTCGGCATCGTCGATGAAGTAGTTACCACCATACAGATCGACAATCTCGTTGGTGTGCTCGCCGATGTAGTAACGTACATCGACACCGGCCGAAAGCTCCAGATTTTTGCCAATCTGGTTGGTGTAGGTCGAGAGCAAACCATACCACATATGGTTGTTCTTGCTATCCGACATCACCATCTTCGAACCATCTTCGCTGGCAGCATTCAGGTCCTGAATGGCACCGTAGTCGAACGTACCGTCGGCCTTGCGGAAGTCGTAGCGCAGGATACCGTTGTTCGAACCGTTCCACATAGCGCGGTCCGACGACGTACGACCCTGACCCGAGTAACCGCCACCACGACCAATCGACATATAGAGGGCCGTCGAGAGCGACGACTTGTAGTCGATCTGCCACTGGTGGTTGAGCGAGATCTGCGGCTTGTGGTAGTAGTTCACCTGCGACGAGCGCGACTTACCGTTGTTGTCGAAACCGT
>CALAQA010000214.1:0-10112 GCA_937889065.1 uncultured Alistipes sp.
CGTTATAAGGTGCTGACCTAATCCCTATAGCGACTTATAGCGACCTTAAACGACCTATAGCGACCTTATCCACCCACCTCGCTCAAAGAAAAAGGGGTCGTGGCGAACCACCCCCCCAATTTTAATCTTTCTTTTTTAATTCCAATTCCATCATCATTCGTTGTGCGATGGGACACTCTTTACAGCGAGCGGCAGCACAATAGACGGTCGAAAGTTGCAGCAAGGCCTGCGTCTGGGCGGCATCGCGCGGGCGTACACCCATCGATTGCCAGAGGCGGATGTAGCGGTTGTCCTCGGGTTTCATTCGCTCAAGCAGGTTGATGGCCTGTTCGTAAAGCTCCTCCTTGCCCATCTTCAGGCTATAGGCCAACTGCAACGTGGCCACCAGGTTGATGCCGATCATACTCGCCTTGAAGTGGCCGAGGCGTTTGGGGCGCTCTTCGCTCTCGGCACCCGGGGTGTAGTGGGTGTGCCAATAGTGGCCGCTCTCGATGCAGAAGAGGGCGTGGATATCCTCCTCGGTGCGGCAGCGCAGGATGCGGTCCATCAGAAAGTCGTCTTGCAGAAAGAAGGCGGCGGCCTGCGAAAGGCGCAACACGGGGTGGTTGGCAGGGCGGATTTCGTGCAGATTCCATTGCTCGACCGACATCGGCTCGATGTCGTATTTGGCCGAGAGGTGGCGGAACTCCTGCTTGAGAAGGGCTACGTAGCGATCCTCGGGATAAAGCTCCAACAGCCCCGAAGCACCCAGCAGCATCGCCTCGATAGCGTTGGGTGTAAGTCGCTCACGCAGAATATTTTTGTAAGTTACACGGCGGGAGAGTTCCAAGAAGGCCTCTTGGTTTTTCTTATCGCCCAGCGTACGGAAGTAGAGGTTGTAGAAGGTCTCGTTCCAGTTGCCGTAGTTCTCGTCGAGCAGTTGGTCGATGATGCGCAGTTTGTATTGGGCACGCTCCCGCATCAGGTCGCTGCACAGAAAGGTAAATCGGGTCGCATCTTTGGATGCAATCCACCCGCCGCAAGCCGGCAGTCCGGCTCGGGCACTCGCCTCGAGGCGTTCGAGAAGCTCTGCTTGACGGGTGGCCATAGCGGGGCGGGGTTAGAAAAGGTTGAGCTCGAGCAGGGCCTCTTCGCTCATCATACTCTTGTCCCACGCCGGCTCGAAGGTCAGAATCACCTCCACCTTCAGCACGTGGTTTACCTTGCCCACCTGCGTATAGACATCCTCGACCAGCATATCGGCCATCGGGCAGTTGGGGGCCGTGAGGGTCATACGAATGGTTGCTATGCCGTCGGGCGTATAGTCGATTTCGTAGATCAAGCCCAGGTCATAGATATTGACCGGTATCTCGGGGTCGTAGATGTTTTTCAGGGTCAGGACAATGTCCCGTTCCACCTCTAAAATCTCTTCGGGGCTCATCATAATTCTTTAGGCTTGTTGGTTAAACGCAAGGGCGTAGAGACGCATCTGCTTAATCATCGAGAGCAGTCCGTTGGCTCGGGTGGGCGAGAGGTTGGCTTGCAGGCCGATGCGCTCGATGAAGTAGAGCTCGGTATCGATGATTTGTTGCGGGGTGCGGTTGTCCATCACGCGAATCAGGAGCGAAATGATGCCCTTGGTGATGATGGCGTCGCTGTCGGCCGAGTAGCGCACACGACCCGCTTCGAGGCGGGCATCGACCCATACACTCGATTGACAACCGCTGATTTTATAGTCGTTGGTGCGGTGGGTCGGGTCGATGGCGGGCAGTTGGTCGCTCAGCGAGATGAGGTAGTCGTATTTGTCGAGCCAGTCGTCGAAGATGGAGAACTCCTCGATGATGGCCTCTTGGATGGGATCGATGGTCATATTGTCAAAACTTCGTTAATCAACAATTTCGGTTAAGGTTTCACCCTCGGCGGCGCCGGGAGCGGGGATGCCCATCAGGTGAGCCAGCGTGGGGGCTACGTCGGTCATCGAGGCCTCACGGCGAATGGTGCGGGCACCGATGTGGTCGCCGTGCAGGATGAGGGGCACGTGGCGGTCGTAGCCATACATCGAGCCGGAGGCCGAATAGACGCCATCCACCTCTTCGATCAGGCCCGGCTCCAAGTTGAGCAGCACATCGCCCGAACGACGGGGGTAGAAGCTCTGTTGCATCCGCTGGGCATAGCCGCTGCCGAAGTAGCTCGAACGGAGCGCCGTAGCGGCCTGGGCGTGCGAAACGCCGCTGAACTGCATTGCAAAGATGGCCACCTCGTTCTGCACCTCCTCCAGGTTGAGGTTGCGCTCGTAGATGAGGTTGTGGTTCAGGTAGATGGCTCGCTCACGGTAGCCCAATACCCACGAGCCTTGGCCGTATCGCACGTTCAAAAATCCGTTGATGATGACACGGAACTGCTGCACGTTGAAACGGTCGGCGGGACTCTCCTCGTTCAGGTCGTACGAGGCGCTGGTACCGTGGTCCGAGGTGAGCACCACGACGCACTCTTCGGCGGGTACCTGGGCGTGAAGGAAGGTCAAAAAGTCTGCCAAATCCTTGTCCAGACGGTAGTACATATCCTCCACCTCAATCGACTCGGGGCCGTAGGTGCGGTGGATGTAGCGAGAAGCATCGAGGGTAATGTTCAGCAGGTCGGGCACCTCGTCCTTGCCCAACTCGAAGTTGGCAATGGCCTGCTTGGCAAAGCCCAACACCACGCTGTTGCCTGCGGGGGTATGACGCATACGGGTGATGTAGTCCGAGAGGGGCACATCGATGCGGCGGGGCTTGAGGTTGGGGGTCGAACGCTTCCCCTCGATCGAGAGGCGGATGTCGTTGTGGCGGGTGTTGAGGTAGGCCTTCTTATCCAGCAACTGACGCCAATCGGGCAGCAGGTACGAGAGGTTGTAGCCCTCACGGTTGCTGCGTGCAATCCACTCGGGGGTGGAGTTGAGGTAGTAGAGCGATGAGGCCCACTCGCACTCGGCGGCATCAATCCAATAGACCTCACCCTGCTTGCCACCCATCACGATGGCCGAGGTGGCATCGAGAGCCAGCGATACGGTGTGGGCCTTGGGGTGGTGGTGTTTGAGGGTCTCGGCCAGCGTCGGCACGACCAGGTTGTAGCCGCCTGCACCCCGACGGCCGTCGGTCAAATCGACCGGCATACCGGTGGTGTAGTCCCACCAACGGTCGCCGATGACGCCGTGCATCGAGGGCATGGCACCCGTGGCCAGGGTCGAGAGGGTGACGGGGGAGAGTGTCTGTTGAAAATCGTAAGCGGCGGTGGGGTAGTAGGCACCACGCTCCATCAAGAGGCGGAAACCACCTTCGGTGAAGTTGGCCGAGTAACGCTCCAAATCGCCGGCACGCATCGAGCCCACCACGATTTGCACCACCAGACGGGGCTGCTTGGCCACGAGGGGCGTGAGGGTGCAGAGGGCGATGAGCAGGAGTAAAATTCGTTTCATAGTTGTTCTTAATCGATACAAGCGACAAAGATAAGAAAAATGCGTCACAATCTCCCCTTTAGGAGGGCTATTTCGGCCGAAAAATCGAGATTATTTGTTGCCACTTGTGCTTCCATCTGCTCGATGATGCGTTGGCACTCGCTTCGGTACTGCTCTTTCGAGGGGTCGAAAGGGCGATGGGCCGCAAAGGCGGTCAGCCCACGCAGCCGACCTCGCAACTCGAGGGTCTCGGGGGTGAAGGCCGCCTCGGCAAACTTTTCGTAGATGTACTCCACGGCTTGGCGAGAGGGGTGGCAGAGGTCGTCGGCATAGAAACGGTAGTCACGCAAATCGTCCAACAGCAGCTCGTAGGCAGGAAAGTAGTGCACATTCGGGAGTTGCTCGACGAGCTGTTCGGCCGCCAGACGGAGGATGGATTTGCTTATGGCGTTCCCCTCCAACCCATCGCCCAGGTGGCGTATGGGGCTGACGGTCAGGATGAACTGCTTGTCGGGATGCTGCTTTATAAACTCCGCCCACGGCTCCACAATCTGATTGACGGTGAGGCGTTCACGACGGAACAGATCGTGGGGCTGTTTGTGGCAGTTGGCCACCACCTCGCCCGTGGCTGCAAGGCGATAGATGTAGGCCGTGCCGAAGGTGACAAGAAGGTGGTCGGCCTCCTTGAAACAGGCGCGGGTCTGACGGAGTGCCTCGTTGGCCCTAAGGAGCAGTTCACCGCCCTCCGAAGCGGTAAATCGGGTCGGCAACCCAAAGAGAAAAGCGCCACCCGAGGGGTGTTGCTGCACCTCCTCTTCAGTGAATCGACGGTCGGCCTCGGCACGCTCCATAAGCCCCAAAATCGAGAGGGGATTAAAGAGGGTGCCCAACGGATTGCAGGTGGCCCTGAATTTGTCGGCCGAGAGCCGTTGGCCCACCTCGTCGGCAAAGCACGAGCCGATTGCGAGAAGCCTGTCCTGATAGGAGATTGCTCGCTCGAAGGGCGTAATTTTTAGTTCGGTACGAAATTTCATAAGGCAAAGGTATAAAAAAAGCTTGTCGAAAAGCTGATTAAAGCGGATATTTACTATCTTTGTATAGCTAACTTAAATCGATTTCTTTATGTTTTGTACAACCTGTGGAGCCAAAAATCCCGATGACGCTAACTTTTGTGTGCAATGCGGAGCGAAAATGCAATCGAACGGAGTTCTGGAAACATCTATTGAGGATGTTGAGGTCGAAGTTGGTGATTTTGTCTTTTTGGCAGGTAAAGGTATTTTGTATAAACCTATTGGCAAGAAACTTTGCAATCGTGATGGAGAATTATTGATAGGATTTCCTACAGCAGAGACGGCAAAAGCACATCCGGGGCAACTCTTATATCGTACCCAATTGGCAGATAAAAGTGTTGTTGATGTTGTGTTTGATGTAAAAATGAACGATTATATCATTCAACCCGGGGTAAGTCATTCAGCGGTAATTGTGTGCAAGGATGGATATCGGTTTAATGTGGTTTATCAGACTGATTCAAAAGAGCATCCGACATTGACGGTAGAAGCATTTGCTTCAACCAATGGCAGATTACTTATCCAGGGTTGTTTCAACTACAAGATAACCGCCATAGAAGAGGGTGTGGTTTATATATCAAATTACACGTTGGGGAAGGAACTGAAATTCAATGTTCGTGATCCGAAAGTGAATGAGTTGTGGCGTGCTGTGTTGGAGGAGAGCCAACAAAAGTATTGCGTAAAGACATCATCTGCCCCTGCGATAGAGACTACATCTCAACATAAAAAGATGTGGACGATTGTAAAATTTATCGTTGTTATAATCCTCGGCTATATTTTATCTCGTTGTTTCGGTTTCGTGTAATGGGAACTTACCAAGCAAATTGCAAAATCAATCTGGGATTGGATATCCTGCGTCGTCGTGAGGATGGTTTTCACGAGTTGGAGACGGTGATGGTGCCTGTCGTGGGGCTCTACGATGTGGTCGAGGTGGTGCGTATCGAGGCCACCGCGCCGACCTTCGAGAATCGGGGGTTGATGGTCGATTGCCCTGCCGAGAAAAACATCTGCCTTCGGGCGTGGCAGTTGATGCACGACCACTACGGCGTGGGGGGTGTACACATCACCCTCGACAAGCGGGTGCCGTTTGGTGCGGGGCTAGGTGGCGGCTCGGCCGATGGTACGGTAACACTCCTGGCTATCAACGAGTTGTTTGATTTGCAGTTGGACGAGGCAACCCTGATTTCGTTGGCTTCCGAGTTGGGTAGCGACACCGCCTTTTTTGTCCGCAACACGCCCCAATTCTGCACGGGCCGAGGCGAACGGATGGAGCCGATTGCGCTGGATTTGAGTGGTCTGTGGTTGGTCTTGATTAAGCCCGACGAGGGGGTCTCGACCCGGGAGGCCTACGCAGGGGTGAAGCCTGCCCTTCCTGCGGTCTCGCTGCGGGAGCGCATCACCCGCCCCCTTGCCGAGTGGCAGGGGCTGATTAAGAACGACTTTGAGCCGCATATCTTTGCCGCACACCCCTCGATTGCTGCCGCCAAAGCCGAGTTACAGCGTGCGGGGGCTCTCTATGCCTCGATGTCGGGCAGCGGCTCGACGGTTTTTGGGCTGTTCGACGACGAAAAAAAGGCGCATCTTCTCGACACGCCTTTTATCTATCAGCTCTAAGTACATCTACTTCTGCACCGGAATCTTGGCGATGCGTGCTTCGTGGCGACCACCCTCAAAGTCGGTCGAGAAGTACTCGTCGAGGATGGCTACGGCCTCGTCGTTCGAGATGAAACGGGCGGGCAGCACCACCACGTTGGCGTTGTTGTGCTGACGAATCAGATGGGCAATCTCGGGCAACCAGCACAGACCGGCACGAATGCCCTGGTGCTTGTTGAGCGTCATCGAGATACCCTCGCCCGAGCCACACAGACCTACGCCGCAATCCACTTCGCCCTGCTCGACAGCCTCGGCCAGCGGGTGGCCGAAATCGGCATAATCGACACTCTCGGGCGAATGGGTACCGAAGTCGAAGACCTCGAAGCCCTTGGCCTGCAAGTAGCCCACTACAAACTCCTTCATCTCATAGCCGGCGTGGTCGCTGGCAATACCTACTTTTTTCATATTTTGGTTGGTTTTAAGGTTTTCGTGATACTTGGCGCTTACTCCTTGGCGGCACGTTTGCGATCTACCTCGTGGAGCAGAATCTTGCGCAGACGCATAGCGTGGGGGGTCACCTCGACATATTCATCCTCCTTGATATACTCCAACGCCTCCTCCAGCGTGAAGACCTTCGGCGGTACGATGACACTCTTCTCGTCCGAGCCCGACGCGCGCATATTGGTCAGCTGCTTGGCCTTTGTCACGTTCACGGCGATGTCGTTCTGACGGGTGTGCTCGCCAATTACCTGGCCCTCATAGACGGCCTCCATCGGCGAGATGAAGAAGCGACCGCGATCCTGCAACTTATCGATCGAGTAGGCGTAGGCCGTACCCGTTTCAGAAGCGATAATCGAGCCGTTCGTACGCATCTCAATCTCGCCCACCCAGGGCTCAAAGCCCTTCAGACGGTGGGTCATAATGGCCTCACCGGCCGTAGCGGTCAGCATATTCGAGCGCAGACCGATGATGCCGCGCGAGGGAATGTCGAACTCCAGACGTACCCGGTCGGCATTCGAGGTCATATTGGTCATCACACCCTTGCGCTTGGTCGTCAGTTCGATGACCGTGCCCGAATACTCCTCGGGGCAATCGACGGTCATCTCCTCGATCGGCTCGCACTTCACGCCGTCAATCTCCTTGACGATAACTCGGGGCTGACCCACCTGCAACTCATACCCCTCACGGCGCATTGTCTCGATCAAGACCGAGAGGTGCAGCACGCCACGTCCGAAGACGTTGAACGAATCGGCCGACTCGCCCGGGGTGACACGCAGTGCCAGGTTCTTCTCCAACTCACGGTCCAGACGCTCCTTGATGTGGCGTGAGGTGACATACTTACCATCCTTGCCGAAGAAGGGCGAGTTGTTGATGGTGAAGAGCATCGACATCGTCGGCTCGTCGATGGCAATGGGGGGCAGCGGCTCGGGGTTCTCGTAGTCGCAAATCGTATCGCCAATCTCGAAGCCCTCGATGCCCATCAGGGCGCAAATCTCACCGCAGTGCACCTCCTCGACCTTCTTCTTCGAGAGCCCCTCGAAGACCATCAGCTCCTTGATTTTGGTGCGGACCATCGTCTGGCCGTCACGCTTGGCCCACGTGACGTTCTGACCGGCACGCAGCGAGCCTCGGGTCAGCTTACCTACGGCCGAGCGACCCGTATAGGCCGAGTACTCCAACGAGGTAATCAGCAGCTGAGGGGTACCCTCGACCGAGGCCGGCTCGGGAATCTCGTCGATGATGGCATCCAGCAGCGGTACCAACGAGTCGGTCGGCTCGTTCCATTTGTGCGACATCCAGCCCTGCTTGGCCGAGCCGTAGATGGTTTTGTAGTCGAGCTGCTCCTCGGTGGCATCGAGCGTGAACATCAGATCGAAGACCTGCTCATTGACCACCTCGGGGCGGCAGTTGGGCTTATCGACCTTATTGACCACCACGATGGGCTTCTTGCCCAGCGCAAGGGCCTTCTGCAGTACGAAGCGGGTCTGCGGCATCGTGCCCTCGAAGGCATCGACCAACAGCAGTACGCCGTCGCACATATTCAGCACACGCTCCACCTCGCCACCAAAGTCGGCGTGCCCCGGGGTGTCGATGATGTTGATTTTATAATCCTTGTAGATAACCGAAACGTTCTTCGAGAGGATCGTAATGCCTCGTTCACGCTCCAAATCGTTGTTGTCCAGAATCAGATCGCCGCCCGTCTTGGCGTTGTCACGCAGGATGTGACCTGCCAGAATCATCTTATCGACCAGGGTCGTTTTGCCGTGATCGACGTGGGCGATGATGGCAATGTTGCGCAGTTTTTGCATAATTGACTATTTTGATGCGCAAAAATAATAAAAATATGCTAAATTTGCTTTATCAAACACCACAAAGAGGTTATGAAAGCGAATTTTACTGTGCGCAACCAAAGCGATGTTTACATTGCATCGGCCTCGGCCTTGCTCCCCGAGCTGTTGGCCGAAAGACGGGTGGTGGTCATCACCGACGCCTCGATGGTGCGCCTCTACGGGTCGCTCATCGCCCCCTACGACATCATTCTGGTGGGGCAGGGCGAGTCGAGCAAGACGCTGCACACCATCGAGCAGATCTACCGCAAACTCATCGAGTTGGGGGCCGATCGTCGCACCTTCATCCTCGGCATCGGTGGCGGCATTGTGACCGATATGGCGGGCTTTGCCGCCTCGACCTATATGCGTGGGTTGGAGTTCGGCTTTGTCTCCACGACCCTCTTGGGTCAGGTCGATGCCTCGGTGGGTGGCAAGAATGGGGTGAATGTCGGGGGCTTCAAGAATATGGCGGGATGCTTCTCGCAACCCCGTTTCGTGATTTGCGATCCCGAAATGCTCACGACCCTTCCCGAGCGGGAGTTCCGAGCCGGTTTGGCGGAGGTTATCAAGTCGGCCATCATTGCCGATCGACCCCTCTTCGAAAAGTTGGAGCAGAGTTCGTTCGAGGAGCTGCGCACCAACCAAACGTTGTTGGGCGAGGTGGTGGCCTCGTCGGTGGGGGTGAAGGCCGCCATTGTGGAGCGTGACGAGCGGGAGGGGGGCGAACGTCGCCTCTTGAATTTGGGCCACACGCTGGGCCACGCCATCGAGAAGACCTCTCGTGAGATGATTCACGGCGAGGCGGTGGCTGTCGGGGTGGTGATGATGGCCCGTATGGCGCAACGAATGGGTCTGTTGGCCGAGTCGGAGGCCGATCGCATTCAAGCGCTCTTTGTGCGGATGGGGTTTGTGTTGCGTTCGCCCGTTAGTCCGGCCCGCCTGAAAAAGGCCTGCGGAAAGGATAAGAAGAGCGAGGCGGATAAGATATACATTGTGCTGCCTACGGCCATCGGCCGATGCGAATGCCGCCTGATGGAAAAAGAAAAATTCACTGCCCTGTTTTAGAGCAGTGAATTTTTTTATGCACCAAAAATTGTGTCGAGAATCAGTTTCGTGGCCCCCTGATTTTTCAGCGTGTAGCTTCGGGCTGCCTCGCCGGCTCGCTTCAACGCCTCGGCATCGTCCCGCAAGGGGGCAAACCAGGCCCGCAATTCGTCGGTGGTGGTGAACGACGACGCTGCTCCGACTTCAATCAACTCGCACGCCTCCTTGAATTTGTGGTAATTCATTTATTTCTTCTTCTGGATGAACAGAAAATAAAAAATCATTGTAATTTGTAAGATTATGTTCTGTTGAAAGCCATTCTAAAGTGCTTCCATAGTGAGGAAGGCGTTGAGAACGCAAAACTTTTGCTTCTTCAAAAGACAAGACTTACAACTATATTCCCGAACTTGACAGTTCAAAGTTCAATCCCGATGCAGACTATTTCTATATCTGCCAGAACAACACAATCTACGGCACACGTTTTGCCGAGCTTCCCGATACAGGCAATGTTCCCCTTGTTGCAGACGTTTCATCCTGCTTCCTTTCAGAGCCTATGGATGTTTCAAAATACGGTGTTATCTACGGCGGTGCACAGAAAAACGTTGCTCCCGCAGGTCTTACCGTTGTTATCGTTCGTGAGGACCTTCTCGGCAACGCAAGGGATTA
>CALAQA010000215.1:0-3655 GCA_937889065.1 uncultured Alistipes sp.
CCCACCGAGTGGCACTGCACCACCGCCGTTGAGCCATAGATATCGACCACCAGACCCGGCAACGAGTCGCCCTCGCCGTGGATGAGGCGGTAGCAGGTGGTCGAGGCATTCTCCGTCAGGCGCAACGTGCGACGTACGTCGTAGGCGATTTTGATGCGGCGATTCCACCACGCCTGGTCAATCGGCTCCTGCTCGAACGAGAGCACACGCACGGCAATCGAGCCAATCTGATAGTGCCCTTGGGCGATAAAGTCGCCACTGCGGGTATAGACCTCGACCAGCGCACCCTCGCGGATGTCGCTCTCCTCTTCGGCTTTGATGTGGTCGATGGCCCCCGAGAAGACCCAGGGGTGGAGACGCTTCAGCGACTCCTCTTTGCCACGACGCAGCACAATTTGCGGTATCATATCTTCTTTTGTTTCGTTACTGATTCTTTCTTAGTTCGTTGTAGATGCAGAGCGAGACCCACGCATCCGTTGCGGCATAGAGCTGTTGTTTGTCGGTGAGCGTGCTGCTCTCCCAGTTGCTCAGCCGCTGGGCCTTCGAGACCCGTTGTCCCAACACGATGGCCGACATCTTGCGAAGGCTCTTCTCCTCGATGCCCCACTCCTCGACCATCGACTGCAAATCGACAAAGCCCGCTTCACGGAAGTGGCGCAGCTGATGCAGACCACGCAGGTCGCCCCCCACGTCGGCACCGATTTTCAGAATGCGGGGATTCTCCAGCAACTTCTGCAATGGGCGTATCAAGGCGATTTTGTTCAGGCGGAACAGGTAGCACCGCTCCTCGGATGAGAGTTGCAGCAGCGAGACCCGAAACGAAACCCCTGCCCGAAACGAAGGGCGGGTCTCAGTGTCGAAGCCAATGGCAGGCTGCTCGGAGAGGTAGCGACACGCCTCGGCCACCTGCTCTTCACGGTCGATGAGGATGATTCGTCCTCCAAACTCGGCCGCAGGGAGCTTGGCAGTTGTCTCGTTGTCGATTTTTGCTATGTAGGTTTTCTTGGACATTGGCGCAAAGGTAGCAATTATATTTCGGAATCGGAGGTTTCCGAGGCTCGAATTTTGCAGAAGCCGAAGCGATCCACCTCCACTTCGCCCGCCTTTTTCATCGACTCCACCAATGCCATCAGCCCTTCGGCCGAGAGGGGTACCGAAAACGAAAGGCGTCGCAGGTCGCAGGGACCCTCTTCGAGTCGCTTCAGGGCTTCGGCTCGGTGGGCCTCGGTGAAGAGCACCGGTTCCCGCTTCTCCTTGCGCTTCCGCTCCAGGCAGTTGTCGCAGATGCCGCACGGTTTATCGCCCGGGCCGCCAAAGTAGCGGTCGAGTACCACGCTGCGGCACTCCTCCGAGGCGGCATATTCGGCCATCAGATGCAGACGGTCCATCATCAGCTCTTTGCGGCGCAGGTAGGTTTCGGGGGCGATGCGGAGATCCGTGGCAGGGAGGCGTTCTTCGTGCAACACCAACATCGGCGAGCGGTTCGAGGGGATGTAACGCACCAATCGCAGCTGCCACAGACGGGCCAGCAGCTCCTTCACACGCTCCAACGTGTAGCCGCTCCACGAGGCAATCTCCAACTCGTCGATGGGGCGGAAGTGGGTAAAGAGTCCGGGGTAGAGGCGTAGGACGATGCGCAGGAAGTGGTCCAGCTCCTCATGTTTGAAGCGGACCCGATACAACTCGTCACGCTCGACCATAAACATCAGCCGTGCGGGGTTGTCCTGATCGTCCGTGAGCGACATATAGCCGTTTAGCTCCAAGAGCTTGATGGCGCAGATGACGTTGCCCTCGTAGCGGTGGAAGCGGTGGCAGAAGTCAAAGATGTTGAAGACACGGCTTTGCCCCTTGCCCCCGCCGATGGGAATTTGCAGGAAGGTATATAGCTCTTCGTAGATGGTTTTGATCTCCTCCAACGGGGGAAACTCCCGCTCCAGCGTCTGCGTGATGCGTTGCACATCCTCCTCGCCCGTGAGTAGCACGGCATAGGACTTCGCCCCATCACGACCTGCACGACCCGCCTCCTGGTAGTAGTACTCCAACGAGTCGCAGAGCGAGTAGTGGACCACAAACCTCACATCCCGCTTGTCGATGCCCATACCAAAGGCGTTTGTTGCCACCATGATGCGGGTTTTATTCTTCAACCACTCCTCTTGACGCAGGTTGCGCTCGGCGTGGGGCATCCCGCCGTGATAGGCTGCCGCCGAAACCCCATCCTGCATCAGTTGCTTGGCCAACTCTTCGGCCAACGAGCGGGTACGTACATAGACAATACCACATCCGGGCACACCGCCACAGATGCGCATCAGTTGGCCATACTTATCCTCGACGTGGCGCACGCTGTACGAAAGGTTGGGGCGTAGGAACTCGCTGCGGATGATGTGAGGAGCCGCAAATCCGAGCTGCTGCATAATATCCTCGGTCACCATCTTCGTTGCCGAGGCGGTCAGGGCCAGAATGGGCACCTCGGGGTGGAGCTGGCGAATCGAACGGATGGTGAGGTAGGCAGGTCGGAAATCGTAGCCCCATTGCGAGATGCAGTGGGCCTCATCGACCGCCAAGAGGCAGAGCTTCATCTTCTCGAGGCGCAACCGAAACACATCCGATGTGATGCGTTCGGGGGCAATGTAGAGAAACTTCACGTCGCCAAAGACGCAGTTGTCCATCTGGCGGTCGATCTCCTGCTGCGAGAGTCCGCTGTGGAGGGCAACAGCCTTGATACCGACCCGACGCAGGTTGTCCACCTGGTCCTTCATCAGGGCAATCAGCGGGGTGACGACTACACAAATGCCCTCCATAGCCATCGTCGGCACCTGGTAGGTGAGTGACTTTCCGCCACCCGTAGGCATCAAGGCAAGCGTATCGTGCCCTGCAAGGATGCTTTGGATGATCTCCTCCTGCTGCGGGCGAAAACGCTTGTAGCCCCAATAACGCTCCAAAATCTGGTGGATGGTCGGTTTTGTCATACCACAAAGATACGCAAAAAACCGAATATCGCACCAAAAAGCGCACGACGAAGCGCCATATTCTATACCTATATTATATATATAAAAGGGTTGGCGGCTGCCTATTTTACGTTTTTGACACGAGTTTATATTTCTGACAAATACGGAAATATCACACAACCAATCACTTAACTAAAAAGTGAAAAATGACCTTAAAAAAAGTGCTGAAAAAGTTTGCTGCTTTTGAAAAAGTCGCTACCTTTGCATCCGCAATCGAGAAACAAACCCTCGATTGAGCGTTCTGAAAAAGTTTTGAAAAAAGTTTCAAAATCTTTTGGAGGTTAAAAAAACTTGACTTATCTTTGCACCCGCTTTCGCCTCATAACGAAAGCGAGCGTTCTGAAAAAAAGTTTGAAAAATCTTTCAAAAAGATTTGGTGGTTTCAAAAAAAGGTTTTACCTTTGCACCACTTTCCGCTTCGAAAAAGCGGTCAAAGCTTAGCCGGTCTTCGGACCGACACAGAAACAGAATTTGTTCTTATAGCGATATACGAACAGCGTTCTTTGAAGAATTTGAGCAGCAAAGTTTTTATCCACTCGAAAGAGTGATTTCAAACAATACCTTTGAGATTAGAGCTAAAGATTTAACAAAACATTTTTTTTTACAATGGAGAGTTTGATCCTGGCTCAGGATGAACGCTAGCGGCAGGC
>CALAQA010000216.1:0-8078 GCA_937889065.1 uncultured Alistipes sp.
CTATGACGCTGAAGTCGGGGTTGAAGAACATCTCGGTAGGACTGAAAGTGACAAAATCCTTGGTCGTGGTGTAGTAGGCACGGTGGCAACCGTTCGAGCCGAGTTTATCGGCTTCGGTGTAGTTCTCGGGAAGAATCGACGACGACCAAGCGATGATATACTGCTCATTGGGGGCGTCGTAGAAGATCTCGGGAGCCCATACGTTGTTCGTCGGCTCGCCCGCCATTACGGGGATGGCCTGCTGCTCGCTCCAATGAATCAGATCCTTCGACGAGGCATAGCCAAAGGCCTTCTCGCCCGACCAGGCCAGCGTCCAAACCAGGTGGAACGTACCATCGGGACCCTGCACCACCGAGGGGTCACGCATCATCGACTGGGGAGCATACTTTGCCGGCTCCATCTTGTTGGAGTGGTGATTGAAGTACTCGGGTTGTTTGTTGCCAATCATCGGCGTCAGCCAGGTACCCTGCAGGCTGTCCCACTTGTAGCCATCGTAGCTGTACAAGAGGTGCAGACCATCGAGTGCCGGTTCACGGTGACCGGTAAAGATATAGACCTCACGTTCGGTCTCAACGGGTGCGGTGCAGGCGGCAAAGGCCATCACCACCAGACCCAAAAGAATCGTTTTAAGGGTTTTCATTGTTTTGGTAAGAGTTGTTCAAAAAATACACAGAAAGGATTTAAGGGGTGGATTTTCAAGGCTTGCGAAGAGGGCGAAACCGCAGCATACAGCACGTATGTGAGGATTTCAGCCTCAAGCGTAACGCAGAAAATACCCGCTTAAATCCTTTCTGAAAAGGTTACTCGTGGAGATACAGATCCCAACCGAGGTAGTTCTCGACGGCATCGGCCACTACATCCACTACGTTCGAGCGAACCATAGCCACGTGGTGCTCAAAGCCGTTCTTGCAGATGTACTTCAAGAGCTTCTGCAGGTTATCCACCTCCGTTACGGCGATGCAACCGGCCATCGGATAAAGATCGTTGGTCATACGGCCCTTACCCAGGTAGCTCTTAATCACACCCAGCGTGTCGTCGGTCGAGATGCGGAAGAAGGTAAACTCACCCTCGGTGCACTTGCCCTGCACGGCACCAAACGTATTGACCTTGCCCAGCGTACGGCCCAACACGCCCAGCGTGTCGAGCGAAATCTCGTTCTGCACGAAGCTCTTGGGAGCGTTACCGCAGTGGGTGCAGACGCACTTGTTGCGGTCCTCGGCGAAGTTGTTGTTCCAGTCGAGCAGCGTCGAGGGACGACCTGCGGCCAGCGTCAGGGCGTACATCGAAACGGCACCGGCAATATCGGTCTCGCAAGCGCAGGGGATGAGCTTCTCACCCAGCATACTCATCGTGGTGCAGGCAGCACAGCCGTAGTTCTGCTCCAACGAATCCCAGCACTGGATGGCGGCAGCATCGCACTCGTTGGCGGCCAGCCACTCCTCCACAGCGAGGCTGAACTTGGCCATACGAATCACCTTGTCGGCGTGGTCGGCAGGCACCTTGGCGTAGGCCTGAATCTCCTCCATCTTGCTCTTCAGGGCGGCAGCCTCACTATCGTAACGCTGAGCAGCAAAGACAATCTCCGACAGATCGACGGGGACTACCGTGATGCCCGTAGCCTGCAACAGCTTCTCGCTGGCACGGCAGGTGTTGAAGCCCAGCGGACGGGTACCGATCTGACCGATGCGGGCGTGCGACAGCTTCTTCACGGTGCGGCACGTAGCGGCAAACTTATTGATGTCCTTCATCAGCAGCTCCGAGTGAATCGAGTAGGTATGCAACTCGGTGTCGGTGAAGGGAATACCATACTGGTAGAGGTTGTTGCACACCGAGATCTTGCCACAGAAGGCATCGCGGCGGCTGTCCAAATCGACCTTATCGTTCTCGTCATCGCAAGCCTGCACCAGCACGGGCACATTCAGCTCGGCACGAGCAATGGCGTTGATGATACCCACCTCGAAGCCGAAGTTGGGCAGCGAGACGATGATACCGTCAATCTGGTCACGGTACTCACGGAACAACTTGGCGCACTTGCGACCATCCTCGACGGTCTCCATTGCACCGTCGGTCAGCGTCTCGGCCACATCCAAAATCACATAGCCATAGCCGGCCTTCTCCAACTGCTCACAGAGGGTCTTACGAACATCAATGGCGAGTGCCGAGTTGAAGTAGGCACGGGTGCCGATAATCAGACCAAAGGTCTCTTTTCCGGGTTTCGCGGGAAAATACATAGTTTTCAGGTTTTAGTTATTGGTTTTTACTTATTTTCTATTGACGAGTTTCACGGCCTCCAACCAGCCGCCATAGAGTGCGGCACGCTTCTCTTCGGCCATCGTGGGCAGGATGCGGTTGTCCGACGTACGCAGCTGTGCCACCTCGTCCAACGTAGCCCACACGCCACGTGCCAGGCCGTTCATCACCACAGCACCCAGGGCCGAGGCCTCCTCGATGTCGGCACGGTTGATCGTTGCCCCCAGCATATCGGCCTGGAACTGCATCAAAAAGCCGTTCTTGGTCGGACCTCCGTCCACACGCAGCTCCTTCAGAGCCACCCCTGCCTGACCGGTCATCAAATCGACCAAATCCTTGATCTGGTAGGGAATGGCCTCCAACGCAGCACGCACGACGTGGGCCTTGGTGGTCGAAAGGGTCATACCGGCAATGATGGCCTTCGCCTCCGAATTCCACCACGGTGCACCCAGACCTGCAAAGGCGGGCACCAAATAGACGCCGTTCGTACTCTCGACACTCGTAGCCAACGCCTCCGTCTCGGCAGGCGAAGCGATGAGTTGCAACTGATCGGTCAGCCAACGCAGCGTAGCACCCGTGCAGTGGATGTTACCCTCGAAGGCATAGAAGACCTTGCCTTTGGCGGCAAAGCCCACCGACGTAACCAACCCCTCGGGGGCAGCAACAGCCTCCTCGCCGATATTGACCATCACCGACGAGCCTGTGCCATAGGTAGCCTTACCCATACCGGCCTCAAAGCACATCTGTCCGGCCAACGCACCGTGCGAGTCGCCGAGCATACCGGCAATCTCAATTCCCTCGGGGAAGAGTCCCTCGATGGTCGTGCGGCCGAAGATCGAGTCGCAAGGCATCGCCTGGGGCATCATCGAGCGGGGCACGGTAAAGAGGCCCAGCAACTCATCGTCCCAATCGAGCGTGTGGATATTGAAGAGCAACGTACGTGACGCATTCGTATAGTCGGTGACGTGGCAGGCGCCATTGGTCAACTTCCATACCAACCAGGTGTCCATCGTACCCATACGCAGTTCGCCACGCTCGGCCGCCTCACGGGCACCCTCCACATGGTCCAGAATCCACTTCACGCCACTGGCCGAGAAGTAGGGGTCAATCAACAGGCCGCTCTTCTTTAGGAAGGTCTTTTCGTGGCCCGCCTCCTTCAGCTCACGGCAGATATCGGCACCACGCTGGCACTGCCAAACAACCGCCTTCGAGACGGGCTTACCCGTCTGGGCGTTCCACACCACCACCGTTTCGCGTTGGTTGGTGATGGCGAGCGAGAAGCGGGCATCGGCCTCGGTCTCGACTGTCGCCATCAGCCGCTTCACAGCCTCGACGGCATTGGCGTAGATCTCCTCGGCATCGTGCTCGACCCACCCCGCTTTGGGGTAATACTGTTTGTGATCGATATTCACTCGACCGCACAGGTGGCACTGCTCATCAAAGAGGATGGCTTTGGTGGCAGACGTGCTTTGGTCGATTGCAATGATGTAACTCTTCATCTGACTACTTGACAAAGTCCAACACTTCGGCTACGATACCCTCCTTATCGAGGTGGTAGTGGCGGAAAATCTCCAGCGGCTTGCCGTGGATGACATTCTCGTCGGGAATACCCAGGATGCGCACCGGCACGGGGCACTTCTCGGAGGTGATCTCCGTCACGATGCCGCCCAGACCGCCATAGCGGCTGTGCTCCTCGACCGTTACAATGCGACCCGTCTCACGAGCAGCCTTCAGAATGGCCTCCTCGTCGGCGGGTTTGAGGGTGTGCATATCGAGCACACGGGCGCTGATGCCCTGCTCCTCCAACATTTCGGCCGCTTTCAGACAGTGGTAAACCGTCTCACCGCAACCGATGATGGTCAAATCCTTACCCTCCTTCAAAAGCGTGGCTTTACCCAGCTCGAACTCGAAGTCATCGTTCTCATAGACATCGGGCACGGCATTGCGACCCACACGCACATAACCCGGCTCGGGCAGCTTCACCAACGCCTGCACCAACTTACGGGTCTGGCGGGCATCGCACGGTAGATAGACATTCATACCGGGGAAGGTACGCAGCACGGCAATATCGTGCAGGCTGTGGTGGGTAGCACCCAGTGCGCCATAGGCCACACCGCCGCTCACACCCAGAATCTTGACCGGATTCTGCGAGTAGGCCACATCGACCTTTACCTGCTCCAACGAGCGGGCTACATAGAAACAGGCGGGACCACACACAAAGGTATTCTTACCCGAGTGGGCCAGACCTGCCGCAATACCTACGGCATCCTGCTCGGCAATACCGCACTCGACGGCCTGCTCGGGCAGCTCCTTGAAAAATTTGGTCAGCGTCACCGAGCCACGGGCATCGGTCGTAACGGCTACAATGTTTTTATCCTCTTTTGCCAGCTCCACAAGCGTATCGGTGAAGCTTTGACGGCAAGGTACACTTTTAATCTCCATAGTTCGGGGTCGCAATTATTTCGTTAAAGACTCGATACGGGCCTCGATTTCGGCAATAGCCTCCTCATACTCGGCCTGGGTGGGTACACCGTGGTGCCACTTCAGAATGTTCTCCATCAGCTTCACGCCACAACCCTTCGTCGTACGTGAAACGATGAGGTGGGGTTTACCGTTCGTGTAGTCGATGCTTTCGAAGGCGGCTACAATCTCCTCCATCTTGTCGCCATTGATCTCGATTACATCCCAGCCAAAGGCGCCCCAACGCTCCGAGAAGGACTCCAGAGCCATCACGTTCTCGGTCGTGTCGCTAATCTGCAAGCCGTTGCGGTCGATGATGGCCACCAGGTTGTCGAGCTTGTAGTGGCTACCGGCCATTGCGGCCTCGTAGATCGAGCCTTCGCCCTGCTCGCCATCGCCCATCAGCACAAAAGTTTTCCAACTCTTCTTATCCATCTTGGCGGCGATAGCCATACCTACACCGATCGGAAGGCCGTGACCCAGCGCACCGCTGTTTACCTCGATACCCGGCACCTCGATGGTGGGGTGACCTGCCAGAGGCGTATCAAATTGACCATAGGTGTCGGTCAGCTCTTTCGTAATGAAGCCACGATTCTCCAACACACTGTAGAGTGCCTCGACGCAGTGACCCTTACTCATTACGAAGCGGTCACGCTCCTCCCACTTGGGGTTCTTGGGATCGATATTCATTACCTGGAAATAGAGTGCCGTCAGCATATTCATCGACGAAAGTCCTCCGCCGATGTGACCGGCCTTGGCGATCTGAACCACCTCGACGAGGCGTTTGCGGTTCTTCTCAGCCTGCAACATCAGTTCTTTAATCTGCATATTGTTTAGGTTTAATGTGATTTGCTTTTTTAATCGTATAAAGGTAGGCAGAAAATAGCAAAACACAAAACTCCGAAGGAGGTTTTCGGCAAAAAAGTGTAATTTTGCCCCCGAATTTGTAATTTTTCAGTTGAAAGTATGAACAACAACCTGCCAAAAAAGGCGGCCATCTTCGATATGGACGGCACGCTGGTCGATAATTCGGCCGTACACGTTCGGGCCTTCGAGCTCTTCTGCAACCGCTATGGGGTGAATGATTGGCGCACGAAACTCGAAAAGGCTTTCGGAATGGGGTCGGACGACATTATGCGGATGTTACTTCCCGAGGAGGTAATTCGCGAGCGGGGCTTGCAGGCATTGGGCGACGAAAAGGAGGAGATTTACCGCACCATCTACGCCCCCGAAATCGCCCCCGTCAAAGGGTTGAAAGAGCTGTTGGAGCTGCTGCGCAGGGCGGGCATACGGTGTGCCGTCGGCTCGTCGGGCTGCCGACAAAATGTCGAGTTCGTTCTTTCGAGTTGTAAAATCGAGGAGTATTTCGAAGTGAAGGTTTCGGGCGATATGGTGAGCCGTTGCAAACCTGAACCTGAGATTTATCTGACGGCCGCAAAAGCACTGGGTGTCAAGCCCGAAGAGTGCATTATTTTCGAGGACGCAAGAGCCGGATTCGAGGCCGCCCGACGGGCAGGTGCAGGGTCGATTGTCGCCATTGCCACCACACTCCCTGCCGAGGTGATTCAAAAAGAGAAATTGGCCGATGTCGTAGTCGAAGATTTTTCGAAAATCACCTCTATCGAGCAATTAGGCTAACAGACGCTTAACCCACCCTATCTTAACAATCTGTCGAACTACCCAAGAGGGGCAGATTGCACACAACGCAACCATCAGTTTGGCCGCCCATCCCGGGGTCAGATGTTTCCGTTTGTAAAACAGGGCACGCAGGGCACGACGCACCACCTCATCGGGCGTCAGCATCACCCCCAGACGCAACAGCCAACGACGCATCTTTTCGTCAAGCGCATAGAAGGGCGTATCGACCGCACCGGGGCAGACGACCGTCACCGCCACCCCATCGTTGGCCCACTCATCGTGCAGGGCCGAGCCGAGCGTATCGATGTAGCGTTTCGTGGCAGCATAGAGGGCGATCGAGGGCAACCCCATACGGGCTGTCGTGGAGCTCATTAGCAGCAAATAACCCCTGCCTCGTTCCCGCATCCGAGCGCCAAAGCGGTGACAAAGATGGGTTGTTACGGAGCAGTGAAGCGATAAAAGCGACTCGAGATCAGCCGCTGAAGCCGAAGCAAAACCGCCAAACAAGAGGCGGCCCGCATTGCTGACAACCACCTCGACTTCAAGGCCTTGAGACTCGGTCCGGGCAAAAAGTTCTTCAACCGCTCCGTCGGCCGTCAAATCCTGCACCAGACTTTTTACCTCTGCCTTTGTCTGACGGCGGATTTCATCGGCCACCACCTCGAGCCGCTCGGCTTGACAATCGACCACCACCAACGCATAGCCTCGTTCGGCCAACCGAAGGGCATAGGATCGCCCCATTCCCGAGGCGGCACCCGTCACCAAGGCGTATTTCTTTGCCTGTAAGGTTGTTGTTTCCATTTATTTTTCTACTTTTGCGCCGTCAAAAACGTTGCATACTATGTTCAAAGCACTCGCCACCATCGGCCTTTTAGTCATCTCGAACAGCTTTATGACGCTGGCCTGGTACGGAAATATCGCCTTTAAGTCCCGCTTCGAAAAGCTGGGCATCATCACCATCATCCTCATTTCGTGGTGCGTAGCCCTGGCCGAATACAGCTTTATGATTCCCGCCAACCGCATCGGTTCGGTGGTCTATGGAGGTCCCTTTACGTTGTGGCAACTAAAAGTGATTCAGGAGGTTGTCTCGCTCTCCGTTTTCACGGGCTTCATGCTTCTCTTTATGCGCAACGAGGCGTTACGTTGGAACCACCTGGCGGGCTTCGTTTGTCTGATTTTGGCCGTCTATTTCATCTTCAAGAAGTAGCCTTCGGCCGTCGTATCAACCACAAGCCGACCATCACCAGGGCGGCATTGTAGAGCAGCAACTCAAAGCCTATTTCATAGCCCCACCACCGCTCGACACCCCATTGCAAAAGGGCTGTCAGCACAGGGGCTGCAATCACCACCAACCAGACCCAACCATCGCGCACACGAAGACAGCTCCACAGACCGAAAAGGAACAGGCCGAGGATAGGTCCGTAGGTGTAACTTGCCACCTTATACACCAGGTTGATGGCGCTCTCATCAGCCCATCGTCTAAAGCACAAAACCAGTCCGAAAAGCAGCACGGCGATGGCCGTATGAGCACACTTTCTCGTGCGCTCCAACCTTTTCTCATTATGGCGCTTACCACCCATCACATCCACCGAAAACGAGGTGGTCAATGCCGTCAGCGAAGCCCCCACCGACGAGAAGCTCGCCGCTGCAAAACCAAGCACAAACAGCACGCCGACCCATCGGGGCAAACCGCCCGAGACGGCCACCTCGGAAAAGAGGCTGTCACCCCC
>CALAQA010000217.1:0-8075 GCA_937889065.1 uncultured Alistipes sp.
TGATTTAAGACGTTACCAGCGATTGGTCAATGCAGTGAAGATCGTATATCCGATGGCGCAGCTGGCAAAGCAGACGATGCACGAGATGGAGGATACGTTGCTGATGCTCGATAAGAAGGATCGGCGACAATATATCAAGCAGTGTTACAAGCAGATACTCGACGAATATACCCCCGTGGCCAAGCGAATGACCCGTACCCAGGGGCGTGTGTTGGTCAAGCTCATCGACCGTGAAACGGAGTACACCGCCTACGAGATTATTCGTGAGTTTCGAGGTGGTTTTGTGGCGGGTTTCTGGCAGGGCATCGGTCGCATCTTCGGCCACAATCTCAAGAGCCAATACGACAAGGAGAACGAGGATCGCATCCTCGAACAAATTGTGGTCTATTACGAGGCGGGGCTGCTGTAAATAAAATTTACAGCCTTGTTCGGCCGCCTTTTTGCCAAATAAATTTGGGATTGCGCTCGGCTTGTACTATCTTTGTGGCCTAATTTTCTGATTATGTTTGAAAACTTAACCGATAAACTCGAACGGTCATTCAAAATCCTTAAGGGTGAGGGCCGTATTACCGAAATCAATGTGGCCGAGACCTTGAAGGAGATCCGCCGTGCGCTTATCGACGCCGACGTGAACTACAAGGTGGCCAAGACCTTCACCGACCAGGTGAAGCAGAAGGCAATGGGTCAGAGTGTGCTGACGGCCGTCAAGCCGGGTCAGATGATGACCAAAATCGTGCGTGACGAGCTGGCTCTTTTGATGGGTGGCACGGCTACCGACATCAAGTTGGAGGGTTCGCCCGCCGTCATCCTGATTGCCGGTCTGCAGGGTTCGGGTAAGACCACCTTCTCGGGTAAGTTGGCCCAGCTGCTCAAGTCGAAGAAGAGCCGCCAGGTGCTGCTCGTTGCGGGTGACGTCTATCGTCCTGCCGCCATCGACCAGCTCAAGATTTTGGGTCAGACGGTCGGCGTGGAGGTCTATACCGAGGAGGGCAATATGAACCCCGTGGAGATTGCCCGGAACGCCATCCGCTATGCCCGTGAGAAGTCTTTCAATGTGGTCATCGTCGATACGGCAGGTCGTCTGGCCGTCGATGAGGCGATGATGAAGGAGATTGAGGCCATCAAGGCCGCCGTGAACCCCTCGGAGACCCTCTTCGTGGTGGATGCGATGACGGGTCAGGATGCCGTCAATACGGCCAAGGAGTTCAACGACCGTCTCGATTTCGACGGCGTGGTGCTGACCAAGCTCGATGGTGACACCCGAGGTGGTGCCGCCATTTCGATTCGTTCGGTGGTCGATAAGCCGCTGAAATTTATCTCGAGTGGCGAGAAGATGGATGCCTTGCAGGTCTTCCATCCCGAGCGTATGGCCGACCGCATTCTGGGTATGGGTGATGTGGTTTCGCTTGTGGAGCGTGCGCAGGAGCAGTTCGACGAGGAGGAGGCCCGCAAACTGAAGAAGAAGCTTGTCAAGAACCAGTTTAACTTCAACGACTTCATCCAGCAGATTCAGCAGATCAAGAAGATGGGTAACCTGAAGGACCTGGCTTCGATGATTCCCGGTATGGGCAAGATGCTCAAGGATGTCGATATTCCCGACGATGCCTTCAAGCAGGTCGAGGCCATCATTGGCTCGATGACCCCCTACGAGCGTGAGCACCCCGAGTGCCTGAATGCCCGTCGCCGTGAGCGTATTGCCAAGGGCTCGGGTACGACGATGGCCGATGTGAATCGCCTCTTGAAGCAGTTCGAGGATACCCGCAAGATGATGAAGATGGTCGCCGGCGCAGGTGGCAAGATGCCCAAGATGCCGATGGGTCGTGGCGGCTTCAGAAGATAATTCGGATGAACATCTACCGACACGGAGCCTTTACGTTGGAGTCGGGCGAGGTGTTGCCCTCGCTCGAAATCGCCTACCACACCTACGGGCGGCGCAATGCCGACTCGTCGAATGTGGTGTGGGTCTGCCACGCCCTGACGGCCAACTCCGATGTCGCCGATTGGTGGCCCCACACGGTGGAGGAGGGTCGTTTTTTGGACCCCGACCGCTCGTTTGTGGTCTGCGCCAACATCCTCGGCTCGCACTACGGCACGACCGGCCCGCTGTCGATGACCCCTGCGACGGGCGAGCCTTACTACGGAGATTTTCCCCGCCTCACGATTCGTGATATGGTGGCCGCCCATCGCCTCCTGGCCGATGCGTTGCAAATTGACCACATCCACGCCCTGGTGGGCAGTTCGGTGGGTGGTTTTCAGGCCGTGGAGTGGGCTGTGGAGGAGCCGAAACGCTTCTCGAAGCTGGCCCTGATTGCCACCGATGCCAAGGCCTCGCCCTGGACCATTGCCATCGACGAGAGCCAGCGTATGGCCATCGAGGCCGACCAAACCTTCGGCGAGCGTCGCCCCGATGCCGGTATGCGGGGTATGGCGGCAGCCCGTGCCTTGGGCCTTTTGACCTATCGTGGCTCGCTGGGCTACAACCTCACACAGCAGGACACCGACCCCAAACCCGAGTTGCATCGAGCCTCGACCTACCAGCAGTACCAGGGCGAGAAGTTGTGCCGTCGCTACAACGCCTACTCCTACTACACGATTCTCAACGCCTTCGACACCCACGATGTGGGTTACGAGCGGGGTGGGGTAGTGGCTGCCCTTTCGTGCATCGAGGCCGAGACGGTGGTGGTAGGCATCACGACCGACATCATCTTTACGCCCGAGGAGATGCGCCTCCTCACGGAGCGTATTCCCCACAGCCGCTACTACGAAATATCCTCGCCCTTCGGCCACGATGGTTTCTTGGTCGAGCACGAGCAGTTGAACGAAATTTTATACCCCTTTATCCATAACAACTAATCCCCAATGAGTAACATTAAAATCGGTCTGTTTGGCTTTGGCGTGGTCGGCCAGGGTGTCTATGAGGTCATCCGCAAGTCGAAGAATGCCCACGCCGAGATTGTCAAGATATGTGTCAGCGATCTGAATAAGCCCCGAGCCATCGAGGTGGATCGGAAGTTGCTGACCGATCGTGCCGAGGATATTTTGCAGAATCCCGAAATCAACCTCATCGTCGAGGTGATCAACAACGCCGAGGATGCCTACCACATTGTCAAGACGGCCCTGCTGAATGGCGTGCCTGTGGTGTCGGGCAGCAAGGCGATGTTGGCCAAATACCTGCCCGAATTGATTGAGATTCAGAAGCAAAACAACGTAGCGCTGCTCTACGATGCCTCGTCGTGCGGCTCGATTCCCGTCATCCGCAATCTGGAGGAGTACTACGACAACGACCTGCTGTTGGAGGTAAAGGGTATTCTGAACGGCTCGTCGAACTACATTCTTTCGCGTGTCTTCGACCACCACGAGGCCTACGATTCGGCCCTGCGTAAGGCGCAGGAGCTGGGCTTTGCCGAGAAGGACCCCTCGTTCGACATCGAGGGCTACGACTCGCTCTTCAAGCTGGTCATCATCACCGTGCACGCCCTGGGCACCTACGTGGCTCCCGAGCGCATCTTCACCTACGGCATCTCGACCATCCACGACTCCGACATCCGCTATGCCCGTGAGAAGGGGGTGAAAATCAAGCTGGTGGCCCAGGTGGTGAAGGTGAGCGACGAGCACTTCACGATGTTCGTGATGCCCGAGTTTGTCGGCCCGAACAAATACATCTACAGCGTCGATGACGAGTACAACGGCGTGGTGATTCGTGGCGAGTGCTACGACCGCCAGTTTATGTTCGGCAAGGGGGCGGGCTCGCTGCCTACGGCCTCGTCGATTTTGAGCGATGTGATGGCTCGTCTGCACGACTACCGCTACGAGTACAAGAAGCAGAACTACCTGCAAAAGCCCGACTACACGACCGACATCACGCTGAAGATTTATGTGCGCTACTCGGAGACCAATATCCAGCACGTGCTCGATTTTGAGGCCATTCACGAGCAGTATATCTCCTCGGAGAGCAACTATGTGATTGGCGACATCCGCCTTTCGGAGCTTATCGCCAAGCGCGAAAAGCTCCACGCCAAGGACCTCTTCATCGCCAATATCCCCATCTTCTTCCTCAATCAGGACAATTAGATCGAGGGGGGGCTTCGAGGCCCGTTATGTTGAGGGAGCAATGCGACCGAAATATCTTTTGCGACCCGCTGCGCTGATAGAGATTCTTCGCTGACGCTCAGAATGACGCCTTTACTACGTCATATTGAGGGAGCAATGCGACCGAAATATCTCTTTTCTGTCCGCTGCGCCGATAGAGATTCTTCGCTGACGCTCAGAATGACGGCTTTGCCCATAGCGACCTATAGCGACTTATAGCGACCAAATTCTATCTTCTTGGGCCGCATCAATCATCAGGAGATAACCTTTCGGGGGTTGTCTCCTTTTTTTGTCGATTTTTTTGCTATCTTTGTCCGAAACGAACACCTCAATGCGCTTTTTGACCACGCTTTGTCTGTTGTTGTTGGCTGTTTCGTGCCAGCAGGCTGCCCGCGACACCGTTGCTCGGGCCGATATGCTGTTGTCCGACCAACCCGATAGTTCCCTTGCCCTGCTTGAGGGGCTCGATTTTCATCGGCTGCACGGTCGTCGGCTGCGTGCCCACTACGCCTTGACCCATACCGTTGCCCTCGACAAGCACTATATCGACTCCGACAACGACTCGCTCTTCCGCTACGCCTTCGACTACTACAGCCGCCACCGTGACGACTCCCTCCGCTCGTTGGCCCACTACTATCGGGGGCGTATCTACCAAAACGGAACGCAATATCGCCTGGCCACCGAGTCCTACCTTACGGCCCTGCACCACCTCGACACCACCCGCAGCCACTACCGTACGGGGCTTGTCTATTCGCGCCTGGGCGAAATGTATCGCGATCAATACAATTTCAACTCGGCCCTCGACTACTTCCACCGTGCCCTCGATGCCTACACCTCGGCCCGTGCCGAGGTTGCCTGCTATATGACAATGGGGGAGTTGGGCTATGCACACTTTAAGCTCAAAGCCTACATTCAAGCCGAGCATTGGTATAGTCAAGCATTGCAGAAAGCAGAGAAATATGCTGATAGCTTTAATGCTCCTATTTATATTAGCCATATGGCTTCTCTATATAGCGATATGAATCAAAATGAAAAGGCTCTCCATCTTCTTCGTTCATTAGCTACAAATTATCCTGAGTCCGTTACAGAAAACTATTATCTTATTCAGGCAAAGGTCTATTTGCATGATACGAATCTTCAGGCCGCAAAGTCAGCATTTTTGCAATCCAAACTTTGTGGGAAGGGTGATAATATCTATTCAAACTTGGTGGGGATAAATCTTTCACTTTTTGAAAATAATACTCAGCAGGCGGGATACTATATCCGTCGTTACATCCTCCAATCGGATTCGGTAATGTGCGTAACCCTCCAAACGACCATTGATGCAGCCGAGCGACAATTCTATGCCGAACAAAATGCCCATAACCAATACAGACTCAGGGTTCGTAAATGTGGAGAAGCGATAGCAGTTCTCTTACTGCTCATTGTGACCGGCTTTGTGCTATATCTCTATCGGCATCAAACCAAACGCCGTGAACAAAAGATTTATAACTATATGGCTATCGTTGAGGAGTTAAAAAAACAATACAACGATTTAGGGCAAAAACTGCAGATTAAGGAGGGAAAAGAACAACTTTACAAGCAGGCACTTTCGAGCCATTTCAATCTGCTCGACAATTTGTGTTTGCACTTTTTCGAGCGTTCCACCACCGCTCTACAACAAGTCAATATCTATAATGAGGTGCGGACCCGATTAAACCATTTGGCCAACCACGAAGAGGTGGACGAGGAGTTGAATGCAATCGTCAATACGTTGCACAACGGTGTGATGAATCGCATCACCGAACAACTACCCAAAATAAAAGGGGTCGATTTGCACTTCTTGCGATTGTTGCTTGCCGGTTTTTCGCCCCAAGTCATCAGCCTAATTTTGGAAGATAGCGTGCACAATATGTACGCACGAAAAAACAGAATCAAAATGAAGATTGTGCGCTCTGATGCACCCGATAAAGAGGAGTTTTTGCGCCTATTCGATTAGTATTCAGGTGGTTGCGCTGCGCTGTTAATTATATTGCTGATTATCAGCAGTTTACAAGAACGATGGGATTTTTGCAATTTCATCGTTCTTTATTTTGTTGATTATCAGCTATTTGTTGATTCGGTCGATGAGATTTTTTTGCGTTAAAAATTTCGTACAAGGGGTCTTTGTGGCTAATTTTGTGGAAACAAAAATCTTAAAACTATGCGCAATTTTCTGCTGATTATTTTTGCACTCTTAAGTGTTAGTTTGTTGTACGCAGAGGATCCTCCTCAAGTGCCCGATGACATAATTATAATAAAGACGGATCGACCGGGAGGTCCTCGATCGCTGACCGAGGTGGTCGCCTATGCACACGTGGGGGCGAATAGTGTGGAGGTGTCGTTTGTGGCACCGATGGGCGAGGTGACCCTCTATCTGACCGGCGAGAGCGGTGTGGTCGATATGGCGGTCGTGGATAGTGCCACCGAGAATGCCACACTCTTGCTCGACGACACCACCTCGGGCAACTACACCATCACCTTGGTCGATGCACTTGGCAACGAATATAGTGGTGCATTCAGCCGCTAACTGCGCTAAACACACCTATATTATATACTAACCTTACACTTTTTTTGGTAATTCAAACAGAATAGTTATCTTTGTAAAAACCAACCATTTTTACTAACTATTCAACCAATTCACTATGAAAAAGATTTTGCTGTTTGCGCTAGCGATGATGTGTGCCTTGCCCGTTGCGGCTCAAGATGACATTCGTCGTTTTGAGGGTGAGATAGCGTTAGGAACAACTCTGCCTGTTCACAATACGGTTTATGCACGAGAAGGTGACGGCAAATTGTTGGATATTCGCGGGGCTCTCGAATTGCGCTACAACCTGCGATCAGTTCCTGTGGATGTCGGTCTTCAATTCAGTTGCTCCGGTTATGGATTGCGGATAAATCATGAGAAATCCTATAGATGGAGCACGGTCTATATGATGGCCGTTGCCGACTATAATTTCCGCCGTAACAAAAACGCATCGTTCTTTGTCGGTACGGGTGTCGGTGTGTCTGAGTTCTTGAGTGAAGATAAGTTTTGTGTTGCTCCCCGCTGTGGCGTTGAGTTGTGGCGACACCTGCGTGTTACGCTCAATTACCATATCACCCACGAGGCATACAGCGGTTTGGGCCTGACCGTTGGCGTTGTCTTTGGCGGCGGCAACAAAAAGTAGCCGAAATAATGACCGAGTTGTTCAGAAATCCATAAACTACAATGAAAAAGATTGTATTGTTTGCGTTGGCGATGATGTGTGCCTTGCCTGTTGCGGCTCAAGAGGTTGTCCGTAGTATCGAGGGTGAGTTTAGCTATGGTATGGCAATACCGACCAATGATTTGGGTGGTGATGGGAAAATCAGTAAAAACAGATTGCTCCAACTCGAGGTGCGCTACAACCTCCCTTGGCACCCCATCGACGTAGGTGTTTTGTTGCGTGGTACAACCATACACCGTCTCTATGAACCTGTAGATGATGTGTGGCCCACGGACGCCGATTGGGATGTGTCGGCGTGGTACACAATGGCTGTTGCCGACTACAATTTCCGCCGTGGTAGCGATGCATCGTTTTTCGTAGGATTGGGTGCAGGTATCGGCTCGCAAGATGCGTGGAATGATGACGATATAGCTATAAAATTCTGTATGATGCCTCGTGTGGGCGTTGAGTTGTGGAAACACCTCCGATTGACCCTCGCCTATACCTATATGGATAAACAGACAAACAATTTTGGTCTTTCGATTGGCGTTGTCTTTGGCGGCGGCAACAAAAAGTAAAACCAACACGGCGTACAGAAGATACCTTTGTTTTCCTCCATTTTTTGTACATCCGGTTGGCCACAGCTCCAAGTTATCTTGGGGCTGTTTTTTTGTGGGTTTTTGGGAAAGGTCGCTATAAGTCGCTATGGGTCGTTTAAGGTCGCTATGGGAATGCCCTGTTTCGTTAAAATCCTTAAACTCCCTAAACTCTTTAATTTCC
>CALAQA010000218.1:0-2205 GCA_937889065.1 uncultured Alistipes sp.
ATGTGCAGGCGCAGAATCTGCTGACCTTTACCCGCTTCTCGGGTCTGGATCCCGAGGGCGTGTCGAACATCTATGCTGCCCAGTACCCGATGTCACGCCAATTCACGGCAGGTATCGACCTTAAATTTTAAGCCGCTATGAAGATGATGAAATACTATATGAATCGCCTGGCAATGTTTTTTGCCGTATTGGCACTTTCGACCTCGTGTCTGGAGAAGTACCCCGAGTCGGCCATCCCCGAGAAGGAGGGCCTTCAGACGTTCGACGATGTCGAGCAGTTCGTGACGGGTATCTACGCCCGAATGCTGAGTGGTGCCTTGTGGAGCGGCTACCTGACGCTGCTGCCCGATATTCAGGCCGATTTGGTCTATGCCGTCGATGGTTACTCGAACACCTACGGCACCATTTGGCAGTGGGATATTCGTCCGACCAATGCCGAGATTGAGGCGGTCTATGCCGGCCTCTATACCATAATCTCGAATTGCAATTTCTATCTGGAAAATGTCGATCGAGTGGCTGCGTCGATTACCGACGATAAGTACCTCGATATGATGGAGTTCTACACCGGCGAGGTCTATTGCATCCGTGCGCTCTGCTACTCGGAGCTGCTGAAAAACTTCTGCAAGGCCTACGACCCCGCAACGGCTCGTGACGAACTGGGTGTGGTGATTCGCACGAAGTACTCCGAGAGCGAGCCTTCGCGCCGTGCCTCGCTCTACGATTCGTACCAATTCGTGTTGAGCGATTTGGCCGAGGCCGAGAAGCGTCTGCTGGTGGAGAACGACGCCTTTACGAGCTACTATATGACTCACGGTGCCGCCTCGGCCCTGCACGCCCGTGTGGCGCTCAATATGCAGGATTGGGAGACGGCCATCGAGTGCTCGTCACGCCTGATTGACCACCCGCACGATGCCTACCGCCTCTGCCGTGCAGGCTCGACGAGTGCCTATGAGTTCGACTATATGTGGAACTACGATGTGGGTCTGGAGGTGATTTGGTGCCAGGGCTTTACCACCACCTCGTATGGTGGTGCGCTGGGTCAGGCCTTCCTGGGCTTCAACAACGACTACACCTACTACTATCCCGACTATGTTCCTGCCGAGTGGGTGCTCAACAACCTCTACACGTCGGCCGACCTGCGCTATCAGTCCTACTTCTCGCAGCAGCAGACGGGTTACGACCACGGCCTGGTTTGGCCGCTGTTGGTGAAGTACTACGGCAACCAGACCTTCCTGCAAAACTACATCTACCACGTCTCGATGCCCAAGCCGTTGCGTCTGGCCGAGCAGTATCTGATTCGAGCCGAGGCCTATTGCCGCCAGGCAAATCCCGACTTCCGTGCCGCCTCGGCCGACCTGACCACCCTGCGCGAGTACCGTATGACGGGTGGCGCATCGGTCAGCCTGACTGCTGCCAACTACATCGAAGAGATTGCCAACGAGCGTGTGCGTGAGCTCTATATGGAGGGTTTTCGACTCAATGACCTGAAGCGTTGGGGTAAGCTCTACCGTAATGGCGAGGGCTTCAAGCGTACGCCCCAGTCCAATTCGCTCGACGAGGGCAGCTCGCTTCGTGTGACGATGGACAATCCGCTCTTTGTGTGGCCCATTCCGCAGCACGAGTTGGAGGCCCCGGGATCGGAGGTGCAGCCTAACGAGAGTAATAAGTAACGAAACGAAGAAAGATATATGCGTATGAAAAACACAGTTTTAGCACTTCTTGCTGCCGTTGGGCTTGTCACGGTGACCAGCTCGTGCAACGAGGAGTACACCACCTATTCGGGCCCCGAATATGTGATGTTTGCCGATACGCTCTCCGAGAATTTGGTCTTTGTGGATGGCGAGTCGTTCCCCGTAACGATTGCCGCCACCGTAGCGACCGATTACGACCGCACGTTTGGTGTCGAGGTGGTCGATAAGGGCAGCAATGCCATCGAGGGAGTGCACTATACGCTCGAATCGAACTCGATCACGATCCCCGCAGGTGAAATGGCTACGGAGGTGCGCGTGAGAGCCAATTATGAGAAGATCGAGGCGACCGATTCGCTCGGTTTTGTGTTGCGATTGGTTATGTCCGAGCAGTTGAAGTGGAATTTGTACAAGGACTCCGACCGCACGAAGGTTGTGATGTATAAGGGTTGTCCGTTCGACCGCAACTCCTTTACGGGCTATGCCGTCCTCTCGTCGCTCTTCTTGCGCGACTATC
>CALAQA010000219.1:0-5259 GCA_937889065.1 uncultured Alistipes sp.
GGGCTGCACTGACCGCCCATTGCCATACACACATAGTGAATCATGACTTCTGACTTCCCCATCCTTGCCACACGCATCGGCAAGCGACCGCTGGTATATCTTGATAACGCTGCCACGACTCAGAAACCTCGACAGGTGCTGCAGGCAGAACTCGATTATTACGAAAAAGTCAACTCCAACATCCACCGCGGGGCTCACTACCTCAGCCGCCTGGCTACTGAGCAGCATGAGCAGGCACGCAGTACTGTCGCGCGTTTTTTGCATGCAGCCTCTGAGCGCGAAATCGTTTTCACCTCCGGCTGCACGGCCGGTATCAACCTGGTGGCTCAGGTGCTGGCCCTCTCCGGGCTGGTGCACGCGGGGGATGAAATCCTTGTCACGACGGATGCTCACCACTCCAACATCGTTCCCTGGCAGATGCTCTGTGAGCGCACAGGTGCGGTGCTGCACCCCGTGCCTCTGACTCCGCAGCTCCAGTTCGACCACGAAGCCTACCTGCGTGGCGAGCTGGCCCCCGTATTCTTCGGCTCGGCCGTCAATAACTTCGGTGTCCGCGAACTCTTGGAGTGCTTCATCCGCATCGCCCCCTCGCCCCGACCCGCCCCCACGGCCACCCGAACGGTTGAGCCGGAAGAGGCGAAGATGACCGGTTTCGTCTTCAAGATTCACGCCAATATGGATCCCAACCACCGTGACCGCATCGCCTTTATGAAGATCTGTTCGGGTCGTTTCGAGCGTAATAAAAACTACCTGCACGTGCGCAGTGGCAAGCAGCTGAAATTCTCCTCGCCGACCGCCTTTATGGCCGAGAAAAAGTCGGTGATCGATGAGGCCTTCCCGGGCGATATTGTCGGTCTGCACGATACGGGTAACTTCAAGATTGGCGACACGTTTACCGAGGGCGAGAAGCTCAAATTTACGGGTATTCCGTCGTTTGCTCCCGAGCAGTTCCGCTACATCGAAAATGCCGATCCGCTGAAATTTAAGCAGTTGGCCAAAGGTGTCGATCAGCTGATGGATGAGGGTGTGGCTCAGCTCTTTACCTCGTCTCTGAATGGTCGCAAAATCATTGGTACGGTGGGTGCGCTTCAGTTCGAGGTGATTCAGTATCGCTTGGAGCACGAGTATGGTGCTTCGTGCCGTTGGGAGCCGATTTCGATCTACAAAGCCTGCTGGATCGAGAGCGATAACGAGGAGCAGCTGCGTGACTTCAAGCGTCGCAAACATACCAATATGGCCGTCGATAAACACGGCCGCGATGTCTTCCTGGCCGATACGAGCTACGCCTTGGCGTTGGCCCAGGAGAACTTCAAGGATATCCGCTTCTATTTCACCTCCGAGATTTAGTCGGGTTAGAGATTGTAAGCGCCGTTTTTTCTGCCCCATAGCACCCTCTGAGGTTGTTATGGGGCTTTTTGTTTGTTGTGTGGTCCGCGAGGTTGGTTACAATGTGGTAAAAAGGTGTGATAATTGGTCAAAAAGGTTGTTTTTTGCCCTCCTCGAGGCGCAATCGTCTGAATAGTAATTTGTTGTTAAAAAACTGTTTATGCTGATTTTCCGCCCCGATTTTCTTGGTCGTGGACAAAAAAATTCTTACCTTTGTCCAAAGGTCGCCTCGGAAGAAGTTCCTTTCGGGCGATTGTTTTTTAACAAACCGAAAGCATTTTTCTTAACTAATTGGGAATCACTGTATTGTGTGGTTCTCAAAGCCCCTGGGTTATACCCACTCCTCGTCTTTGAGGGCAAAAATGAGTGATACTATGTCAGTACTTTACCATCTGATTATTCCGTTTTGCGTCGCCTTTATGGTGGTGCTGTGGATCTTTCCGAAGGTTTTGGCGGTAGCCAAAGCGAAAAATTTGGTCGATAATCCCGATGCCCGCAAGTTGCAGAAACAACCTGTTCCTGTGTTGGGCGGTATGGCGGTCTATTTCGGTTTGACATTCGGCTTTGCCATTGCGATGGCCTTTGCTGATTGCGCCGAGCTCTTTCCCGTCTTCGCCGCAATGACGGTGATGCTCTATGTGGGTACGATGGACGACCTCTCGGAGCTCTCGCCCACGGTGCGCTTCGTGGTCGAAATTTTTGTCGTATCCTTTATGGTCATCGTGAGCCGTTGCGCCATCAACGACTTTCACGGGCTGTTTGGACTGGATGTCATTCCGATGTGGGTGGCACTGCCGCTGACCATCTTTGCGGCGGTGGGTATCATCAACGCCATCAACCTTATCGACGGTATCGACGGTCTCTCGTCGGGCTACTGCGTGATGGCCTGTGCGATGTTCTGCGGAATGTTCTACGCCGTGGGTCACGAGGCGATGGCCATTATGGCGGCGGTGGCGGCCGGAGCGATGATTCCGTTCTTCTTCCACAACGTCTTCGGGCAGACCTCGAAGATGTTCATTGGCGACGGCGGTACGCTTGTGATGGGTACGATGATGGCTACCTTCGTGTTGCAGATTCTCGACTCGCAGTCGCCTGCGGCGGTGGGGTGTGGTGACCACGTCGGCCTGATCCCCTTCACGCTGGCTGTGCTGTCGATTCCGGTCTTCGATACGCTGCGTGTGATGATTTCGCGCATCGTGCGCGGTGTCTCGCCCTTCCACCCCGATAAGACCCACCTGCACCACATCTTCTTGGAGTTGGGTTGCTCACATCCGGCTACATTCGTGGCCATCTTGAGTCTGAATACGACCATCGTGCTGGTGTGGTGGTGGATGACCTGGCAGCGCTTCTCGATCGATGCCCAGCTGTGGGTAGTCGTGGCCCTGGCCCTGCTCTTTACCTTCGGACTGTATAGCTTCCTGCGCTATCATATCAGCCGCCGGACCCGCCTCAATACGGTGTTGTGCCGCATCGGCGAGGCCTCGCACCTCGAGCGCCGCGGCATCTTCCGCTGGCTCCGTGAAACCGTCGATAAAATCTAACGAAAAGCAAGAAGATGGAGTTAAAACGATATTTCGTAGAGCGTTTCGGCGCCGAACCTCAATACCACATCTTTTCGCCCTATCGGGTCTGTCCGATTGGTGCACACGTCGATCACCAACACGGTTTGGTAATGGGCTTTGCCTTCGACAAGGGGGTGGATTTACTCTTTTCTCCGACCGAAGATGGGCAGGTTGAGCTGACCAGCCGTTCCTTTGAGGGAGATATTTTGTTTGATATTCAGGCTCCGGTGCAGGTGCGCAACTACAATTGGGGCGACTACGCACGGGGTGCGAAGTTTGCTTTGCGCAAGCGCTTTGAACTCAAGCGAGGTATTCGGGGCGTGTTGCAGGGGTCGCTGCCCGTGGGTGGTTTGTCGTCGAGCGCTGCCGTGTTGGTGGCTTATGTGATGGCGTTGGCCAAGGCAAACGACATTGCACTCACCAAGATGGAGATCATCAAAATCGCCTCGGAGGCCGAGCGTGAGTATATCGGACTGAACAACGGTATTTTGGACCAGTCGTGTATTGTGTTGAGCGAGGAGGAGAGTATTCTGTTCCTCGATACTGAGAGTGAGCAGTATCGCATCATCCGTCGCAATCCCAAGATGCCCCCCTTCGAGTTGGCCATCATCTTCTCGGGGCTGACCCGCAGCCTTGTGTCGAGCGACTACAATCTGCGTGTGAACGAGTGTAAGGCGGCTGCGTGGAATATGTTGGCCTACCAGGAGCAGCCCTTGAAAAAACTCGAAAAGACCTTCCTTAGGGATGTTCCCCGAGAGATTTACGAAAAGACCAAAGAACGGATGCCGGGCCGCTTTGCTCGTCGTGCCGAACATTTCTACTCGGAGTATAAGCGTGTACGAAAGGGTGTGACGGCTTGGGAGTCGGGCAACCTGGCGTTGTTTGGTAAGTTGAGCTTCGAGAGTTGCGAATCCTCGATTCATAATTACGAGTGCGGCTCACCCGAGTTGATTGCCATCTACGAGTTGATGCGTCGAACCGAAGGTGTCTATGGCGGACGATTCTCGGGGGCCGGTTTTAAGGGTGCCTGTGTGGCATTGGTGGACCCTGCGAAACGGGAGGAGATTCGTGAAACAATCACCAAGGGGTATCTTGAGCAGTTCCCCGAGTATGCCGAGACCTTCGAAATTCACTTCTGTCACCCTGCACGTGGTGCCCATTTTGTTGAGTAGCGTATGAAAAACATCGTTTTGGCGGCCGGTTATGCCACCCGTCTTTACCCGATAACCGAGAATTTTCCTAAACCGCTTCTGGAGATTGGCGGCTCCACGATTTTGGATCGGATGCTCGCGGATGTCGATGCCATAGAGGCTGTCGATGGCCACATCATCGTCTCGAATCATAAATTTATTTCGATTTTTCGGGAGTGGCTTGAGGGGGCTCGCCTGCGTTACCGCAAGCCCATAACCCTCATTGACGACGGCTCGACGGATAACGACCACCGCATCGGAGCGGTTAAGGACCTTATTCTGGCCCTCGATACGTGTGGTGTTGAGGATGATATTTTGGTGGCGGCTGCCGATAACGTGTTGGATTTCTCGTTCGGCGGTTTTGTAGCCTATTTTCAGCAGAAGCAGACCAGCTTGATTATGTGCCACTACGAGCCATCGGTGGCGGCACTGCAAAAGACAGGTGTTGTGACGCTTGATGCCGACAACCGTGTGCTGCAGATGGAGGAGAAACCCCGCGAGCCGAAGAGTCATTGGGCGGTTCCGCCGTTTTACCTCTATCGCCGTGAGGAGCTTGGCTTGATTCGCTCGGCCATCGACAACGGTTGCAAGTACGATGCTCCGGGCAACCTGGCCCACTTCTTGACAACCCGCACCACGCTACACGCCTATGAGATGCCCGGCCATCGTTACGATATTGGCGATGTGGACTCTTACGAACGTATTAAAACACAGTTTGCTCGATGAGTAAAATTCTGGTGACCGGTGCGGCCGGTTTTATTGGCTTTCATCTCTCTCGACGCTTAATTGAGGCAGGGTATGAGGTGGTCGGTTTGGATTCGATCAACGACTACTACGATGTCCGCCTCAAGTATGCCCGTCTGGCCGAGTTGGGGGTTGAACAGGTCGTTGAGGGGCAGATGGCGACGAGTAGTCGCTACGCCTCGTTGCGTTTCCTGAAAGGTGATTTGTGCAACCGTGCGCTTTTGGAGAAGCTTTTTATTTCGGAACAGTTTGACGGAGTGGTAAATTTGGCGGCCCAGGCTGGTGTACGCTATTCGCTGGAGAATCCGATGGCCTACATCGATAGCAACGTAACGGGTTTTGTCCATTTGTTGGAGTGTTGTCGCCACTACGCCGTG
>CALAQA010000220.1:0-17328 GCA_937889065.1 uncultured Alistipes sp.
CATCAACGGCGCAGAGTGCGAGCCCTATATCACGGGCGACCACCGCGCCTGCCTGGAGCGTCCCGATCAGGTCATCCTGGGCGCTACGCTGCTGGCCAAGTGCTTTGGCGTTGAGAAGGTCTACATCGGCATCGAGGCCAACAAGCAGAACGCTGCCGACCAGCTGAACAAGACCATCGCCGAGCTGAACGCTCCCGTTGTTGTCGAGGTTCTGCACACCCGTTATCCCCAGGGCGCTGAAAAGCAGCTGGTCCAGGCCATCTCCGGCCGCCAGGTGCCCTCCGGCAAGCTGCCCGCTGACGCCGGCTGCTGCATCTTCAACCTGAACACCACCTGCGCCATCTACCGCGCTGTCTACACCGGTATGCCCGTGGTCAACAAGATCGTCACGGTGTCCGGCTCCGGCGTGATCGAGCCCAAGAACGTGGAGTGCCCCATCGGTACCCCCATCACGGCTCTGTTCGATGCTTGCGGCGGTCTGAAGGAAGAGACCTACAAGCTGATTATGGGCGGCCCCATGATGGGTCTTGCTCAGCACAGCTTTGATGTCACCGTTGGTAAGGGTACCGGCGCTATGCTGGCCTTCGCCGGTGACGAGGAGAAGTACGAGGCCGAGCCCCAGTGCATCCGCTGCGGCAAGTGTGTTGGCGTCTGCCCCATCCGCCTCGAGCCTATCTTTATGTATAAGTATCTCATGAAGGGCAACTACGAGGCCTTCGAGCCGACCGACTCGGTGGGTTTCAAACTGCGCTTGGTGATGCCCGAACAGCTCAATTGGGACCTCTATGCCGGTTGGAACGAAACGAAGGTGGTGATGTACAAAGGGTGCCCCTTCGAGTTGGACAACTTCACGGGTTGGTGTGTGCTGACCTCGCAGTTGCTGCTCAACTACCCGGGTATGAATCCGACCTACCAACGTCTGATTAAGACCGAGAAACACCCCACGGCCGAGAATACGGTCATTCTGCGTAGCGCCTTCTACGATGGCTACGATGTCACCATCACCTTCAACCCCGAGGATTTGACCAATCCGCTGGTGACGATGGAGCGTGATCAGGTCCTCAGCGACGAGGCATCGGTCTTCTGGCAGATTTTGGGTGATAACAAGATTCTGGGTACCCACAGCCTCTATTACCCGTCCTATTTCAATTCGTGCCAGCATTTCGTAGAGTTGTGGTTGCACGTCTATGTCAATAAGCTGGGTCAGCCGGTCGGTACGGTTGGTCACTACTACAACATCCTGGAGTGGGTGAGTGACGAGGAGGCCGAGCGTCTGCAACGCGAAGAGGGTATGTAACAAAAAGGCGAAACGATGATGCAGAATACCTTATATAATATGTTGCGTCACACTGTACGATGTGCAGCGATGATGTGTGTGGCCGCCCTGGCGGTGGCCTGCTCGGAGGATGACGAAGTGGCCCCCGAGGCTCCTCTCTTCCCCGCAGTTCAGACCTATACGATTGCAACGGCGGGCGAGAACTGTACCTTCACTCTTCAACCCAACCTCGATTGGATTGTTTCGATTCCCACCACGGCCGAGATAACCAACTGGTTCTACCTCGACGATGGCGGCTATCCGACCTATTCGCTCCACGGCAAGGCCGGCGAGTCGGTGCAGGTGGTGGTTGCCACCAACAATAAAACGGGGTTTGACGTAACCCATACGGTCGATGTGTCGCTTACGATGGGTGGCCAAACCGAGGTCGTAGCTACCATCACGTTGGGCCACGACGAGCGTCAGCTGACCATCTGCCCGGTGATGCTCGACGACGAAGGGTACTTTATGATGGATACCGACGGTTACCAATACGACGAGGCCGGGGTCTCGAGCGAGGGCGTTCAGTTGGTATGGCCCGAGGGAATGTCGAGTTTCCAAACCCGTCTGAAGGTGACCTCGAATTTCGGGTGGATGGTGGCCAATATGCCCGCCTGGGTGCAGGCCATCAGCAAGGCCGAAGCCGGAGTGACGGAGCTGTGGTTGCAGGGCAATGCCCGCAACTATCCGCTGCAGGCCGCAAGCGAGGAGTTGCAGTTTGTCGATGCCGCGCAGCCCGAAAAGGTGGTGGCTACGATGAAACTTTCGATTCCGGGTGCCGCCAACCACTTTGCTCAGACGGGTTTTGCCGAGACCACCGAGTTCAACTACGAGGGTCTGCACTACAACGAGCTGGCAGGCGAGTGGGTTGATGGTACGGTCAATGGCTCGGTGTGCGTAGCCGAGGGTGCCGAGGTGGTGACGCTGGAGTTTGTCAAGATGGGCTTCTCGACCGAGGCCGTCTTCGAGAGCGAGTGGCTCACGGCCACACTCGATGCCCCCATCGAGGGCGAGGGCGTGCTGCAAGACCGCACCTTGCGCCTCTCGGCAACGGTAAACGAGGGGTATGAGCGTTCGGCCTATGTGCTGGTCATTCCTCGTGCCTCGCTGCCCGAGGAGTTGTGGATGATCTCGACCGAGAGCGGGGTAGCCCCCGACTTTGAGCAATATCTGGTGACGACCGTTCGTCAGCAGGCCGAACCCGGCCCGATGAAGCCTGTTTCCGAGACGGCTCTTCTGGCCGGCGGCGGTCAGTTCGGCGAACTTTCGGCCGATCAATGGCTCCCCAACGAGGTACAGGCTCCGTTCCACTACGACCTGCTCTATACCAATACCTTCCTCAACGAGTCGTCGGATGCCGATCTGCTGATGCGCACGCCCTATGCTGCGGCTCTGTGCTATGGCTTCGATGCAACGGGTTCGCTTGTAGAGCTTGCCGAGGGTGAGTCGTGGCTGGAGGTTGTTGCCATCGACGAGGACAAGCTCCGCATCAAGATGTATCCCGAGTTGGCGGGTTAGGTCATTAAGAACTAGAATTCCGTCGATTTGTAGAGCTACATCCTCTTCCGTGACGCCGAGGGCAATGCCATCGCGACGCTCGTTTGCCGCTACAATCCGCAGACCTCGACCGAGGGTATGCTTATTCAGTTTGCCTACCCGCAGGAGGCGGCCGACTACAACGGTTCGTCGCTGGTGCGTCTGACGGGCGGTGACGACTTCCTGAAATACAACTCGGAGTATAGTGCCCCGGTTTACCTCTTGACCTTTACCTCGGCAACGCCCAATATGTCGATGCTGACGGGATTCCAGGAGAATTGGATCTTCATCTACCACGACGATGCCGATAGCGAGTGGCTGAAATACGAGTACTCGGAGGAGTATCAGGTGGTTACGATGAATGCCGCAAAGGGGAACGGAAAACGTGGTGCCCTTATCTTCAAGGATGCGGAGACGGGGCTGAATAAGTTTGTCCTGATTTGTGAGCTCAATGTGGCCCAATAGCAACAGCGTAAGAAAAAAATAAAATAAGAGATACGATGAAATTGTTTAAGTGGAGTATGGTCGCCTTACTGGCACTGACATCGGTGCTGGTCAGTTCCTGTTCGGACGACGAGCAGGTCGATAACCGCGACCATAACTATGGATTCGTCCAGTTCAAGTTCTGCAAGGCTGACGCTACACGCAGCCTGGAGCAGACGCTCGACTACCTTTCGGAGGCAACCCGTGCCCAGGTGTTGCTCATCTACGAAGGTACGACCATCGCCCAGTCACTCACCTTGCAGGCCTCCTCGGCGGAGGCTGCCGAGTGGGGTCTGCGCAGCGATAAACTCAAACTGCTGACGGGCAGCTACCAGGTGGCCTCGTTTACCCTCTACGACGTAAACGATGCCCCCATCTACCAGGCAGCTCCTGCCGAGGAGACCTTCGTGGAGGTTGTTCAGGGCGGTTTGACGGTGCAGGAGTTGGCCGTGCAGGTGACCCCTCGCGGCCGTGCAACCTTTACGCTGGTAAAGGATTTCAGCTCCTTCACCCGTGCAGCCACCCGTGAGTACACCTTCGATGAGATCAAGTTCGTAAACCTGACCATCGAGGAGCTTTTGAACTCCGGCTCGACGGCCAACCCCGTCAAGTTGATGCGTCTGCCGGCCGACTTCTCGGTCCACTTCGATGAGGAGGATGACGTGGAGGATGGCTACCGCACCTCGTCGATTACCTGCGACTCGTTGGTGCTTTTGCCTGCGGGCAATTACCGTGTGACGGGCTACGAGGTGCTCGACAGCAAGAAGGTGCTATTGGAGGCCAGTTCCGTCTTCAAGGGGGTTGAGTTCACGGTGGGGGATAACCTCACTACGACGGTCAAGGTACCCGTGGCAATGCACGAGAGCGATGCCTACATCAAGGACTACTATGCCCTCTACGAGATTTGGCAGAGCCTGCAAGGTGAGAAGTGGTACTACGTAGGCGAGGATTGGCCGACGGGCGCCAATTGGAACTTCAATAAGGACATCGATTTGTGGGGTGATCAGCCCGGTGTCGAGCTGCACAGCAACGGCCGTGTGGCCCGCATCGACATCTCGAACTTCGCCTTTGGTGGCGATCTTTCGCCCGCCATTGGTCAGCTTACGGAGCTGGTCGAGTTGTACCTGGGTACCCACAACGACCTCAATACGATTGCCTACGACCCCACGCTGGCCAAGAATCAGTCGCTGGTGGAGCGTAAGGCCAACCGCCTGGAGAACCATAAGGCTCACTTGCGTACGATTCACCCCGCCACGCCGACCACCGAGCCGATTGCCCGTGCTCTGGCCGAGCACAACATCACCATCCCCGCTACGGAGGGTTACAGCCGTTACAGCGAGTCGGAGTTGATTGATGTGAAGTCGGGTGCCCCTCGCATCGTGAAGTTCGATATGAATCACGGTACGATTTGCAACGGCTTGAAGTCGCTGCCGAAGGAGATCGGAAACCTTACGAAGTTGGAGTACCTCTACATCGCCAACAGCGAGATCGAGACCCTTCCCGCCGAGCTGTCGCAGTTGGTGTCGTGTACTGACCTGGAGATTTACAACTGCCCCCGACTCAAAGAGTTCCCGATGGCCATCACGGAGCTGCCCGAGCTGATTTCGTTGAACCTGTCGAACAACAAGCAGTGGTCGGCAACCGAGATTTACAAGGGTATTGACGGCCTGGCAAACGGTCCTGCGAAGGAGAAGATTCAGATTCTCTACGCCCGCGAGAACTCGCTGGAGGAGCTGCCCGCCTCGATGAGTCAGATGAAGAAGTTGAGCCTGCTGGATATGGCCTACAACCGCATCTCGAAGCTTCACCCCCTGACCAAGGAGGTGGCCCCTGTGCAGCTCTATCTGGACAACAACCTGATCGAGGAGATTCCGGTCGATGAGAACGGTATTTTCTGTGCATACGCCGATGTCGAGACCTTCTCGGTGCGTTTCAACCGCTTGAAACTCTTTCCTAACATCTTCTCGTCCAAGAGCAACTACACCATCAAGTCAATCGACTTCTCGGGCAACGATATTCGTGGCTGCGAGGGCGAGGAGGATGGCACGTTCAAGGGGGTGAATGTCGAGACCTTGACGCTGGCGATGAACTACAATATGAAGCGATATCCGAAGGGCTTTGCCCAGTCCAATTCGCTCATTTCGTACATTATCCTGCGTGCTTGTGGTCTGGAGGAGATCCCGAAGGGGTCGTTTACCTACGATCGCTCGGTCAATCTGGTCTCGCTCGATCTGTCGTACAACCGTCTGACCGACCTGCCGTACGAGTTCCACGCAGGCAATATGCCCTACCTCTATGGTGTGGAGCTGTCGTTCAACTCCTTCAGCCGCTTCCCCTACGAGCCGCTCGATGCCGATGGCTTGACGGTCTTTGCCCTGCGTTCGCAGCGTGATGCGCAGGGTGCCCGCTGCCTGAAAGAGTGGCCTACGGGTATCTATCAGCACGTTGGTCTGCGTGGTCTCTACCTCGGCTCGAACGACCTGCGTGAGGTGGACGATACGATTTCGACCATCTGCTACTACCTCGACATCAGCGACAACCCCAACATTGTCTTCGATGCCTCGGATATCTGTTACGCTTGGCAGGTGGGTGCCTACATCCTGTTGTATGACAAGACGCAGAATATCAAGAATTGCGATGCGATGCTTCAATAACCAAGGCCAATGAAAGAGATGAAAACAACTACGAAATATCTTGCCCTTGCGCTCGCAGCTGCGCTGATTTGCAGCTGCTCGAGCGACGATAAGACGGTCGATTTTGCGACCGATGTCGATCAGGTGACCTTTGCCGAGACGGGTGGCGAACAGCGCATCCAGATCTTCTCGGAAGATGGCTGGGTCGCCTCTTCGGATTGCAATTGGATTACCATTTCGCCCGCCAACGGTCGTGGTACGACCGAGTGTCGGTTTGTGGTCGATTCGGCCAAAACAACCGAGGTGCGCCGAGGTGTGGTGCGTATCAGCAACCTCAAAAACTTCGAGAATCGAGAGATTGTGGTTGAGCAGAAGGGCTACCCCTATGCCATCAACCTCCTTTCGACCGAGCCTGTCGAGTTGAGCAACTATGCCAAATTGGAGGAGCGTACCTTCAACGTGACCGTGCGATCGAATGTCGATTTCGATGTGAAGATTCCCGACGATGCTTCGTGGCTCAAAAACAAGAGCTACAAGCTCGATCTGAATTGCGGTGTGCGTCCGCGTGAGGTGACGATCAGCTTCAATTGGGACATCAATACGGCTCCTCGTGAGCGTCTGGCCGAGGTGCAGTTTGTGCCCAAAAGCGATGTGACGCTTTCGCATAGCGACCTGTTGAGTGTCAAGCAGCAGGCTGCCGAGCCTATCGAGGAGGGTACTCGTGCCGGTGACTCGGTGGCGTTGCTCTGCATCAGCCGCACACTGAATATGCTGGCTCCGATTGATGCCACCGAGCCGATGTCGATGTGGAACGATGTGGTACTCTGGGAGGAGGGTATGCAGGGCTATACCCCCGACAAGAAGGGACGTGTGCGCAGTGCTTCGTTTATGCTCTTTGCCACCAAGGAGCCGCTGCCGTACGAGGTCCGCTACCTGACGGCTGCCGAGGAGTTGAGCTTCTTTGGTAACTCCAACACCTTCCTTTTGAGCCTCGATATGGGTGAGGCCATCACCGAGCTGACGCAGTTGAAGCGTCTGACGGTGGGTGCCTATGGCTTGACGTCGCTGCCTGCTTCGTTGAAGAATATGAAAAATCTGGTCTATCTGAATCTTGGCTCAAACAACTTTCAGAAGGTGCCGAGCATCCTTTCGAAGGAGAATTTCCCCAATTTGCGCTCGCTGGTGATGAATGCCAATCAACGTTCGTCGATTTACGATTTGAGCAACACCACGCGCACCGATATTGGTGGCTTGATGGATGAGCAGTCCTTCCCCGAGCAACTTATTAAGTGGGATTTGGACACGCTGGTTTTGTCGGTGAATTATCTGCAAGGCGAGCTGCCCACCTTTGAGGAGGATGACCAGATTCCCTACTATACCCAGGCCGAGATCGATGCTGTCGATTCGTTGCCGCAGTTCTTGGTCGATAACCGCATCAAGAAGGTAATGCCCTCGACCAAACTCTTTGCCATCAACCACAATCGTCTCTATGGCAAGCTGCCCGATTGGTTGCTCTATCACCCGGCCCTCGATATGTGGTTCCCCTTCAGCTTGGTCTTCCCGCAGGAGGGTCGTGCCAAGGATGGCACGCAGTCGGGATTTGACAATGAGCCGGCCAATTTGAACTACTATTACGACCTCTACACCACCAAGACCCGCCCGATGGACGAGGAGGATTATGTGGAGGAGTAGTCTGAAAGACGATGATGACTATGAAGAAGAACTATTATTATGTGTTGCTCCTGGTGATGGGTCTGCTGGCTGTAGGTTGCACCAAAGAGGAGCCGATTGCCCCCAACGATAAGAATGAGGAGGTTGAAGCGCCTTATACCGAGGGGGAGCTGTTTGTGAAATTTTCGCCCGAGGTGACCGCCCTTATCGAGCAGGCGGGTCTGACTCGCAGCGGCTATCCCACGATGGACGAACTGTTGGATTTGGTGGGTGGCTACACCCTGGAAAGAGTCTTCCCGATTGATACCCGCAACGAGGAGCGCACCCGTGAGTGCGGCCTGCACCAGTGGTATCGTGTCCGCTTTGGTAGCGAGCAGACCGCCGAGGAGGTGGCTGCCCGATTGGAGGGGCTTGGCGAGGTGCAGAAGGTCGATTTCAACCGCACCATCAAACGTGCCTATTCGACCCGTGTAACCCCGCTGTCGATGGCCAAATTGCAGGCCCTCAAGACCCGTGCAACGAGTGCCGATCCGCTGCGTGATTTGCAGTGGAATCTCATCAACCGAGGCGATATGTTCACCTCGGGTGAGGTGGTGAAGTCGGTCAAGGATGCCGACTTGCAGTGCGAGGGTGCTTGGGAGATGTCGATGGGCGACGAGTCGGTTGTCGTGGCCGTGCTCGACGAGGGTATCTGCTACGACCATCCCGATTTGGTCGCCAATATGTGGATCAACCCTAACGAGACGCACGGTTCGTCGGAGGATAACGATGGCAATGGCTACAAGGGTGACTACTACGGCTACAACTTTGTCAAGGATATGGGTCTTGTGACCTACGATGCCTATACCGAGGCCGAGCTTTTCGCGTACTGAAGAATGATGCCCTTGACCTTGTTAGAGATGCTGAAGGCGGGGTATACGCTGATGGAGTCACCGCTGTAGCCGGTGGCGACGGTATCTATGGCGGTGTGAAGGTGATGTCGTGCCAGATTTTTTCGGGCAACAACGGCACCGATTCCTACGGCCTGACACGTGCCATCAAATATGCAGCCGACAACGGAGCTGTGGTGTTGCAGTGCAGTTGGGGCTACATTTCGGGTGCCGCCAATGCCTACGATTGGGGTACGGATGGCTTCAAGAGCGAGGAGGAGTGGAAGCGAGGTGCTCCGCTCGAGTACGAGGTGTTGAGCTACTTCCGCCACAATGCCGGCTCGCCCAATGGCCCGATTGATGGCGGTATTGCCGTCTTTGCAGGTGGTAACGAGAGTGCCCCGATGGCGGCATTCCCGGGTGCTGCGGCCGATTTCGTTTCGGTGGCCGGTACGGCTGCCGACTTCACGGCTGCGGTCTATACCAACTACGGCCCCGGTACGACCATCTCGGCTCCGGGTGGCGATCAGGACTACTACTACGACTATGTCGATGCCACCCACAACTTCGGCGAGATTGGTTGCATCCTCTCGACCGTGCCTTATCACATCAGCGAGAGCGGTTACGGCTATATGGAGGGTACGTCGATGGCTACGCCCCAGGTTTCGGGTGTGGTGGCGCTCGGTATCTCGTATGCCGCCCAGCTGCGTCGCCACTTCAAGGCCGAGGAGCTGCAGGAGTTGCTCCACGCTACCACTACGCCGATTGATGACTACCAGACGGGTAAGAAGCTTTACTACCGCTACGTGTCGGATTTGGGCCCCATTCAGCCGATGCAGATGGAGTTGTCGAACTATGTGGGTCAGATGGGCTCGGGTCAGGTCAATGCCGCAGCCTTCCTGCGTGCCATTGCAGGAGCGGAGGCTCCCGAACTGAAGTTCCCCAACCTGCTGTTGCCCATTGGCAAGAAGCAGGCTGTGCGTCCGCAGCTCTACTTCGAAGATGGCCGCACGCTGACCTACCGGGTCAAGTTGGACGACTTCTCGGTGGCTCGCTGCACGATGCAGCACGGCATCCTGCTCTTTGAGGGTACGATGACCGGCTCGACCACGGCCACGATTACGGCCAGCAACGGCCAGAGTCAGACCTTCAAAGTGACGGTCCGCAAGGGCGACCACGACGGTTGGTTGTAACCTTTTTTAACGCAACGATAGTGTGATGCTGAGGTGGTTGTTGTTGATTATGATGGTGGTGGGTGTCAGCCCTGCCGTAGCGCAATTGCGGTTGATTCCGCAGTCGCGCATCGACAGCGTGCGCCAGTCACACACGGTGGCCAATGCCCCTATTTCATTGAGTGACGAGGGTCGCCTTCAGATGGGGCGCATTGCCGAGGAGGGGGGTGTGTGGCAGGGTCGTGTCGTATGGACCAACCACGCCGACCGACCGTTGGTCATCACCTGTGTGGCATCGACCTGCGGCTGCCTGAAGGGCCACTACGAGGCTCGCCCCGTAGCAAAGGGGGAGCACCAAACCATCACCCTGAGCTACAACCCCAAGGGCCACCCCGGTGCGGTCTATCAGCGACTGTTTGTCTATACGTCGCTCTCGACCGAGCTGCCGACCTTTGTGGTGGAGTTGCGTGGCGAGGTGGTTGCTGCTCGCCGAGGAACGGCCGATTACCCCTACGCCCGAGGCCCGCTCCTGTTGCGTAGCGACGAGGTGCGTTTTTCGGCCCGCGAGCGTGAGGTGCGTATTGCCTGTATGAACAACGGTCGTCAGCCGATGACGCTTCGTGCCGATTCGTTGCTTTCGCCCGGTGTGACGCTCCGTACCGAGCCCGAAACCTTGCAGGCGGGTGAACGAGGCGATTTGGTGATCAGCCGCAAGGCGGATTCGCCCGCCCGTGTGTTGGTGCTGCGCAGCAACGACGATTTGTTGTATGGCCGCCCGTTGCGTATTGTGATTAGTGAATAGAAATAAATGAACGAAATAGTTATGAAAAAGAGTTGGATTTTTCTTACCCTCTTGCTTGCAGCCGTTGCCTTTGTGGGCTGCTCGGATGGCGACGATGAGGTTGTAGAGCCGCAGTTGGAGGTCAATGCCCACAACCTGTCGGGCGTGTGGCAGTTGGAGACGTGGAACAACGGCCAACCCCTCGAGCAAGGGTTGCACCTCTACCTGGAGATGCAGCGTCGAGACAACCTCTTCCGCATCTACGACAACCTGGACAGCTTCCAGACCACCCTCACGACGGGCGTCTATTACTTCGATACCGACCCTGCGGTCGGCACCATCATTCGTGGTGTCTATGACTACGGTCGTGGCGATTGGAACCACCGTTATGTCATCACCTCGCTGACCGCCTCACGGATGGTGTGGGTCGCCACGGACGATACGAACGATGTGTCGGTCTATGTGCGTACGGAGTTGCCCGAGGAGATTCAGGCACTCTTTCCTGCCGAGTAGGCGTTTAGCGAAAGGCAAGAAAAAAGAGGCGGTCGTTTTTCGACTGCCTCTTTTTGGTTTAAGCCTGCCACCGTCGGCCTCGCAGGAACACTTGCTCGATAAGCGGTGTCGCGTAGGCGTAGGTGAAAAATTCGGGCGAGGGTAGCGGTTTGGTGATAAAGAAGTTAGCCACTTTGCCTACCGTAATTGAGCCGAAATCGTGGCTCAATCCCATTGCTGCGGCACCATTCAGCGTAGCAGCGTGGAGTGCCTCGGTGGGGGTCATACGCATCTGCGTGGCGGCCAAGGCCATCACCATTCGCATATTGCCCGAGGGCGAAGAGCCCGGGTTGTAGTCCGAAGCCAATGCTACGGGCAGCCCTGCCTGAATCATTCGGCGGGCAGGTGGATAACTCATCCCGAGGAAGAAGGCGGCACCGGGCAGCATCGTAGGCATCGTGGCGCCCTGCTTGAGTGCCTCGATCTCCTCGTCGCCTATCCGCTCCAGATGATCGACCGACAAAGCCCCCTCACGTACGCCCAACTGCACACCGCCCGAGACGGCCAACTCGTTGGCGTGAATCTTGGCCTTCAGCCCCAACTTGGCTCCTGCACGGATGATGCGCTCGGTCTCCTCGATGGTGAAGAATCCCCGATCGCAGAAGACATCGACAAAGTCGGCCAACCCCTCCCGAGCTACGGCGGGCAACATTTCATTGATGACCAAATCGACATATTCGCTCTGGCGACCGATGTAGTTGCGGGCTACGGCATGCGCCCCAAGAAAGGGGGCACGCACCTCGATGGGGGCGGTTTGGCGGATACGGCGGATGACACGCAACATCTTCAGCTCATCCTCGGTCGAGAGTCCGTAGCCGCTCTTAATCTCCACAAGGCCTGTGCCCATGGCGATGATCTCGTTCACTCGCTCCATCGCCTGGCGGTAAAGCTCCTCTTCGGAGGTGTTGTGCAGACGATCGGCCGAGTTGAGAATGCCGCCACCCCGACGGGCAATCTCCTCGTAGCTCAAGCCGTGAATTTTGTCCAAAAACTCCTGCTCACGACTCCCCGCATAGACCAGGTGGGTGTGTGAGTCGCAAAACGAGGGAAAGAGGGTGCCACCCTGGGCATCGACCACCTCATCGGCCTCATCGCTCTTTAGCTCCGACATCGGGCCAAAGGCCGCAATGCGATCCTCCTCGGCCACAAGGTAGGCATCATCGAGGCGCTGCAACTGATCCATCGCTTCGCCTGCAATACGCTCACGGCGGTCGGTGTCGATGCCGACAATCGAGCCTATATTCTTGACTAACAGTTTCATTTCAGCTCTTCAAGGAATTTGATCGAACTTGCAATGTGGGGATACATCACCTCATCGTTCTCGATGAAGGGTACTACCTTGCGGTATTCGGCCAACAACGCTTCGTTGTGTGCCGACGAACGCAACGGACGGCGGAACTCGATGGCCTGGGCGGCGTTCATTAGCTCGATGGCCAACACACGCTCGACGTTCATCACCACACGGTAGAGCTTCGTGGCGGCATTCGAACCCATGCTTACGTGGTCCTCCTGTCCCTGCGACGAGGGAATCGAATCGACCGAGGCGGGCATACACAGCCCCTTGGTTTGGCTCACAATCGAGGCGGCCGTATATTGCGGAATCATAAAGCCGCTGTTCAGACCCGGCTTGGCCACCAGGAACGGCGGCAGGTCACGCACGCCCGAGATGAGCTTGTAGGTGCGACGCTCCGAGATGTTGCCCAGCTCCGCTACGGCAATGGCCAGGTAGTCCATCACCAAGGCTATGGGTTGGCCGTGGAAGTTGCCTGCCGAGACTACCAAATCCTCCTCGTGGAAGATGGTGGGGTTATCCGTTACGCTGTTGATTTCGGTCTCCAGCACCGAGCCTACGTAGGCAATCGTATCCTTCGAAGCACCGTGCACCTGCGGGATGCAGCGGAACGAATAGGGGTCTTGCACGTGCTTCTTGGGGCGGCCGATCAGTTCGCTGCCCTCCAACAGATGGCGCATCGTGCGGGCCGTTTCCAACTGTCCCTTGTGGCCACGCACCAGATGCACCTCGTCGCAGAAAGGCTCGATGCGCCCATCAAAGGCGTCGAGCGAGAGGGCGGCAATGCGGTCGGCTTGACGGCTCAAATCTTCGGCTTTGAGCCACGACCACACCCCGAACGAACTCATAAACTGCGTGCCGTTCAGAAGGGCCAACCCTTCTTTCGATTTCAGGGCAATGGGCTGCCATCCCTGCTCCTTCAGCACCTCGGCGGCGGGTACGACCTCGCCATCGGCCTTCTCAATCTCGCCCAATCCGATGAGCGGCAACGAGAGGTGAGCCAGAGGGGCCAAATCGCCCGAAGCACCCAACGAGCCTTGCTGATAGACCACAGGCAACAGGTCGAGGTTGTAGAGGTCGATGAGTCGCTCGACGGTTTCGAGCTGTACGCCCGAATGGCCGTACGACAACGACTGCGCCTTCAGGAAGAGCATCAGGCGCACAATCTCACGAGGCACTCGCTCGCCCGTACCACAGGCGTGCGACATCACCAGATTCTTCTGCAGAGTGGCCAAATCCTCCTTGCCGACCGAGATGTTGCACAACGAGCCGAAGCCGGTCGTGATGCCGTAGATGGGGTGTGCATTGCGCTCCATCTTCTCGTCGAGGTAGTTGCGGCAACGAAGGATGCGCTGACGGGCATCCTCGCTCAAAGCGAGCGGAATACGATTTTCGATAATCTCTCTTACACGGCCGAGGGTCAGACGCTCGGCGGAAATATGATGAATCTCCATAAGTTAGTGGTTTAGATGAATGGATTTTCGCTATTTGGTTTCAATGGTTGTCCAATCCTCGTTCAGTCCCTCGCCTTTGACCCGAATTTTCAGCATACCGGGTTCTCTTCCCGAGCGGACTATGACCATGGCACGTCCTTTGAATAGGGTGGGGCAGAGCGACTGAAAACTCTGCATATCGTTCGGACAGGCGGTGCCTGATGCGATGATTTGGCCGCTGTCGCCCTCGGCCGAAATCTCAATTTGGCGGTCGGCATACTCCACTACACGCCCCTCGGCATCGACCTGTTCGATTAGCACATACGATAGGTCTTGTCCCCCTTGTCGGATGGTTTTTGTGTCGGGTGTCAGGCGCAATGCCGTCGGTGAACCGATGGTCTCCAACTGCACCGCATCCGCCTCCTTTTTCCCCTTCAACGCAACGGCCTTCAAGAGACCCGCCTGATAGGGCACGTCGAATGAAGCGGTATATTTTTCATCCGTTGCCGCTTCGCCCACTACTCGGCCGTTCAGGTAGAGACGTACCTTTTTTGCACGCGTATAGACATTGACCTTCAGTGGTTGCTGCTCCATGCCGGGGAAGGTCCACGAGAGCGACTCCTCTTTCCAACCCCAGAAGCTCACCTTGCGGATTTTGCCTGCCGGAATGGGTTTTTCGACCGCCATCGAAATAGGACGTTCGCCCCACAGCACATCTCGGTAGTACGACGCAGGTTTCTTCACGCCCAATAGGTCGAGGTCGCCGCACCAACCGTTGAACCAGGGCCAATCCATAAACTGATGGACATTCTCCTGGGGGTCGATTTCGAGGGCATTGCCCAATCCCGACTCGCCCAGATAGTCCATGGCAGTCCAGATGAAGTCGCCCAACACAAAGGGGTATTTTTCGACCGAATCCCAGTTGCCTTGCGCCTCGGTAGCGACACTTTCGCTGCCAAACATCAGCTTCTCGGGGTATTTCTTGTGCTTGTCGCCGTAGAAACGCCACATATAGTTGTAGCCGATGATGTCGAGGTGGTGTACGGCTTTTTCCAACGAAAGCATATTCTTTCGCTCACGATCCCACTGCTTGTTTACACCTGCCGTAACGGGACGGGTGGTGTCGTACTTGTGAATCTCCCCCTTCAGGTAGGCGGCAGTCTCCTTGCCTTGGTCGGTAATACGCTCCCGAATTTCGTTGCCGATGCTCCACATAATGACCGACGGTCGATTTCGGTCGCGCAACACCAGGTTTCGGATATCCTTCGCACTCCACGCTTTGAAGTAGCGGTGGTAGTCTTGCGGATTCTTGGCTCCGTTCCATTGGTCGAAGGCCTCGTCGATGACCAACATACCCAACCGATCGCAGGCATTCATAAAGCTCTCCGACATCGGGTTGTGCGACCCTCTGACGGCGTTGAATCCATTGGCTTTCAGCAGGGCGATTTTACGCTCCTCGGCCTTGTCGAACGAGGCGGCACCCAACAGACCATTGTCGTGGTGCAGACATCCGCCACGCAGTTTCATCGGCACGCCGTTCAATGCAAAACCCTCTTTGAGCGAGAAGGAGAGGGTACGAATGCCGAACGGAACGACATATTCGTCCTCCTTGGTGTTGCCCCGCCAGAGGGTGATGACCACCTCATAGAGTGTGGGCGAATCCACCGACCAGAGTTGCGGTTGGGGTACCTCCAATGCAAAGGGGAGCTGTTGCGAGGTGCCCTTTTCGACCTTTACGGCAGCCGTAGTCGAGGCGGCAACCACCCCGTCGGGCTGTTTAACGGCCACCTCCACCCGATAATCCTCGTTCGAGGTGCCGTTTACCACCGTCGTGTGCATCGCGAGGTGGGCCGTATCCTTGGCTACGGAGCGGGTATGGATGAAGGTGCCCCAATCGTCGATGTGCGCCTTCGAGGTGCGAATCAGCCAGACGTGGCGATAGATTCCCGAGCCGGTGTACCAACGGGAGTTTCGGCCCTCGTTGGTCACCTTCACGACCACGATGTTTTGCTCTCCGGCCGGTTTGCAATAGTCGGTGATGTCGAAGCGGAAGGTGGTGTAGCCGTAGGCGTTGAAGTAGGCTTTGTGGCCGTTTACCCAAATCTCCGACTGGTTGTAGATGCCCTCAAAGTAGAGCTCGTGACGCTTGTCGGCATCTTCGGGGGCGATGACAAAACTTTTGCGATACCACCCCTCGCCACCTACGGTTTGGCCTGTGGCTATACCTCCTGCACTTGCTTTGCTGAAGGGACCCACCACGCTGTCGGCAACTTGGTTGGGCAGCCATTCCACACTCCAGTCGTGCGGCAGGTCGAGTGTGCGCCACGTTCGATCGTTGTAGTCGGGTTGCTCGGCACCCCGAGCTGCACCTCTGAAGAAACGCCAATCGTTATCGAAGTTCGTTTTGCGGGGCGTGGCTCCGACCTGCCAAGCCACGAACAATACCACAGCGAGGGTCAATAGTTTTTGCATCGTCTTCGTTGGTTTTGAGGTTATTTGAATAAGTTGCGAATCATCTCCTCGTCGGCCTCGTTCGGCAGGGTGACCTTCAGGTTGGGGGTGCGCTCCATCTCACGACGGATGGCCTCGTTGGCACCCTCGTTGCGGGCCCACGAACGGCGGGCGATGCCGTTATTGACATCCCACAGCAACATCCGCTCGATGCGGGTGTCGGCCGCTGCGCTGCCGTCGATGACCATGCCGAAGCCGCCATTGATCACCTCGCCCCAGCCTACGCCGCCTCCATTGTGAATCGAAACCCACGTGGCACCTCGGAAGCTGTCGCCAATCACGTTCTGGATGGCCATATCGGCCGTGCGGGACGAGCCGTCGTAGATGTTCGAGGTCTCACGGTAGGGCGAGTCCGTACCCGATACGTCGTGGTGGTCACGACCCAGCACGATGGGGGCCGAGATACGCCCCTCGCGAATGGCCTTGTTGAAGGCCAGGGCAATCTTTGTGCGACCCTCCGAGTCGGCATAGAGGATGCGTGCCTGCGATCCTACGACCAGACGGTTGCGACCTGCCTCACGAATCCAATGGATGTTGTCGGCCAACTGCCCCTGAATCGAGGCGGGTGCCGATTGCATAATCTCCTCCAAGACCTCGGCGGCCAGACGGTCACTCTCGGCCAAATCCTCGGCCTTGCCCGAGGTGCAGACCCAACGGAAGGGGCCAAAGCCGTAGTCGAAGAACATCGGGCCCATAATATCCTGCACATACGAAGGGTAGCGGAACTGCCCGCCACGCCCCATCACATCGGCACCGGCTCGTGACGACTCCAACAGGAAGGCGTTGCCGTAGTCGAAGAAGTACATACCACGCGCCGTAAGGCGGTTGATGGCATCGACCTGACGGCGCAGCGAAGCCTGCACACACTCACGGAAACGCTTCGGCTCCTCGGCCATCATCTTGTTCGAGGCCTCGTAGCTGTAACCGACGGGGTAGTAACCACCCGCCCAGGGGTTGTGCAGCGAGGTCTGGTCCGAGCCCAAATCGACCCGAATATCCTCCTTGGCCAGACGCTCCCACAAATCGACCACGTTGCCCACATAGGCCATCGAGACCACCTCCTTCGAGGCGACGGCCTGAC
>CALAQA010000221.1:0-7832 GCA_937889065.1 uncultured Alistipes sp.
GTCGTAGCCAAAGCCACAACCCCCATTTTGCATTTTGAATTCTAAATTTTGAATTAAGCGCAAGCTTTACTCCACCTCCCAGGTGTTGCCCGAGTGGAGCAGGTCGTCCATACAGCGGATCTTCGACGAAGCCTTCACCTCCTCGACTTGACGGGCGACGCCCTGGTCATAGACCACTGCATCGTTCACATCGCGAATCACACCCAGGGCTACGGGGAAGTCGGGATACTTCATCGCCGCCAACATATTGTGCAGCGTGGTATCCGTCTCGTGGGCATCGTGCGTCAGCACATCGGCCTCGGTGTAGCCCTCCTCGCCCAAGGTGACCACCTTGAGTTTCATATTCTCGAACACCAGACCCTTGTTGCGCTGGGCGCCGAAGATCATCTTCTCGCCGTGACGCAGCGTGATGGTGTGCTCGGCACGGGTGGCCTTGTCGCCTGCAAAGAGGGCGTGGGTCTTATCGTTGAAGATGACGCAGTTCTGCAACACCTCCGTTACGGCCATACCCGGATGTTTGGCGGCGGCGATGAGGCACTCCTTCGTGAGCATCACCTCGACATCCACCGAGCGGGCAAAGAAGGTACCCTTGGCACCGATGACCAGCTCGCCCGGGTTAAAGGGCTTCTCGACCGTGCCATAGGGCGAGGTCTTGGTTATCTTGCCCAACTTCGAGGTGGGCGAGTATTGGCCCTTCGTGAGGCCGTAGATCTCGTTATTGAAGAGGATAAGATTCAGATCGACATTGCGACGAATGGCGTGGATGAAGTGGTTACCACCGATGGCCAGCGAGTCGCCGTCGCCCGTAGCCACCCAAACCGAGAGGTCGGGATTGGCCGTCTTGACGCCCGTGGCGATGGCGGCGGCACGTCCGTGTACGGAGTGGAAACCAAAGGTCTTCATGTAATAGATGAAGCGTGACGAGCAACCGATGCCCGATACAAACGTGAAACGGTTGTGGGGCGTATCGAGTGCGTCGGCAATCTCGGGCAGGGCACGCTGCACCGCATTCAGGATGCCGTGGTCGCCACATCCGGGGCACCAGCGCACCTCCTGGTCCGACTTGAAATCTGCGGGGGTATATTTGTAGTCTGCCATAGTCTTACTCGCTCAATAAGGTTATGAATTTCTCTCTCAGCTCAACAATCGTGAAGGGCTGACCCTCGCACTTGTTGTATTGTGCAAAGGTGTGGTGTTGGAACTGCTGACGCAGGTAGGCGGCAAACTGTCCCTCGTTCAACTCGCATACGACAATCTTCTTGAAGCCTCGGAAGATCTCCTCGACCCCCTTGGGCAGCGGGTTGATGTAGTTGAAGTGGCAGAGCGACACCTTTTTGCCCTCTTTACGCAGCTGATCCACCGCATTTTGCAGGTGACCACGCGTGCCACCCCAGCCGACAACCAACAGCTCGCCCTCCCGGTCGCCATAGACCTCCTGCGAGGGTATGTAGTCGGCCACCTTTCTTACCTTCTCGGCTCGCAGGTGGGTCATCTTCTGGTGGTTGGCAGGGTCGTGCGAGATGGAGCCTTTGACGGCATCCTTCTCCAGACCGCCTACACGGTGCTCCAACCCCGTCTTGCCGGGGAAGGCCCAGCCGCGTGCCAACTTCTCGTTACGCACATAGGGCATAAAACCACCCTCGGGAGCCTCCTCGACAATGGGAGGGGTGATTGCGGGGTAGTCCTTCATCGAGGGGATGCGCCACGGCTCCGAGCCGTTGGCAATGAAGCCATCGGTCAGGAGCACGACGGGGGTCATATGCTCCATCGCCAGACGACCCGCCTCGAAGGCGTAGTGGAAGCAGTCGCTGGGCGACGAGGCAGCCACGACGATGAGCGGACACTCGCCGTTGCGGCCATAGAGTGCCTGTTGCAGGTCGCTCTGCTCGGTCTTGGTCGGAAGACCCGTCGAGGGGCCGCCACGCTGTACATCGACCACCACCAGCGGCAGCTCGATCATCACGGCCAGACCCAGCGCCTCGCTCTTGAGCGAAAGACCCGGACCTGAGGTGGAGGTGACGGCGAAGTTACCCGCATAGGCGGCACCGATGGCGGTGCAGATGCCGGCAATCTCGTCTTCGGCCTGTACGGTCTTTACACCGAGGTCCTTGCGTTTGGCCAGCTCCTCCAAAATCACCGTAGCAGGGGTGATGGGGTAGGAGCCGCAGAAGAGCGGAAGGCCCGCCTTCTCGGCGGCAGCCATCAGGCCCCACGCCGTAGCCACGTTGCCCGAGATGGTGCGGTAGGTGCCCTTCTCCTGAGGAGCGGCAGCCACGTGGTAGTTGTTGGCAAATTGGTGGGTATTGGCGGCAAAGTTGTAGCCCGCCTTGATGGCCAACTTATTGGCCTCGGCAATGATGGGGGCCTTCTTGCCGAACTTGGCGTCGAGGTAGGCAAAGGCGTGCGACTCGGGACGGTCGAAGAGCCAGAAGCAGATACCCAACGCAAACATATTCTTACACTTGACGATGGCACGGTTGTCCAACCCCGTATCCTTCAACGCCTCACGGGTGAGCGAGGTGATGTCGGGCACCACGACGTGGTACTCCGAGATGTCCAACTCGGCAATGGGGTCGAGGGTCTGGAAGCCAGCCTTTTTGAGGTTCTCTTCGGTAATCGAGTCGCCATCGAGGATGACCGTGGCCCCCTCTTTGAGCCAACGGCGGTTGGCCTTCAAGGCGGCGGGATTCATCGCAATCAGCACGTCGCAGAAGTCGCCCGGGTTAAGCTCGTGCTCGCTGCCAAAGTGGACCTGGAAGCCCGATACACCCGCAACAGTACCCTGCGGGGCGCGAATTTCGGCCGGATAGTCGGGGAAGGTCGAGATACTGTTACCCTCCAGTGCGGCCGTGTCGGAAAAGAGTGTGCCGGTGAGCTGCATACCGTCGCCCGAATCGCCCGAAAAGCGAATAACCACGTCTTGTAACTCCTGCACGTTGTGTTGTTCCATGGTGCGTTTATAAGGTTTGAGTGTTTGTAAGATGACAAAGTGAATAGACAAAGTTAGGAAAAAGTGCGAGATTGCAACCTTTTTCGACTCTTTTTTTCGCTTTATTTTCGATTATTTCCGACGAGCGCACAAAATCCCCACTTCGTAGAGCAGGTACAGGGGCAGAAATACCACCCCGAGCGTAAAGGGATCACCCGACGGAGTGATGAGGGCCGACAACACGAGCAGCACCACGACGGCATAGCGACGCCCCTCTTGGAGGGTGGTGCGATTCAGAATGCCGATGCGTGACAGGAGCCACGTCAGAATGGGCAGCTCGAAGGCTACGCCCATCACCAAAACGACCCCCATAAAGTTATTCATATAGGAGTTGAGGGTGATTTGGTTCATAATCTCGCCACTGAGTTGATAGGTGGCCAGGAAGCGAAACGTGAGCGGAAAGACCAAAAAGTAACCCACCACACACCCCGCCAAAAAGAGCAACGCTCCGATGGCGAGTGCCGGAGCGACGCCCCGCCGCTCGTGGGGATAGAGCCCCGGGCGGATGAAGCGCCAAATCTCGATACTCAGATAGGGGAGCGTGATGAGCAATGCCCCCCAAAGCGAAGCGGAAATGTGGGTGGTGAATTGGGCTGCGACGTGGATGTTTTGCAGCGTGATGTGGAACTCATCGGTTGTTGCACCCAGCCATTCGAGCAGCCGATAGAGGGCAAAATCACCCCGTGAGGGGGCCAGAATGACCTCCTCGAAGAGGGTGGGCATCGCCATAAAGAGGCCGATGGCAGCCACGATGAGCACCCCCAGTGAGCGCAACAACGCCCAACGCAACACCTCCAAATGGTCCCAAAAGGTGGCTTGCGTCTCGGTGTGCGGTGTCGCCATGGTGCCGGGCTATTTCTCGGGCTTTTGGTCTGTGGGTTCCTCGTCCGAGAGCCCCTTCATTCCCTCTTTGAAGCTGCGGACACCCTTGCCCATACCCTTCATTAGTTCGGGAATCTTCTTGCCGCCGAAGAGCAGCACTACAACCAACGCAATGATGAGGATTTCGCCCCATCCGAGGTTGCCGAATAACAGTGTGTTAATCATCTATTTCGTGGTTTTAAGGTTAGGCTATAAGTCGATAGATGTAGAGGGCGTAAATCACCAGGAAAATGACACCCTCGGGACGGTCCAGACGGTTGCGACGGAAGGTAATCGAGGTGGCGAAAACCAACATGGCCGACAGCACAACCATCATCAAATCGAACGGCGTGATGCCACCCAGTGAGAGGGGAGTGATGGTGGCCGAAAGACCCAAAATCAAGAGGATGTTGGCGATGTTCGAGCCGATGACGTTACCCAATGCCATATCGGCTTTGCCCTTGATGAGCGACACGACCGACGAGGCCAACTCGGGCAGCGACGTACCACCTGCCACCAACGTGATGGCGATGACCGACTCCGAAACGCCCAGTGAGCGAGCGATGTTGGTGGCGCTATCCAAGAAGAGGTTGCCACCGAAGATCAGACCGCACAGACCGCCGATAATCATCACGGCCATCAGCCAAATGGCCATCGGTTTCTCGGTCGAGTCGCCTTTGGCGGGACGCTCGGCCACACGAATCGTGTAGATCATCAAGCCGATGTAGAGGCAGAGCATAATGATACCATCCACACGCGACAAGGTGTTCACGGGGCCGAACTCAAACACCGTGTCGAGTGCCATCACCATCAATAGGAAGGCGGCAGCTACGCCGAACGGAATGTCGAGTAGAACCGTGTTTTTCGAGAATGAGAGGGGTCGGATTGCGGCGCAAACGCCCAAGATTACCAACACGTTGAAGAGGTTTGAACCGACCACGTTGCCAATCGACATATCGGGTTGGCCGTTGATGGCAGACATAACCGATACCACCATTTCGGGCATCGAGGTTCCGATTGCCACAATCGTCAGACCAATCAGAAAATCGGGCATCCGCAGTCGCTGCGCCAGAGCTGATGCACCATCCGTCAGGTAGTTGGCACCACCCAAAATCAGGCCCAGACCCACAATCAAAAGTAAAATATCCAACATCGTTTTATCTGTTTATTTATTCGTTTTTCAGCGTTATAAACTTACCAAACTGACCGCCATCACGGCCATACCAATCACCACACCCAGGATGGCAGTGTGCGGCTCGCCATACTCCCGTGCGGCGGGCAGCAGTTCGTCGATCGAGATATAGACCATAATGCCCGCTACGGCCGTCAGGGTACACCCCAACAGGGTCGGTGTGAGCATCGGTGCCAGGATGAGCCAAGCGGCCAACGCCCCAATCGGCTCGGCCAAGCCCGACAACAACGACCACACAAAGGCCCGTTTGCGGCTTCCGGTGGCGTAGTAGAGGGGAATCGACACGGCAATACCCTCGGGAATGTTGTGGATGGCTACGGCTACGGCAATGGCCAAACCCAGTGTAGGGTCGTTTACGCTCGCCGTAAAGGTGGCAATGCCTTCGGGGAAGTTGTGGATGGCAATGGCCAACGCCGACATCAACCCCACCCGCATCAGACGATTCGGCTTGGGCTTTTCGTTCAGCTCCTCGACGTGGTGCGCTTCGTGGGGATTTTCGGTCGTCGGGACCAGGTAGTCGATGCCTCCGATGAGGGCCATTCCGCCAAAGAAGGCGACCAGATTCCACCACTCGGCCCGGGCTCCCAACGCCGTGGAGAGCAGCTCCAACCCTTGCGGAAAGAGCTCTACAAACGACACATAGACCATCACACCGCCCGACAGGCCCAACGCAAACGAGAGCAACCGATGGTTGGTGCGTCGTGCCACAAAGGCGATAATACTGCCTACGCCCGTTGCCAAACCGGCACCGAGCGTCAATAAAAAGGGTACTATGAATTGCTGCATTGTCATCCAATCTGCAAATATAAAACCCAAAATGCGAAATTAAAAATTAAAGATTAAAAATTAAAAATTCTTTTTTGAAGATAAGGTCGTTATAGGTCGCTATAAGTCGCAATGGGTCTTTTAAGGTCGTTATAGGAATAATAAGAATGATGGGAATAACGAAGAGGCAATCACATTATTCCTATTACTCCCATAATTCCCATTACTCCCATCCCGTCATATTGAGGGAGTGAAACGACCGAAATATCTCTGGTGGTCGCCCTATCTCGCAAAGAGATTCTTCACTGCCGTTCAGAATGACCCCCTCCTCCTATAGCGACCCATAACGACCTTAAAAGACTTATAGCGACCTTATCACCCCCCCCCTCACACCTCTACCAACCACAAAAAAACACAGGAACAAAACTGCTCCTGTGTTGTGTTGCGCTAACCGTTATTGGTAACTTTCATAGAGTTTCATAAACTCTTCTCGACTAGTCTTGTTTAGATTCACACCATAACGAAACAGACGATTGTTCCCCTCATCGATAATCACATAGGGAGATTTGTAATATGCTATAGTGTACTTAAAAACAACTGTTCCGTCTTGATATTCTTCACGCACTAGCAATTGGTTGCTTTGATGATCATACGTCCAACTTGCTTGAGCTTGATGCCAATCAAGTTCCAACGAATTCCAATCTATCTTGAATGCACTCTCATCGGTATTTAGCATCAATTTGACGGAGGGGGCTGCCCCTTCCCAGCTCTTGTGATAGATCCATTCGCCTTTCGTGAAATCTGCAATATAAGTGCAATACAACGTTCCATTCGTCAGATCGTCGATTAGTTGATTGGTGTTAATCGTCGAAGGGTCAAACGAATCGACCAACGCATTGATGGTTTCGATGTCTCTGGTGGCAATTGCCGAGTCTAAATAGTCGTTATCCTCCTTCTCGCAAGAGGAAAACAGAAGTAAAAATGCGCAAAGTGTTAATAGATGTTTCATCGGTGTTATTCTTGATTAGTCGATGGTATAATGTTAGTGATTATTTGTGCTATTCAACTTTCATATCACACACCCAACGTCCTCGTTTGAGATTTTGTTGAGCTTCTGTGATGTAGGCTCGTTGATTTGCAAGTAGTCCGTCAATGATAACCACTCCGTTGTAGCAATAGACAATCTGCGCCTCTGCCATCTCATTGGGATGGTCGAGTGGCCACGTTCTTAATACAGCCGTTTGTGGATTGTAATCGAACTCATAGTAAACATCTTCCTCCATCCACTCCATTCCCGGCTTATCTATCGTTACTTTGTATTGATTCGCTCCAATGAAATGCATATTCAAGGGGCGCATTCCAATTGGTTTGTCGCCGAGTGTGGGATAGGGTTGGCGCCAAGCATCATTATAGTAGTAATAATAAAACGGCCATCCCTTTATTTGTATTTTCCCCGATTTAAGAACGGCAAGGAGTGCCTCGTTGTCAATTGTTTGCGGTTGATTAAGTAACCAGTCAAGTCCTTCCATTGTACAAGCGACCTCATCAATGGTCATTGCCGAAAAATCAAACTCTTTATCATCGTGGCACGCCACTAACGCAAAGGCGGCAAGCAGTATTAAAAGGTACTTTTTCATAGTTTAGGCGTTTTTGTCTGTGTCTAATTTGCTAACTACAAAGTTAGAAAAAAATGTTGAACGATAACGGTTTGTCGTGCCATTTTTTTCTTGGCTCTACTCTATAAATGCAGTAAATGGCGAAATACTGCATCGAGAAAGTAACTTTTTTTTTGAGATTTTTTTGGGGATAGGTCGTTTAAGGTCGCTATGGGAATGTCCTGTTTCGTTAAAATCCTTAAACTCTTTAATCTCTTTAATTCCCTTATTGTCCCCACCTTTGCAGGCCGGGTTACATTTTTGTAACCCAACCTATAATGACCTATGGGACCTATAAGACCTATGGGTCGTTATAAAGGAGCTGACCTAATCCCCATAGCGACCCATAACGACCTTAAAAGACCTATAG
>CALAQA010000222.1:0-2854 GCA_937889065.1 uncultured Alistipes sp.
ACTGAGGGGAACTTTTAATGGGCTGATAGATAGGGAAGATTAAGGAAATTAAGGAGTTTAAGGAGTTTAAGGAGTTTAACGATTTTTGGTCAATCCTTATAACGACCTATAGGACCTATACGACCTATAGCGACCTATAAGCGCGGGTTACAAAAATGTAACCCCGCAATTTTTAATTTTTAATCTTTATTTTCTAATTCCTCGTCGAAGAGGCTGTCGAAGGTGGTACGGAGGGTTGTTCGGTCGGAAATCAGGGCACGGAGCTCGGCTAAACGCTGCTCCTTGTCGGGGTCCGCAATCCAGAGGCGCAGGTAGCCACCCTCGGCGTATTTTTCTATCAGGTGCTCCACAAAGCGGCGATAATGTTCCTCTCGGTCGTAGTCGGGGTAGTGCGTGAGGCCGTATTGCACCGTGCGGCGCAGAATCACGAGCGGCTCGATTGTGCGGTCAGCCTCGGCCACGATGCAGCCGTAAATCGTGCGTGGAGCGTGGCCCGACGAGGCTCGGTGGTCCTCCGCAGCCTCGGCCATCAAAGTGATCTCTGCATCCGTAAACCACGCTTTAAGGCGTTTATCAGCCCGTAGAATCGCACCCGACAGGGTATGGTGGTGCTCACGTCCTCCCACCAAACCCACGTCGTGGTAGGCCGCAATCGTGTAGCAAAGGCCTTCGTCGCATCCGTGTAGCCGTGCCAGGCGCAGGCTCTCGGCGATGACCTGTTCGGCGTGGTCACGGCGGTGTGCTGCATCAAACGAGTCGTAGCGGGGCAGAATCTCGCCCTCGATATAGGCAATCAATTCGGGGTCAATCATCGCAGCAGGTAGCGTTCAATGAGGCGTGGAATGGCGTAACGATCCAGCTCGTCGAGGGGAACGATGATAACGCCCTCGGCGGATGGTAACTGGCTCAGCTCCAATAGATAAAAGGTGGCGTGGAGGCGTTGATGGCTTAACTGATGAGTCGCCATCGGGGTGGTTTTGCGCACGGTGTAGGGGCGATTGCCCAGAAGTGCTTTGAAACGCTCCGTTTGGCTCAGCTCCAGAAAGTCGCACGGCGAGGTGGTCTCGATGAGCGGAAACTCGTACAGCCCCGCCCAGATATCCCCCTCCGAACGGCGGTGCAGCAACGTGCGGCGGCCATCGGTCAGGTGGAGGTAGTTCAGGTAGCGGTCCCGAATTTTGGTGCGTCCCTGCTTGGTGGGGCGTTCTGCTACGGTGCGGTGGGCGAGTGCCTGGCATCGTTCAGCGAGTGGGCAAGCGTCGCAGCGGGGCGATGTGGGGGTGCAATGCAACGCCCCGAACTCCATCATTGCCTGGTTGTGTGCTGCAGCCCTGTCGGTGGGCATAAGTTCTTGAGCCAGAGTGGCAAAGGTGCGTTGCCCGAGGGTGGTGTCGATGGGGGTTTCGATGTCGAAGAGGCGTGCCAAAACTCGATAGACGTTGCCATCGACCACGGCATACGGCAGGTCGTAGGCCAACGAGGCAATGGCGGCAGCAGTGTAGGGGCCGACCCCTCTTAAGGAGCGAATCTCGTCGTAGGTCGAAGGAAAAACCCCGTTGTGGCGGGCGACAATCGAACGTGCGGCAGCGTGCAGGTTGCGGGCACGGCTGTAATAGCCCAACCCCTGCCATAGTTTAAGGACCTCATCTTCAGAGGCTTCGGCAAGGTCTCGTACGGTGGGAAAACGCTCCACGAAACGCAGGTAGAAGGCCATTCCCTGCTCGACACGGGTCTGTTGCAAGATAATCTCCGACAACCAAATGCGGTAGCCCTCCCTCGTCTCACGCCAGGGAAGGGTGCGGGCATGGTCTTCGTACCATCCCAGCAGTTGCTCCGTAAGCCAGGGTTTCATCGGTCGTGTTTCATTACCTCGTCGATGCCCAGCTCACGATAGGCCTCCTCCAACTCCTCGCTGCGGTCCGAAATGAAGAGCAGCTTATCGCCTAAGCGCAGCTCGTCTTTACCCTGCGGAACAAAGTACGAGCCGTCACGCAACACCATCATTACCAGTGTGTTCTCGGGCAGCGAAATCTCCTTCAGCGTGCGACCCGAGCTCAGCATCGCCTCGTTTACCTCCACCTCCGACAGTGCCGACGTAATATCTTCGTGCATCGCCAGACGGAACGAGGCCTCCTTCTCGGTGTAGGCCAGCCCCAACCAGTTGGCCATCTGGCTCACGCTGGTGCCCTGCATCAGCAGCGAAAGGATCGTCGAAAGGAAGACCACGTTGAACAGCAGGTCGGCGTGGGGAGTCCCCTCAATCAGGGGGTAGGTGGCAAAGAGGATGGGCACCGCACCACGCAGTCCGACCCACGAGATGTAGGTGCGGGCACGGAGCGAGAATTGGCGGAAGGGCAGAAGGGCCACAAAGACCGCCACGGGGCGTGCCACGAAGATGATGAAAAGGCCCACCAGACAGCCCAATCCCAACACATCGGGGCGTATCAGTTCGCGGGTATTGACCAGAAGACCCAGCATCAAAAACATCACAATCTGCATCAGCCACGTGAAGCCATCGAAGAAGATGGTGAGCGTACGTTTCTCGGTAAGTCGATGATTACCAACCACCAAGCCCGATACATAGACGGCCAGGTAGCCGTTGCCGTGCAGCAGGTCCGTAATCGAGAACGAGAAGAAGATGAAGGCCAACAGCAGCACCGAGTAGAGCGATTTGTTCTGCAAGTTGATGCGGTTGATGGCCCACACGGCAGCACGTCCCACGCCGTAGCCGGCAGCTCCGCCCACCACAAATTGGATGATCATCGCAAAGATGTTGGCCCCCACCCCCGCGTGATCGCTCTGGGTGATGATGCCCATCATCAGCAGCGTGAGCATATAGGCCATCGGGTCGTTC
>CALAQA010000223.1:0-9598 GCA_937889065.1 uncultured Alistipes sp.
GAAGCCCTGGCCGTCGAAGGTGCCGGAATACTTTTTGGCGTTGGAGCCGATGGTGCAGTCGGATAAGATAGGTGTCGTTGGACACTCCTATGGTGGTAAGTGGGCGATGTTCGCATCGTGCTTGTATGAGAAATTTGCTTGTGCTGCGTGGGGAGACCCCGGTATTGTCTTTGCCGAGGATAAAGGTGGGATGGTGAACTATTGGGAGCCGTGGTATCTGGGCTCGTTGGGTACTTACGAGAAAATGAGGTCTATGGGGCACGATTTGCACGAATTGCATACACTCATGGCTCCGCGACCATTTTTTGTGTCGGGAGGATATAGCGATGAACCCTCGCAATGGCGAGCATTGAATCATTCGGTGGAGGTAAATCGCCTGCTCGGTTATGAGAAACGTGTCGGAATGTCCAATAGAGAACTGCACGAACCCGATGCGGAAGCAAACGAGGTAGTGTATAAATTTTTTGAGTATTTTTTAATGAAGGACTCTGACTGAACTATTTCGAAAAATCCTCTTCACGCATCACTACACGCACCGATTCGGGGTTTACCTGACGCACGATATGTCGGCGGCCCTTGATGTAGCGGGCATATACCTCGTCGGTGTAGTTGCGGATAGTGAGCAGGCTTACATTGTCGTGCTTCTCGACCTGAAAGCCCTCCTCTTCCAGAGCCTTGATTAGTTCGTCGATATGCCACGAAGAATCTACGCACAGACCCAAATCAACAGCCGAGTTGTGGATAAGGTGAGTCTTTATGCGGTACTGATCCAGCAGCTGGAACACCACGCCAAACTTCTCCTCCATCACGAACGAGAAATCCTTCGAGCGGATTACCAGCAGCACCTGATCGCGCTTGTAGATCATAATCGGCATCGTCGCGTGCTCCACCTCGCCACAGATCATCGTGCCCGGCTTCGACTTATCGCCAAAGGGACGAACATACAGCGGGATGTTCTTGTTCTGCAAGGGCTTAATTGTCTTGGGGTGGATAATCTGCGCACCGCTGTACGCCAGCTCGATGGTGTCGAGGTAGTTCAGCGCATCGATCTTGACGGCATCCTTGAAGATCTTGGGATCGGCATTGAGCACACCATCGACATCCTTCCACACGGCCATCGACTCGGCATCGAGGATGTTAGCCACTACGGCCGCCGAGTAGTCCGAGCCCTCGCGACCGAGGGTCGTCGTCGTACCATCGGGGGCACCGCCAATGAAGCCCTGACCGACAAAAATCGAGTTCTTGGCACCGCTGACAGCCGCCTTCAAGAGGGGCGTTGAGGCCTCCAAATCGACCTCGGCATCCTTGTGACGCTGCTCGGTACGCATCGCCTGACGCATATCGATCCAGGTGTTGGGGACACCGGCATAGTTCAGGTACTCGGAGATGATGGTCGTCGAGACCAACTCACCATAGGCCACAATGCGGTCGTACCACATCTCGGCATCGGCATCGACAAAATTATCGGCTGCCACGAAGGCCTCCAAATCGGCAAAGAGGGCCTCGACCCGCTCGAGTTGCTTGGGGCCGTGCCACAACTCCTCGATAATGAGGGTATGGTTGGCACGAATTTGGTCGATCTCGGCCTGTGCAGCTTGGGGGTCGTGCTGGCGGGCAGCGGCAAAGACACGCTCCAAGGCGTTGGTAGTCTTACCCATAGCCGAGACAATGATGAAGAGCTGCTGCTCGTCGTCGATAATTGTGCGCAGGTTGCGGACACCGTCGGCATTCTTGACCGAGGCACCACCGAACTTATATACTTTCATTGTTTTCCGTATTACAAGGTGCAAAGTTAAGAAAAAATAGTTACCTTTGAAAGCGTGAAAAGAAAAACATAAAAACGATATGAAACAACTGCAACAACTCATCGAAGCAGCGTGGGAGGATCGCACGCTTCTGAAGGATCCCGCAACCGAGGCCGCCATCCGCGAGGTGGTGCGTATGGTTGATGCGGGCGAACTGCGTACGGCCGAGCCGCTGGATTTGGAAAAGAGCCTCTGGCAGGTGAACGAGTGGGTCAAGAAGGCCATCATCCTCTACTTCCCCATCCAACCGATGCGCAAGATGCAGGGGGGCGAGATCGAGTGGTTCGACAAGATGGAGCTGAAGCACGACTACGACCAACTTGGCGTGCGTGTAGTGCCTTCGGCGGTGGCACGCTATGGTGCCTACATCGCCCCGGGGGCCATTCTGATGCCTTCGTATGTCAATATCGGCGCCTATGTCGATACGGGCACGATGGTCGATACGTGGGCTACGGTCGGCTCGTGCGCCCAGATTGGCAAGCACGTACACCTCTCGGGCGGCGTGGGCATCGGCGGCGTGTTGGAGCCTGTGCAGGCGGCACCCGTCATCATCGAGGACAACTGCTTCATCGGCTCCCGCTCGATTGTGGTCGAGGGGGCACACGTCTGCCGTGAGGCGGTGCTGGGCTCGAATACGGTCATCACCGGCTCGACCCGCATCATCGACGTAACCGGCTCGGAGCCTGTAACCTACAAGGGTTATGTACCGCCTCGCTCGGTGGTCGTTCCGGGCAGCTACCGCAAGCAATTCCCCGCCGGCGAGTACAGCGTTTCGTGCGCCCTGATTATCGGCCGCCGCAAGGAATCGACCGACAAGAAGACCTCGCTCAACGACACGCTCCGCGAGTTCAACATCAGTTAAAGTTGAGAGTTGAAAGTTAAAAGTTGAGAGTTGAAAGTTATTCGTTTCGATACGGTCACCTCGACCAACGACCTTGCCCGTGACGAGCAATTTGTGCACGGCGACCTGTTGTGGGCCGAGGAGCAGACCGCAGGACGTGGGCAACGAGGCCACACGTGGCTGAGCCACAAGGGCGAAAACCTTACCTTCACGCTCCTGGTCGAGCCGAAATTTCTGCCCGCTCGGGAGCAGTTTCTGCTCTCCGAAGCGGCCGCTTTGGCCCTAGTCGATACGCTGCGGAGCTACCAAATCGAGGCGACAATCAAATGGACCAACGACATCTATGTCGGCGACCGCAAAATCGTCGGGATGCTGATCGAGCATTTCTATGGCGGAATGCACCTCCGACGCACCCTCATCGGCATCGGGCTGAACGTCAATCAGCGGGTGTTTGACCCATCGCTTCCCAACCCCACCTCGATGGCATTGGAGCGAGGAAAAACCTTTGACCGTGAGGAGGTTGTAGAACGATCCACAACCGCTTTCGAGGCACGTTACAAGCAACTTGAAACGGGGCAGTCCGACGCCTTGCAGCAGGACTACCGACAAGCGATGTACCGCATCCACCAAACACAGCTGTTCCGCCTCCCCGACGGCACTGCATTCGAAGCCGAGATCGAGGGGGTCGAGGCGGGTGGTGCGCTGCAACTGCGCCACGCCGACGGCCTACGCAAAAGCTACCAATTCAAAGAGGTGGAATTCGTGATAAAAAAGGCGGAATAATCTTTGCTGTTAAAAAAATAACAGCTATCTTTGCGAAGTAAAACAGAAACCATTTCAAAACAAGCAAATTATGAGCAACGTACCGGCAAATTTGAAGTACTCGAACGACCACGAATGGTGCCTTCTGGAGGGTGATGTAGCCACCATCGGTATCACCGATTTTGCACAGAGCCAGCTGGGCGACATCGTCTTTGTCGATGTTCCGACCCTGGATGAGACGCTCGCCGCAGGCGATGTGTTTGGTTCGATTGAGGCCGTGAAGACCGTGAGCGATGCCTTCCTGCCGATGGGTGGCGAGGTGATCGAGGTCAATAGCGCCATCGAGGACGACGCCGCTTTGGTAAATAAAGATCCCTATGGCGAGGGCTGGATCATCAAGGTGAAGGTCAGCAATCCCGCCGAGTGGGACGACCTGCTCACCCCCGAGCAGTACGCCGAGCTGATTGGCTAACAACACCCGGCTCCCCCACCAACCTACTACGGACTGTATGCCTCAGGGTGTATGGTCTTTAGGTGTGTAATGGGGTTTGAAACAAAGAAAAAAGAGGTATAATTTATAAAAAATCAACATTTTACTATGTCGAAAGTTACTGTTGTAGGTGCAGGTGCCGTAGGTGCAACTTGCGCTAATGTATTGGCCGCTCGCGGCATCGCCAGCGAGGTGGTTTTGGTAGATATTAAGGAGGGTCTGTCGGAGGGCAAGATGCTCGATATGTTCCAGGCAGCTGCCACGTGCGGTTACAAGACCAAGCTCGTAGGCGTTACGGCTACCGATGCTGAGGGTTACAAGCCCACCGCCAACTCGGATGTAATCGTCATCACGTCGGGTATTCCCCGCAAGCCGGGTATGACCCGTGAGGAGCTGATCGGCATCAACGCCAACATCGTGAAGAGCGTGGTTGCCAACGCTTCGAAGTGGTCGCCCAAGGCCATCTACGTCATCATCTCGAACCCGATGGATACGATGACCTACCTCACGCTGAAATCGACCGGTCTGCCGAAGCGTCGTGTCATCGGTATGGGTGGCGCACTCGACTCGTCGCGCTTCCGTTGCTACCTGTCGAAGGCCTCGGGCGTAGGTATCCAGGACATCGACGGTATGGTTATCGGCGGTCACGGCGACACGACGATGCTGCCGCTGCTGTCGAAGGCCTCGATCAAGGGTGTTCCCGCTACGCAGTTCCTCTCGAAGAAGAAGTTGGAGGAGGTTTCGGCCGCTACGATGGTCGGTGGTGCTACGCTCACGAAGCTCTTGGGCACGTCGGCTTGGTATGCCCCGGGTGCTGCCGGAGCATCGGTGGTTGATGCCATCATCAACGACACGAAGGCCGTAGTTCCCTGCTCGGTATATCTGGAGGGCGAGTATGGTCAGGAGGATATCTGCATCGGTGTTCCCGTTGTGCTGGGCAAGAAGGGTGTGGAGAAGATCGTGAAGATCGACCTGACGAAGGAGGAGGCTGCGAAGTTCGCCGCTTCGGCCGACGCTACCCGCAAGGTAAACAACGCACTCTACGAGATTGGTGCTTTGTAAACCGACCCGATCCAAACAAAAAGCCGCTTCACACCTCGTGAAGCGGCTTTTTTTTATGATAGATTCCCGACGGTGATTCGGTCGGCATATTTGCGTGAGACGGGGAGCGTCACCCCCTCCAACTCGACCTCGGTGCGTGAGGAGCGCAGCACAAGGGCTCGACGCACGATATAGGCACGATGGATGCGGACAAAGTGCAGTTCGTTGAGGGTCGCCTCCCAACGTGAAATCGGGGTGCGTGTGCGGAGTTTCTCGCCTGAAGCGGTATGTACCACCACCTCGTTATCGAGCGACTCGATGTAGCGAATCTCCGCTGTCGGGAGGGTGATATGTCTGCGTTCGGAGATAAAATCGACCGTTTGGGGGCGTGCCGCCTCCTGCTTCTTGAGGTAGTTATCCAACAACCATTCGGGCAGGGCCAAAGCGGCCAAGACAAAGAGAACGAAAATCGGGTTGCCCAACAGCGGGGGAAAGTTCATATTACCAAACAACCCCACCTCCAACTCGGCATTCACCACAAAGAGCAGCAACAAGGTCAGCACCAAGGCAGCCGTAGCCAACCACACCAGATTCAGCACCCCTTGTCGGAGCAGACGAAAGGAGATTTGGGGCAGGAAGTATTTAATCATCAACAACCCGGGCAGAAACATCGACCCCACGAACATCGAATCGGCAAAGGGGTAGCCGAGCGACGAAAGAATCGCCGCCAGCACCACCAGGCATAGTGCCCAATAGAGTATCGTCAGGAGTGTTCGCATAGGACAAAGATAGCGAAAAAAGGCTTTCGACAAAAGCCCCAACGGGCGACTTGGGGGTTTTAACGCCCCAATCAGGGGTTTCGACCTTGCAAAAACGCCCCCTTACACCCTATCTTTGCAGTAGCGGAATTCCCAACACGAATTGTAAAACCAAAAGAAACGAAACTATGAAAAAGATTATTCTTATTCTTCTATGTACGCTTTTTATGGGGAGCAGCCAACTCTACGCACAAAATGGCCTCACACCTCAAGCCTCGGATAAGCCCGACACGATTTATCTGACCGTACCAGCCGATTTGCCTTTGAATTGGGAAAAGGAGTGGAAAGTAGCAAGTATCGGCACATTTCGTATGCCCGACGGAACGGTTAAGGTAACCACCCATTACGAACGGCGAATCCCGCTCTATAGACAGGCATACGACCTCTATCTCGCCGGTGGCTACGGATGGATGTCCCTCATTACACTTTGCCTGGTAGCCATTTTCCTGGCAGCTTGGAAAATGCCTTCGCATGTCAAAGAGTTTGGGCAAATTGCGGTGGTTATTGGCGTTCTCTCCTTCATAGTGGGAATGCACGCTGCCTCGGGAGTCATACAGCAAGCGGGCGATGTATCACCTTCCTTGATTAGCGGAGGTATCAAAGTAGCACTCATCGCTCCTATTTGGGGGTGCATCGTCTATCTTGTTTCGCTTATTGTACGGCTTATTCAAAAGCCCAAGACGATTTAACACACATCGAGGGAGGTTCAACCACCTCCCTCGCTTTACAAATTCGCTCATTCTCTAAAAAAGATTCTTCGCGCTGCAAGGGGCGTATGCTGCACCTTCTCGTCGGGCGCGGAGAGAGGTATTCCGAAGGGCATTTGAGCCACCAATCGCCAGTCGGGGTCGATGTTCCAATGCGCTCGCACGCGGTCGTCGATTAAGGGGTTGTAATGTTGCAACGAGGCCCCGATGCCCTCATCGGCAAGAGCCGTCCAGAGGGCGAATTGGTGCATGGCCGAGGATTGGGAGGTAAAATCCTCCATCTTATCGGCATAGAGGGGATAGCGGGCCTTCTGCGCCTCCACCACACGCCAATCCTCGAAGAAGAGCACCGTACCGAAACCTGCTGCAAAGGAGCTGTCGATTTTACGAGCTGTCGTCACGAACTGCTCCTCCGAAAGGAGGGGTTTGAGCGACTCCTTGACGATGCGCCACAGGGTGTAGTGGTGCGTCCCGAGCAGCAGCACAATGCGGGTTGTCTGGCCATTGAAAGCCGAGGGAACGGTGAGGAGCAGGTGGTCAATCATCTGCTCGATGTGCGATTCGGGGATGGGAATATCGCCATCCAAATCATAGCAGGTGCGCCTCGCGGCCACCGCATCCAAAAACAGGTTTGCCATAAGCGTTGGTATTTACATTTGCGCCCTGCAAAAGAAATACCAACTGGAAAATGTAGAATTTAGAATTCAAAATTAGCACACCAAAAGTCGCTAGGGCGAGCTATTTTTAGGCAAACAAAATCCCCGCAGTCTTGTGTGACCACGGGGATTTTTATTACAACCGCAAAATTGTGTATAACGAGGCGATTTTTAGGCTTGCGCAGTGGCGAAAAGCGGAGCATACTTGACGTATGTGAGCATTTTCGCCGGCAAGCGTAACAACAAAATCGCCCGTTAGACAAATTTTGCTAAGAAGCACTCGATCGTATTCTCCATCAAACACGTAATCGTCATCGGCCCTACACCTCCGGGAACGGGGGTGATAACCGAAGCTTTCGGCTCGATGGCAGCGAAATCGACATCGCCACAGAGCTTGCCCGTCTCGGGATCACGATTCACACCCACATCGATAACAACGGTGCCCTCCGACACCATATCGGCCGTAACGAACTTCGGGCGACCAATGGCCACCACCAAAATCTCGGCACGACGGGTCACCTCCGCAAGGTTCTTCGTGCGGCTGTGGGCAATGGTTACCGTAGCATTCTTATCCAACAGGAGCTTCGACACGGGAAGACCCACAATGTTCGAACGGCCAATCACCACCGCCTCCTTGCCCGCCATCTCGACACCGGCCACCTCCAACATACGGATGATGCCCTTCGGGGTGCAGGGGAGCGTGCAGGGCTGCTTCTGCCACAGGGCAGCCACATTGGCGGGGTGGAAACCATCCACATCCTTTCTGACATCGATGGCGGCAATCACCTTGTCCTCCGAGATATGCTTCGGCAGGGGCAGCTGCACCAGAATGCCATCCACCTCCTCGTCGGCATTCAGCTCGGCAATTAAGGCCAACAGCTCCTCCTCCGAGATGGAGGCCTCACGACGAATCGTCGAGTTCTTGATGCCCACCTCGGCCGAGGCCTTCGCCTTGCCCGTCACATACGACACGCTGGCGGGGTTATCGCCCACCAAAATCACAGCCAGATGGGGCACACGACCATACTTCTCGGGGAAGGTACGCACCTCTTCGGCCATTGCAGCCTTCATCTTGGCCGACAGCTCTTTACCACTGACAATCATATCGTTACCGTTTTATTTATCAAACACATAGTGGCCGATATCGGTGCGATGGAAGAGGTTGTCACACGCAATGCGCTCGACATCCTTCAATGCCGCCTGACGGGCCTCATCCAGCGTGGCACCCTTGCCCACCACAAAGAGCACACGGCCGCCGTTGGTCAGAATTTTTTCGCCCTCGGCCTTCGTACCCATGTGGTACACCGTGCCCTCGACCGACTCCAGGCCGCCAATCTCGACGCCCTTCTGATAGTCGCCCGGGTAGCCCTTCGAGGCCAATACGATACCCAGCGTCGCAAAGTCGTGCCACTCCAACTCGGTGTCGGTGTGGTCGGCCACAGCGCAGAAGATATTGACAATGTCGCTCTTCAGGCGAGGCAGCACCACCTCGGTCTCGGGGTCGCCAAAGCGGGCATTGAACTCGATGACCTTCACACCCTCGGGGGTCTTCATCAGACCACCATAGAGCACACCCTCGAAGGGGCACCCCTCCTTGACCATCGCCTGAGCGACGGGCTTCAAGATGTGATTCAAGGCAAACTCCTCATCCTCGGGGGTAATGAAGGGGAGCGGCGAGTAGGCACCCATACCGCCCGTGTTAGGACCCTTGTCGCCATCGTAGGCACGCTTGTGGTCCTGGGCCAGTTGCATCGGCCACACCTTCTCGCCCGACACGAAGCACATAAACGAGAACTCGGGGCCGGTCAGGAAATCCTCCACCACGACCTTGCCCTGACCGAACTTCGTATCAAGCAACATATCCTTCAGTGCCTCGTCGGCCTCCTCCATCGTCTGGGCGATCACCACGCCCTTACCTGCCGCCAAACCGTCGTATTTCAGTACGGCAGGCAGCGGACGGCTCTCGACATAGGCCTTGGCCTCGGCATACTCCGTGAAGGCCTTGAAACCGGCCGTCGGGATGTTGTACTTGGCCATGAGCTCCTTGGCAAACTCCTTACTCGACTCGATGCGGGCAGCCGCCTTCGAGGGGCCGAAGATGCGCAGACCCTGCGCCTTGAAGCAGTCGGCCACACCGGCAGCCAACGCCACCTCGGGACCTACGACGGTCAGCTCCACCCCATTTTCCTTGGCAAAGGCGGCGAGCTTCTCGATCTCCGTCTCGCGGATAGCCACACACTCGGCCTGGGCGGCCATACCGACATTACCCGGGGCAGCAAAGATCTTCTCAACCTGCGGCGAACGGGTCAAAGCATCGACAATGGCATGCTCTCGACCACCGGACCCTATAACAAGAACTTTCATATCATCCAAATCGTATTAATTTACACTTTTATCTCTAATCTTGGCCGTATGTGCCGCCTTCGGCGTCATATATAGATTTTACCCACCCCCAAACCCCCGCCTTAGGCAGGGGCT
>CALAQA010000224.1:0-3293 GCA_937889065.1 uncultured Alistipes sp.
AGCCTTCTGCTCCTTGATTGTAGGCTGTACCATATCAATCCAGAGAATATCGTCGTAGCCGAGGTCGTCGAAGAGTTCGGTGTCGGCATTGCGGATAATCTTGTTGTATTGCTTCAAGTAGACAGTAATCATCTCTTTTCCATTTTAAGAAACCGTCGGTTTCATAGGTTTAACTTCGATTTTAATGCGTGGCGTGTTCGGTAGAAGTTTTATCAAGAGCCCGAACACAACAGATTACCTTCAACCGGGATTGACCTTCGGTGTAACCTTCAGGCCGTAGTCCCAGAATTTTTTAAGGGCATTGTGTTTTTGTATGTCGAACAAAAAGTCGATATTGCTTGTAAGATACTCGTAGGCGTACTCTCTATCTGCGTAGTCGCTCTCGAGGATAGCCTCGTAGATATGCTCCACACCAAATGTGAATGCCGCCTGCAACTCGTCGCGCACCTCGTACGCCACACCCTTGCGAGCCACCCACACAGCGAACGCAAATGGCAACTTTGTGGCCTTATTCCACTCCTCGGCGAGGTCGTAGGTGTAGGCAAATTTACCCTCGTTGTCGAACACCTTGTCGCCAATAAGCAAGAAGGCATCACCCTCCTCGGCGTGGTTAAGTACCTCATAATTAGCCATCGCAATCCACTCAGGCTCGATGTGCCAGAGTTTCTTGGCGAGGTAGCCACAGAGTTGTACTGATGTCTTGGAATGAGCGTCGAGATAGATTCGGCGCACCTTGTCGATAGGGGTGTTACTCATAACCACTACGGTACGCACCTTGTCGAGAGCGCCAATGCAGTAGTCGGTAATTATCTCGGCATCGCCAAGTGACGGCACCATCGCAGCAGGCACAAGCGCAACATCGGCTTCGCCATCGACAAATTTCTGATAACAATCGGCTGGGGGTGCAAGCAGTAGTTCGGCACCAAGATTAGCGTGGTGTCGAAGTCCATAGATGAACGGTATCGTATTGAGATACGATACGGCGATTATTTTTGTGTTTACTGCCATCGTCCATACTTTTGTGATGCTTTTATCTGTGCAAAGATAATCAAATTTTGTACAGATTATCCCCTTTCTATCTATTTTTTTTAGAAAAAAGTGAATTTTTCTTATCGTCACAAATGTTTCACTATGAGGTAATTGCCGACTCGACGCTCCAAAAACGATAGACTTTTTTCGCAAAACTTCTATGACAAAACTACCGAAACTCAATATGCCCAAAATTACTTTGCGTTGCAAGCGTACTGCAACCGAGGTGCAGTTTTGGGATTCACTCCGAGGTAAGTGGCTTGTGCTGACGCCCGAGGAGTGGGTGCGTCGCCATCTGATAGCCTATCTGACGCGAGAGTGCGGAGTGCCGTTACACTCTGTCTGTCAGGAGTATGCGGTCTGTGTCAATGGTCAGCCGCAACGTGCCGATGTGGTGGTTTGCGATACGCAGGGACAACCTTTGTTGCTGGCCGAATGTAAGGAGCCGACGGTCGAACTCGACTCCTCGGTGCGTAATCAGGCGATGCGCTACAATGCGGTTGTTGGGGCACGTTATGTGATACTGACCAATGGCGTGAAGTTGCAAGGTTGGGAACGAACGGCTGAGGGCTATCGACCGATGCGCCGCCTGCCCAACCTGCGTACCAAGTAAAAAACGAACGAAGATGGAAGATGATAAGATTCGGGTGCTCGGTGCCCGCGTACATAATTTGAAGAATGTCGATGTCGAGATTCCGCGCAATCAGCTGGTTGTGGTTACGGGATTGTCGGGATCGGGCAAGTCGTCGCTGGCCTTTGATACCATCTATGCCGAGGGTCAGCGTCGCTATATGGAGACCTTGTCGGCCTATGCCCGCCACTTTGTGGGGTCGATGGAGCGTCCCGATGTCGATAAAATCACCGGTTTGAGCCCGGTGGTGGCCATCGAACAGAAGACCACCAACAAGAATCCCCGCTCGACGGTCGGCACCGTGACCGAGATTAACGACTTTCTGCGCCTCTTGTTTGCCCGTGCCGCTCGGGCCTACTCGCCCCTGACGGGCGAACGGATGGTCCACTACTCGGACGAGCGCATCGTGGAACTGATCTACGAAAACTTCCCCAACCGCCGCATTGCCCTCCTCTCGCCCATTGTGCAGGGGCGCAAAGGCCACTACCGCGAACTCTTCGAGACCCTCTCGAAAAAGGGCTACCTCTATGCCCGCATCGACGGCGAGATTCGTGAGTTTCAGCCCGGTATGCGGCTCGACCGCTACAAAATCCACACCATCGATTTGGTGGTCGATCGCCTGCGTGTAAGCGAGGAGTCACGCGAACGACTGATGACCTCGTTGCGTGAGGCGATGCGCCAGGGCAAGGGTACGATGGCCGTCTATGACTACGATACCGAGGGGCAACGCTTCTACTCCCGCCACCTGATGTGTCCCACGACGGGTGTGGCCTTCGAGGACCCCGCTCCTCACACCTTCTCGTTCAACTCGCCAAAAGGGGCGTGTCCCCACTGCAACGGTTTGGGCGAAGAGGCGGTCTTCGACATCGAGAAGATTATCCCCGATATGGGCCGCTCGCTCAAGGATGGAGCCATCGAGCCGCTCGGCAAGTGGCGCAACAACATCACCTTTGCGATGCTCGAGATGCTGGGCCATCGCTACGATTTCACGTTGGAAGACCCCATCGAGACCCTTTCGGAACGTGCCTTGAAGGCCGTTTTGTATGGCGATTCGGAGCCGCTGACCATCGACTTGAACCACTACACCGCCTCGGCAGGGGGAGCGCAATACCTCGTCTGGGAGGGGGTCACGGGCCTTATCGAACGCCTCGAAGAGGAGGACTCGAAGAAGGGACAGAAGTGGCGTGGGCAGTTCTTGGTCTATCAGAAATGTTCGGCCTGCGGCGGGTCACGCCTCAAGAAAGAGGCACTGCAATTCCGCATTGGCGATAAGAACATTGCCCAATTGTCGGCGATGTCGATTTTGGAGTTCTCGACCTGGATGGCCTCCATCGAGAGCCACCTCGACAAGAAAGAGCAACTCATTGCTCGTGAGATTGTCAAAGAGATTCGTGAACGCCTGCGCTTCTTGGTCGATGTGGGGTTGGGTTACCTTTCGCTCGATCGTGCTTCACGCACCCTTTCGGGCGGTGAGAGCCAACGTATCCGCCTCGCTACGCAGATTGGCTCGAAGTTGGTCAATGTGCTCTATATCTTGGACGAGCCGTCGATTGGTCTGCATCAGCGTGATAACCAACGCCTGATTCGTTCGCTGAAAAACCTGCGTGATGCGGGCAACTCGGTCATTGTGGTC
>CALAQA010000225.1:0-1062 GCA_937889065.1 uncultured Alistipes sp.
CCCCCGAGGGGTAGAAGGGGGCAGCCGAGCCGTAGTAACGACGCTCCGAGATCCACCACGACAATCCGCCCCACACCTTTTGGCGGATGGTGGCTCGGGGGGTCAGGACGAGGCTGGTGTTTTTGCGGCTGGCGATGCGCTCCAGGAAGAGGTCGTCCTCGCCGATGTTCATACCGAGCTGGTTGAAGCCCTTGACACGGGGGTGAAAATAGAGTTTCTTGGTAAATCCGAAGTTGTGGAGCGTACCACGATAGGGTTTTCCCGAGGCGGCACGCGAGAGCCATTCGGCGCTGTGCATCATACGCCCCGTACGCATCAGGGTGTTCATCAACCCGGGCAACTCCTCCAGACCGCAGTACGAGAGCACCACGTTGCCACGCTCGAAACCTCGTGCTACGACGTTGAGCCAGTTGTCGGAGGTGGGGATGGCGTCGGTCGAGGAGAAGAGCATACACTCGTATTGGGCCGATTTGATGCCGATGTTCAGGGCCATCTTGCGGGAGATGGGACGGCGGGGGTCGAAATGGATACGGCTGATAATCAGATGGTGATAATGTTCACGGATGCGCAGCAGGTCTTCGTGGAAATCGCTGCTCAATCCCACATAGACCACCACCACCTCGAAGGGGACATCGACCCCTTTGTCGTTCTTGTAGTTTTGTTGCAGGAAGAGCGGCAGACGCTCCTCGACGAAGCCGTAATCTTCGTTGAACAAGGGGATGATGACCGAGACCGAGGGGTAGCTGTCACGCCCCTGTCGGCGGTCGCTGTTGCGGTAGCCCACCAGGGTGGCCAGGCGGGCATATTGGATGAGCTGAATGATAAAAAACAGCACGACGACGCCGACCAAAACGAGGGCGGCGGGACCGTATGAGAGGATAAATCGTTCGATGAATTGCATAGTTGGGAGCAAAGATAGTGCAAGAGGAGCGCAATGCCAAATTTATTTGTAAAAAAAAGGAGACCGAATGGGGCTGTGAATTTATTCACGTTGCCCCATTCGACCTCCTTTATCTAAACGAAGTTTAGGCCATTGCCTCGGCGCCGCCTATCTAAACCAAG
>CALAQA010000226.1:0-13495 GCA_937889065.1 uncultured Alistipes sp.
CGGTTGATCTTCACCAGGTCCTGATAAACCACACGGCCGGCACCGATATTGAGGTGACCCACCTCCGAGTTACCCATCTGCCCCTCCGGCAGACCAACATTCTCGCCATCCGTGCGCAACTCGGCGTGGGGATAGCTCTCGGTCATCTTCGAGATATAGTCGGGATGTACGGTCGAAATGACATCCGCCTTATCGTGATGGCCGTTACCCCAGCCATCCAGAATCATCAATAATACTTTGTTTGCCATTGTTCTATCTTGTTTCGTTACTTACTTCACCTGTGCCGAAATCAGCTCGACAGCCTTGTCGATGGCCGCCTGCAACCCGTCGGGATTCTTACCACCCGCCGTAGCAAAGAAGGCCTGACCGCCACCGCCGCCCTGCATCAGCTTGGCAGCCTCACGCACCACAGCACCTGCATTGACGCCCTGGGCCGTAATCTCGTCGCCCAGCATAATGGTCAGGGTCGGCTTGCCGTCGTTTACGACACCCACCACGAAGACGAGCTTCGACGAGCGGCTGCGCAAATTGTAGGCCAAATCCTTCACAAAGGCGGCACGACGAGGCAGCACGGCAGCCACCAGCTGCATACCATTCTTCTCCTCCAACTTCGAGAAGAAGCGGTCGGCCACCTGCGAGATCTGCTCCTTGCGCAGCTCCTCGACCTCCTTCGAGAGGGCCTCGTTGCTCTCGATCATCTTCTTGACGGCCACCATCACCTGCGAGTTGTGCAGCGACTCCGAGAGCGACGTCATCGTATCCTCCACGGCGTAGAGCATCTCCTCGGCACGCTCGCCCGTCACCGCCTCGATACGGCGTACACCGGCCGAAATGGCACCCTCCGAGATAATCTTGAACAGACCAATCGTACCCGTAGCCGAGGTGTGCGTACCACCGCACAACTCCACCGACGAGCCAAACTTAACCATACGCACCTTGTCACCATACTTCTCGCCGAAGAGCATCATTGCACCTGCCGCCTCGGCCTCCTCCTTCGTAGCCTCGCGGTTCTCGACGAGCGGATGGTTGGCACGAATCGTACGGTTTACCAGACGCTCCACCTCACGCAGCTCCTCGGGGGTCACCTTCTGGAAGTGCGAGAAGTCGAAACGCAACGACTGGGGCGTCACGAGCGAGCCCTTCTGCTCGACGTGCGTACCCAGCACCGTGCGCAGTGCCTCGTGCATAAGGTGGGTAGCCGAGTGGTTGTTGGCAGCCTTCTGACGCTCCGCAACATCGACCTTGGCCGTAAACACAGCCTCGGGGTTCTCGGGCAACTCATTGACAATATGGATAATCAGGCCGTTCTCCTTCTCGGTGGCCACAATCTTGATGCGCTCGTTGGCACGCTCAATAACACCCGTATCGCCAACCTGACCACCCGAATTGCCATAGAAGGGGGTCTTGTCGAATACGAGCTGATAGGTCGTCTTGCCCTTCGAGGTCACACGACGATAGCGGGCAATTTTGATCTCCTCGGTGAGGTGGTCGTAACCCGTAAACTCGCTCTGCGGCAGGGGGAAGAGCTCCACCCAGTCGTCGGTATCGACGGCAGCGGCGTTGCGCGAACGGGCCTTCTGGGCGGCCAACTCGGCCTCGAAGGCAGCCAAATCGACCCCTACGCCCTGCTCACGGGCAATCAGCTCCGTCAGGTCGATGGGGAAGCCGAAGGTGTCGTACAACACAAAGGCATCCTTACCCGAAATAAGCTCCTTGCCCTCGCTCTTGGTACGGGCAATCACACCATCCAAGAGGTTGATACCCGTAGCCAGCGTACGCAGGAACGAAGCCTCCTCCTCCTCAATCACCTTCTCGATGAGGGTCTGCTGGGCCTTCAATTCGGGGAACTGCTCACCCATCTGGGCCACCAGCACCGGCACCAGCTTGCAGAGCATCGGCTCGTTGAAACCCAGGTAGGTATAGCCGTAACGCACGGCACGACGCAGGATGCGGCGAATCACATAACCGGCCTTCACGTTCGAAGGCAGCTGACCATCGGCAATCGAGAACGAAATGGCACGCAGGTGGTCGGCAATTACACGCATAGCCACGTCGCACTTCTCATCCACGCCATAGGCCTTGCCCGACATCTCGGCGATGCGCTGAATGGTGGGCTGGAAGACATCCGTATCGTAGTTCGACTTCTTGCCCTGCATCACCATACAGAGACGCTCGAAGCCCATACCCGTATCGACGTTGCGTGCCGGCAGCTCCTCCAACGAGCCGTTGGCCTTGCGGTTGAACTGCATAAATACGAGGTTCCAAATCTCGATGACCTGGGGATGACCCATATTGACCATCTCACGACCGGGCTTTGCGGCAATTTCGGCCTCGTCGCGCAGGTCGAAGTGGATCTCCGAGCAGGGACCGCAGGGACCCGTCTCGCCCATCTCCCAGAAGTTGTCGTGCTTGTTACCACGAATGATGTGGTCCGTAGGCAGGAACTGCAACCAGTAGTCGTAAGCCTCCTGATCGAAGGGAACACCATCCTCGTCCGAGCCCTCAAACACGGTGGCATACATACGCTCGGCAGGCAGCTTATAGATGTCGTGCAGCAGCTCCCACGCCCACTCGATGGCCTCCTTCTTGAAGTAGTCGCCATAGGACCAGTTGCCGAGCATCTCGAACATCGTGTGGTGGTAGGTATCGTGACCCACCTCCTCCAAGTCGTTGTGCTTACCCGACACACGCAGACACTTCTGCGTATCGGCCGCACGGGGATATTTGCGGGGGGCATTGCCCAGGAAGATATCCTTAAACTGGTTCATACCGGCGTTGGTAAACATCAGCGTCGGGTCGCCCTTGACGACCATCGGAGCCGACGGCACGATGGCGTGTTGCTTGGACTGAAAGAAATCCAAAAAGGCTTGACGAATCTCTTTTGACTGCATATAGATACTAAATTTTAACGATTTTGCGTTGTTAAAAGCATCGCGCACAAGCACGCGCGACATTTCGGGTTGCAAAATTACACATTTTACGCTAAATTTGCACCATAAAAACAGCGAATTTTTACCCAATGACGAAAAAAGAGCAGACCCCGCAGCAGCAACTCCCCGTCGAGCACCGCCCGAAGGGTGCCCCGTTGCGTCTGCGTGCCTACCGTCTGCTGCGCAAAATCCTGATTGGGTTTATCCTCGTGTCGCTCGTGAATGTCCTCTTCTCGCACCTCTTCCTCACCCCCAAGATGTATCGCATCCACCGTGAGAATCGCGATATGGTCATCAAGTACCGCATCCTGCAGGAGCGCATCCGTGCCGCCTCGAAGCAGGTCGAGGAGATTCGCCACCGTGACGACAATGTCTATCGTGCCCTCTTCTCGAGCGACAGTCTCTCGCTCGGCGGCATCTACACCGAGTACCCCGCCGAGAAGTATGCCTCGATGGTCGATGACCCCTACGCTTCGCTGATGATTCCCACCTGGAAACAGCTCGATGCCCTGGCCCGCAACCTCTATCGGGAGAGTGTCTCGTTTGACGAGTTGCAGGCCCTCTCGCAAGACAAGGCCCGGATGACCAACGCCATCCCCGCCATCTGGCCCATCGACCGTTCGGCCCTGCACGGCAACCACATCGGTGCCTTCAACCTGCGCCGCTACCACCCCATTCTCCACCGCATTCAGCCCCACAAGGGGGTCGATTTCGGATGCGACCGTGGAACGCCCATCTATGCCACCGGCGATGCGGTGGTCGAGATAGCCTCCACAAGTGGCTACAACGGCGGTTACGGCCGTCAAGTGCTGCTCAACCACGGCTTTGGTTACAAGACCCGCTATGCCCACCTCGACAAGGTGTTGGTGGAGCGGGGCGACACCATTCAGCGTGGCGACACCATCGGTCTGGCAGGCAATTCGGGCCGCTCGACCTCGACCCACCTCCACTACGAGGTGCTCTACAAAAACCGCCCCGTGAACCCCGTAAACTACTTCAACCGAGACCTTTCGGAGCAGGAGTACGAGGAGTTGATGGAGCGTATGCGTGAAACCAAATACGAAACCCTGTAACGATGGCCACAAAGCGTAACATAAACCCCAAACCGAGACGGAGTCGCAAACAGCAGATTCTGCGTCTTGTCATCTCGCTCTTGGGCGGATTGGGAGCGGTCATCCTCTACTACCTGGCCTTCTCGATCTTCTTCGATACGCCGATGGAGTATGCCCTCAAACACCGCACCGACCGTCTGAAGCAGGAGTATGTCTCGTTGGAGGGACGCTACGACAGCCTGATGCGGGTCCTCGAAAACCTCTCGGAGCGTGATCGTGCCATCTTCCATTCGCTCTTCGAGTCGGACCCCTACGATTTCGATTCGGAGTATGAGCGACAGCGCAACGCCACCTACGAGGCGATGTTCAGCCAATCGAACCGCCACCTGAAGCGGGAATTGGAGCAGCGCACCCGCCAAATGGAGGAGCGACTGGAGGCCCTCAACGAAAGCTACCACACCTTGAACGACCGCATCCGTTGGGCAGGTGAAAACTGCGACCATATCCCTGCCATTCAGCCTGTTAATAATCAGCAGCTCACCCTGCTGACCACCTCCTACGGAATGCGTATTCACCCCTTCTACAAGACGCTGCAATCGCACCAGGGGGTGGATTATGCCATCCCCGAGGGGTCACGTGTCTTTGCAACGGCCGACGGCATAGTCAAGGAGGTCAAACTGCGCAACTCTACCTCGGGTCAGACGGTGGTCATCGACCACGGCAGCGGTTACGAAACCTCGTACAGCCACCTCTCGAAAATCTCGGTCCGCAAGGGCCAGCAGGTGCGTCGTGGCGACATCATCGCCCTGTCGGGTGACACGGGTCTATCGTTGGCCCCCCACCTCCACTACGAAGTGCGCCTCGGCGGAATGCGTGTCGATCCGATTCACTACTTCTTTATGGAGCTCAACCCGACCGAGTACCAGCGTCTGATGCGCATCGCCCAATCAGGTATGCAAGCCTTCGATTAACCTACAAAAAAAGCCCCCGAAATGGCCATTCGTCTTATCCTGCTCGACTTCGACGGCACGTTGGTCGATACACGCTATGCCAATGCCGACGCCTACATCGCCACCCTGGCGGAGGTGGGCATACGGATCAATCGTGAGGAGTATCTAAAGAATTGGTTTGGAATGCGTTGCAACGAGTTTATGCAACAAATGGGCATCACCGATCCCGCCGAGCGGGAGCGGTTGCGACTGCGTAAAATCGAACTCTACCCCTCCTACTTTTCGTCGCTTCGATTAAACCAACCGTTGTGGGATTTCTGCCAATCGTTTCGTCGGCAGGGAGGCCGTGTGTGGATTGTCTCGACGGGCAGCCGAGCCAACATCGACAATGCGATGGCCCACCTGGGGTTGCACGAGGGAATCGACGGCATCTTCTCGGGGTTGGAAATCGAGCATCCGAAACCTGCCCCCGACTGCTTTCTGGAGGTGATGCGTCGAGAGGGGTGCACCCCTCGGGAGTGCCTCATCTTCGAGGACTCGAAGGTCGGATTGGCCGCTGCCGAGGCGAGCGGTGCCCCCTATTTCAAGGTCGATTTTAGAACTTTTTAGGCGGGTAGCGACGACACAGGGTCTTGAAGTCGCAATAGAGGCAGGTCTGCTCATCCTCGCACTGGCGGAAGGGCACATTCTTATCGAACAACTCGGCCAGCTTAACCCGCAAAATCGCCTCAAAATCATCGGCATAGGCCGAATAGGGATGGATACCCTTAAGGGGGTTGTTTTTACCCGTACACTCCAAGTAGGTCGTCGCATCGGCACTGCTCAAATGACGCACATAGTAGAGGGCAGGGCGCACATCGATTCCCGTCTTTCGACGTAACATCATCGAGTAGAGCATCGTCTGGGTGATGTAATGGGTGTCGTCCATCTTCTCCGACAGAAAGAGCTCTTCGACATCCTTGAATTTGTTTTTCTGCTTGCCCGTCTTATAGTCCAGGATGCGCCAGCACCCTTCGTCGAGTTTGTCGAAACGGTCGATAATGCCTTTGAAGTGGAGTTTTCGCTCCTCGCCACACACCTCGAAGGGGAAGTCGTAGGAGATCTCCTCCTCGCAATTCTCGACATAGAACTCCGGATGGGAGGCATCGTAGGCCAACGTCTGCTTCAGGTAGCTCAACAGAATACTGCGCACCAACAACAGATCGCCCGAATAGGCCGTAGCGGGGACCCCCGTGCGGTGCAAATGCACCTCGGCAATCGCCTCATCGAGGGTGCGCATCAACAGTTGCTCGTTGTTGAGCAGCCGCTCCAACTGCTCCTTGGGGTGCAACACCCCCTTCAACGGTGCGTAGAGTGTCTCGGCCGCACGATGGAAAATCAGGCCGAAGATGCGGTTATCCACCAACTCCTCCAACTCATCGTCCTCACGCAGTCCCGCCACCTTCTTAAAGTAGAATTGCAACGGGCAGGCAAAGAAGGGCATCAGCGACGAAGGCGAAAGGCAGTGCGAGTCATCGTCGGGGTCGATGTAGCGGTTAAGTTTGGCCATAATCGCCTCATCCTTCTCGATGACAATGGGTTGCGGCTCATCCAGGCGCACATCGACACCCACCTGCTCCTTCTGCAACTTAAAGGGGCTTTCAAAGTCGATTTGGCGGATGTAGCGGCTCGGCTCACCGGTCGATTTGTCGTCGGCACGCGAGCAATAGACCATCCACACCTGCTCGGCACGCTGAATCAGACGGTAGAAGTAGTAGGCATAGACACCCTCGTGGTGTTCGGGGGTGGGCAAATCAAAGCCCTGACGCAACACGGGCGGGATAAACGACGATTGGCTGTGGTCCGTACCCGGAAAGTTGTCGTCGGTCATCGAGAGCAGAATCACATTTTTGAAGTCGAGGCTGCGGGTCTCCAGAATACCCATCACCTGCACGCCTCGCAACGGCTCGCCCTTGTAGGGGATGCGCAGGCTCTGCAAGTGACGACGCACCAACGAAGCATAGACATCGCACGTCAGTTCCACATCGCACTCGCTCAGCGAGTTAGATAGCTTGTGCAACTCCTCGACAAGGATGCGCAGATACTCCGTGCGCAACACCTCTTGGGTCATTCTTTCGCTGCGACCCATCAATTCAACCACCACCTCGGTCATCCACTCGGCCTGCATTTGCCAGGTGGTGGCGGCACGGGCAATGAGCGTCAGCAACGGATTCTTGGCCAACTGTTCAGCCGAGAGGGTCACATAATAATTCTCGACAATCTCCTTGCGCAGCGCATTGGCCGCAGCGGCATCGTACTCCAAGACGTAGGGGTGCGACAAAAGCCCCGTCACATCGGCGTGGTAGAAGTGCTCGACGCCCTCCTTCATCCGTCGATTGGCCTGCAACGAGAGCAGCCGTTCGATGAGCGTATAGGCAGGGGTCTGTTGCATCGGGTAACCCATCGTCACATTGACATCCATCCGCTCGGGCAGGGCGTAGAGCATCGGGGTGAGCATCTTCTCATCGGTCAGCACCACCGCCGTATCTTTATCCACACAGTTGAGTTTGGAGAGCAGATCGCCCACATATTTGCACTGAATGACATTCGACGAGGTGGCCACCGACGTAAAGCGTTTCGGACCTCGCATGGCATTGGTCGTAAGGCGTGCGGCAGCAGGGAAATCCACCAGGTTTTGGCGCAGAAAACGGCCCGCCTCCTGCCCCTCGTCGGCCTTGTAATAGTTGTCGTAGTCCCAATAGAAACGGGTCGTAGCATTGGCCTGCAGAAAGCGGAACAATTGGCGCTCGCAGGCGGTCAGGGCATTGAATCCCGCAACGACAAAAAAGTGAGGTTCCGAGAGGGTGAAAAGCCCTGCATCGAGCCGCTCCGCAGCCCGACGATGCACCATACCGCCATAGCCAAAGCCCAACTGCGTAAGTTGCTCGCGGAAAGCCTTATAGATGGGAAGCAGCGACTGCCACAGCCCTAAAAATTTGCGTTTCGTGGCGGTCAAATCCTGCTCGTTGCGCACCTTCTCCCAGAAGCGTCTCAACACCTCCAACTGGTGGGGCGTGAGGTACGACAGGTCGGCCTCCAACTCCTTCAAATCCTCGATGTTGCGGAAGAGTTGCTCGGCATCGATGCGGTACTTATCGACCATATCGAAATCGGACAAAAGCCCCCCGCCCCAGGTGTAAAATTTATCGAACTCGTCGTAGCGTTCGTTGCGCTGCTGATGGTAGCCGCGATAGACCTTGTACAACTCGGTCAGAAGGCGCAGGCGGTCGCCTATCTCCAACCCCGCAATGCGACACATCCACTCGTCGATGGTGGTGGTTTGAGGTTGCCATACGGGCTTATCGGTCAGCTCGGAGAGGGCCTCAAAGAAAAAGAGTTGGGCACGGCGTGAGGGGAACATCAGCCGATAGCGGTGGAGCGAATCGCCACAATGGGTGTAGAGGTCTTGGGCTACTTCCTGCAGAAAGGTCTTCATAAAGGCGTTCTATTTTGGTGCTAATTTACAAAAAAATCGGTGAAAGTTGGCCTTCATTCACGAAATGTTTGTAAATTTACACATTGAAAATGTGTAGTGCAGATGAAAGCATCGATCTATAACGCAAGTGCCGGTTCGGGAAAGACCTATCGTTTGGCCTATAACTATGTGCGGACCATCATTCGTGACCCGCAGAATTACAGCCACATCCTGGCCGTAACCTTCACGAACAAGGCCACCGAGGAGATGAAAAACCGCATCCTCAAAGAGTTGCACCTCTTGGCTGCGGGCAAGCGAAGCCGTTACCGCAAAGATCTGCGCCAAGAGCTGAAGTTGGGCGATGCCGAGCTGCAACAGCGTGCCGCCCAAGGCGAAGCACTCATTCTGCACAACTACTCCCGCTTTACGGTCCTTACGATCGACCGCTTCTTTCAGCGCATCCTGCGTGCCTTTCTGCACGAGTTGGACATCGACCTGAACTACAGCATCGAGCTCGACACCGAAACCCTGCTCTCGAAGAGTGCCGATATGCTCATCGAGGAGATTCGCACCAAACAGGAGCTGCTGAATTGGATGGTCAATTATGCCGAGCAGCGCATCGAGGAGGGGAAAGGGTGGAATCTGAAAAAGGAACTTACCGCCATCGGCGAAGAGATTTTCAAGGAGGAGCACCGTGAAACACTGCTCAACATCCCCGACCGCAAGGAGCTCAAACGCCTCAGCGGCATCATCTACAACGAGCTGCACCAACTCGCCGACACAGTCATTGCGGTGGCCCAAGAGGGTGTCCGTGTCATCGAGGCAGCGGGGCTGACCATAGCCGACTTTCCGGGTAGTTCTAACGGCATCGGCCAACGCATCTACACCATTGCCGGAGGCAAACTCAATCTTTCCGAACCGCAGGAACGATGTCTTCGTGAATCGGCCGAAGGGGTCGATGACCGTTGGATGAAAAAGCCCAAATCGGCGGCCATTCGTCCCACGTTGCATCCCCTCGTGAGCCGACTCTACGACCTCTATTGCAGCTATTGCAAGACGCAAAGAAACATTGATTTGCTCAACAACACCTTTTATAGTTTTGGTGTGTTGGGCGACCTCTACAAGAATATGCTGACGCTCTGCGACAGCGAGCAGTTGATGTTGCTCTCCGAGACGAAAAACCTCCTCTCGGAGTTCATCACCGAGGAGGAGGCCCCCTTTATCTACGAGAAGGTGGGCAACCGCTACAAATACTATATGATCGACGAGTTTCAGGACACCTCGCTACGTGAGTGGCAGAACTTCCTGCCGTTGCTCTACGAGGCGATGTCGCAGACCGAGGAGGCGGTGATGATTGTGGGCGACATCAAGCAGTCGATCTACCGCTGGCGTGGAGGCGACTGGCGCATTCTGCACAGCGAGGCCCAGCAGGCTCTTGCCACCCACGGCGAGGTGCGACTCATCCCGATGGAGGAGAATTACCGCAGTCTGCGCCGTGTGGTGCAGTTCAACAACCACGCCATCGAGGAGGTGGTACGCTACAACAACGAACTACTGAACACAGCCATTGCCCAAACGCACGCCCAAGGGGCCTTGACCCAAGAGGAGGCTGCCTCGATGACCGATATGTTGCAGCACGCCTACACGTTCCTCAAGCAAAACCCCACCCGCAACAACCCCACGGCCCAAGGCTATATCTCGGTGACCCACACCCCCGAGAAGGACAACGACCTCTTCATCAAACGCATCTGCCACCTCCTTGATTTGGGCTACAAACCCTCGGATATTATGGTCTTGGTGCGCAAAAACGACGAGGCGGCCACCATTGCCGAGACGTTGTTGGCATTCAAGAGCGAGAATACCAACCCCGCCTACAACTTCGACGTGATGACCCAGGAGGCCCTCTTGATTGGCAAGGCCCCCATCAGCCGTTTCATTGCCTCGGTGATGCAACTCTCCCTGACACCCAACGAACGCATCCACCGTGCGGTGGTCAATCAATACCTCAATCGCCCCCTTAACGAGCCCTTCAGCGACGAGGAGCAACAGTTCATCGCTACACTGAAACTCTACTCGCCCGAGGAGGCCTTCGAGTTGCTCTCGCTCTACTACCACCTTAGCGAGCGCAGTTCGGAGTTGTCCTACTTGCAGGCGATGCACGAGTTGATTCTCAACTTCTGCAACAACTCGTCGGCCGACCTGAAATCGTTGCTCGATTGGTGGAACGAGAAGGGACACAAGCAGTCGATGACCATCGCCAAGAGCGAGCAGACCATCGAGGTTTGCACCATCCACAAGGCCAAAGGTCTGGAAAAGAAGGTGGTTATCATTCCCGACTGCGTATGGAGCACCAAGCCCAAAGGCAACAGCCTCTATTGGGACAAGGGGCTTACCGACCCCATCGCCCAACTCGGCAAGATGCCCGTGCGCTACGACAAGACCCCCAACTCCGCCTTTGCCCACCTCACCACGAAGGAGTATCTCTACAACTGCATCGATGCCGTCAATCTGTTGTATGTGGCCTATACCCGTGCCGTGGAGGCCCTACATATCTTCCTCTACGACAAGGGAAAGGGAATATCGAAAGAGGTGCCCGGCTACTACATCCACGCCGGCATTATGGCCATCCTGCCCCGATTGTTGGAGCAGAGCGAACTCGACGGACGCTACCGCACCGAGCCTACCGAGGAGGTGGACAAAAACGGCAACCCCATCGTAGTACAGCATTGGGAGTTTGGCGAGGAGTGCGGCCCGGCAGGCGACGACCTCTCGGCCGACGATGCAGAGTACCTGAATTGGGAGAAGGAGGAGCGCAACGACCCCAAACAGCAGTTGCTGCAAAGCTACCGCAGTGCCCGTCCCGATTTGGTGTTGAGTCTGAAATCGGAGCGCTATCTGGAGGATGGCGAAGAATCTGACCTCTCGCCTCGCAACTTCGGTATTCTGATGCACAAGGTCTTCGAGGAGGCCACCACCCAAACCGATCTCGAGCGCAGCATCGAGCGAATGAAGGCCGAGGGTCTCTTAACGGCAGCCGATGCCGAGGAGCTTCGCAAGATAGTTCAGTTGGCCCTCTCCAACCCCACCATCGGCGAGTGGTTCGACGGCCATTGGGAGCAGGTGATGACCGAAGGGGCCATTCTGCAACCCAAGGCAACCCTGCGTCAGGGCGACAAGCTGGTGCGCCGTCCCGACCGTGTGATGATTGCGGGCAATCGGGCTGTAGTGGTCGATTACAAATTTGGCGAGCAGCGTGCCGCACAATACCGCGACCAGATTCGTCGCTACGGCGAGTTGTTGCGTCAGATGGGCTACACCCAAATCGAGGGGTGGCTCTGGTATGTCAAACTGGGTAAAACCGAAAAGGTGATTTAGAGAAGCAATGAAAAAAGCGATACAGATAATCCCCGAACAGTTCCGCCGCCGAGGCATCGGGGTGGCCTGCACCCTCTTTTTGAGGGCGGTGCTCAATATGGTCGGACTGGCGATGTTGCTGCCCGTGCTGGCCCTGGCCCTCGACCCACAGTCGATGGAGGGCGATGGGTGGATGGCCACCATCTACCACCAACTCGGCTTTCACTCGACCAAGAGTTTTGCCTGGGCCGTAGCAGGGGCTATTGTGGGGGTGATTGCCCTGAAATCGCTCTTGAATTTCGTTTTGGCACGCACCGAGCGCCACTATATCTACGACCTCTACACGGCACTCTCACGCCGTCTTTACACCACCTATCACCACCGAGGCCTGCCCTTCATCAAGCACAAGAACTCGGCCCTGCTGGCCCGTAACGTCAATGTGGTCTGCCTCTCCTTCACGGCGGGCGTCCTGAAACCGGCCGCCACGATTGTCTCGGAGATGATGTTGCTCCTGCTCCTCTTTGGGGCATTGGCCCTCTATGCACCGTTGGCAGCCCTCTTGACCGTCGGCATCTTCCTGCCGGCCGTGTGGGGCTACTACCGCTTTGTACGCCGTCGCATCAACCGCTACGGCGAGGAGGAGAATCGGGCACAGCGCGAGAAGTCGAGGGTCGTGAGCGAGACGTTCCGAGGCTATACGGATGTGGAGCTGAACGACGCCTTCCCGATGATGTTGCGCCGCTTCGACGAGGCGATGAAACAGGTGGTGGCCACCCGCTCGAAGGAGGCCGACATCAGCCTGCTGCCCCAGATGGTGACCGAATTGGGGTTGGCCATCGGCATTGCCCTTTTGGCGGCGTTGAGCCTCTCGCTCGACCTGGGTGAGGGTCGTCAGCAGATGCTGTTCGGTATCTTTGCTGTAGCGGCCATCCGCCTGATGCCCTCCGTAAGAAACCTGATGTCGAGTTGGACCACCATCCGTTACAACCGCTACACCATCGCCATTTTGGAGGAGGCCTTGCAAGATAACGCCCCCAATGAGGAGGTTTTGGAGGAGGTAGAGCCACTCCCCTTCCAACATACTATCGAGGTCGAGAACTTGCGTTTCCGCTTTTCGGATAGCGACCACGACCTCTTTGAATCGCTCTCGCTCACCATCCGCAAGGGCGAACGCATCGGCTTCAGAGGGGTCTCGGGTGCCGGAAAGACCACCCTGTTCAACCTCCTCTTGGGCTTCTACACCCCCACCGAGGGACGCATCTCGATTGACGGGGAGACCCTCACCGAACAGAACCGCCGCCGTTGGCAGCAACGTGTGGGCTATGTGTCGCAGAGCCTCTTTTTGACCGATGGCACCTTTGCCGAGAATGTGGCATTGGGCATCGCAGGGGAGGAGATCGACCGCCAACGGGTCGAGGAGGTGCTGGCGCTGGCTCAGTTGGGCGAATTTGTCGGCGCACTTCCCAACGGCATCGACACCCGCATCGGGGAGTGTGGCTGCCGTCTCTCGGGCGGTCAGCGACAGCGCATCGGCATCGCCCGTGCCCTCTACCGCAATGCCGATGTTCTTTTCTTCGACGAGGCCACCTCGGCGTTGGATAACGACACCGAGCGCGAAATTACGGCTGCCATCGAGAGCCTTGCCAACACCAGCGTAAATACCACCTGCTGTAACGTATCCGCAACAAAGGACGGCGTAGGCGTGTTTACCGACACCGAGTGGGGCGGCACCTTTGCCGATGTGGCTGCCGGCGG
>CALAQA010000227.1:0-2871 GCA_937889065.1 uncultured Alistipes sp.
TTCGAGACGCAGTATCGCCGCCGCGAGATAGGTATCCGTCGTGTGCACGGTGCATCGGTTGGCGAGATACTCAGCCTCTTCAACCGCAAGTACCTCTACATTGTGGCCGCGTGCTCGGCAGTGGCAATACCCGTAAGCTACTACATCATCGACCAATGGATGCAGCAGTATGTCTATCGTACACCGATGGCGTGGTGGGTATATGCCTTGGCGGTCGCCATTATCCTCGCTATCACGGTTGTTACGGTAACCCTACGCTCGGTGAAGGCTGCCACGGAGAACCCCACCGAGTCGATTATGAGATAAACGAACAATTTAAGATTCGATACCATGTTCCGATTTTTTGACTTTCGCGCCTACTTTACCTTTTTAGGGCGCAACAAAGGCTACACGGCCATCAACTTTTTCGGCTTGTCATTGGCCTTGGCTATGATTCTGCTGATTTCGACCTATACGATTCGGTCGCTCTCGACGGACCGCTACCACGAGAAGATCGACCGCATCCACCTTTTTACGAGTGGCGAGGAGACCTATTCGGCCTACTTCCTCTCGAAGCACCTGCGCGACCGTTTCCCTGAGGTGGGGGCGGGAACGATTCTCACCGCCGATGCGGGCAATGTGTGGATCGGCTCAAACCGCGACCAATTCAGCGTGCAGATGCTGATGGCCGACTCGTCGGTCTTCAACATCTTCTCGCTCGAGATGGTGGAGGGAAGCGAAGAGGAGTTCGCCACCGGACACTACCGCAAAGTGATCGTTTCGGAGCGATTTGCCCGTCAGCTGGTGGGCGATAGCGGCCTTTCGGTCATCGGTCAGCCCCTGCTCTTTCAAGACCCCACAGCGGTTGCCGAGCAGGAGGTTTGGACCATCTGCGGCGTGATGCGCGACATCGAGCACTCAACCATCCCTGCCTGTGATATTATGGTGCGAGCCGAGCTGTTGCCCTTGACGAACTCGGCACACAACGAGCATATGGACAATGCCGGTGCCGGTATGAGCTGCCTGCTGCTTGCTCCGAATGTCGATGTGGAGGCGTTGGAGGCGAAGATGCTCGAGGCGTGCAAAGAGTTCTATTGGGTCTATCGTGAGGGGCACTACGACAAGGTTAAGCTGCTGCCCTTTGCCGACCACTACTTTACGCAGATGAAGTCCTCGCCGGAGTTCAACAAGGGCAACCGCGATTTTGTGTTGGTGCTCTTCTCGGTGGCGTTCGTTCTGCTGCTCTTTGCGCTTATCAACTACATCAACCTCACGATGGCGCAGACCGGACTGCGTGCCAAGGAGATGGCCACACGTCGCCTGTTGGGTGCTTCGAAAAGCGAGGTGATGATGCGCATGATCGGCGAGGCGGTCTTGTTTGCCCTCCTCTCGGCCTTTGTGGCGTTGTGCCTGGCCGAGTGGGCTACGCCGTTGGCGTGTCGCTTGTTGGCTTACGACTACACCATTTGGAGCGAGATGACCTTCGGCTATGTGGCCATCGCCTTGGGCTGCGTACTCGCTATCGGTGTCGTATCGGGATTGCTGCCCGCCTGGTCGATTTCGACCTACAAACCGATTGATGTGGTGAAAGGGGCCTTCCGCACCCGCTCGAAGATGCTCTACGGCCGCATCTTCATCGCCCTGCAACACACCATTACGGTCATTATGCTCGTGGCGGCAGGTACGATCTACCTCCAAATCCGCCACCAAATCAATATGCCGCTTGGCTACAACACGGAGGATATCTTCGTGGTCGAGAATACCGACCTGTTCAGCAACCGCCAAGAGGTGAAACGCTTTGTCGAGGAGTTGAAGAAGCTGCCCTGCGTTGAGGCCGTCGGTGTCGGTAACGGAGTGCCGTTGGAGGGAACTAACAATATCACCTTCAAATCCATCTCCTTTCAGCAGATTCGGGGCGACTCGGCCTATTTCGACATCTTGGGACTGCGCATCAAGACCCCGAGCAACTCCGCCGAGGAGGCGTGGGGTGTGACGGAGTTGGCCTTCCGCACGTTAGGCGTGGACGAGAGCGTCAAGCGACTCGAATTTGACGGCCAGAAGCTCCCCGTGGGCGACATCTATTACGATTTCCGCCTCTTCCACACCTACCGTGAGCAGACCCCTGCGCTTATCTATAATGCCGGTGAGTGGAACTTCGAGCGGAGTATGCCTTGGGCGACCGTCATCCGCACGCACGGTAACCACGCCGAGGCGGTGAAGGCGATTCGTGAAATGCTTGCAACGACTCACCCCCATATCCTGTGGAGCGACGAGTACAGCTGCTATCTGACCGACCGCATCAGTGAGCTTTTCGAGGAGCAGGTGCGCCTGCAACGGATTGTCACGATTTTCACCCTCCTGGCGGCCATCATTTCTGCCTTGGGTCTGCTGGCCATCAGCACCTATTACATCGGTCAGCGTCGGCAGGAGATCGCCATCCGCAAGGTGATGGGTGCCACCTCCGCAGAGATTGTCAAGCAGCTTGTGGAGTCGTTCCTGCGCATGGTGGCTGTCGGAGCGGTCGTAGCATTGCCGTTGGCGTGGTGGCTGATGAGTCGCTGGCTGCAGGACTACTCCTACCGTATCGAAATGCCCGTGTGGGTCTTCGTGGCAGCCGTGGTAGCGGTGTTGGTGTTTGCTCTCCTTACCGTGCTGTGGCAGAGCCGAAAAGCCGCCAATGAAAATCCCGTGGATTCGATTAAAGGATAATAAATAAGAAATTCAAAATTACAAACCACATAAAAAATTTACAGCTATGTTAAAAGTAGAAAATTTACAGAAGAGTTTTTTCACCGAGGAGATCGAGACTGTTGCTCTGAACGGTGTATCGTTTGAGGTTAAGGAGGGCGAGTTTGTTGCCATTATGGGACCTTCGGGTTGCGGTAAATCTAC
>CALAQA010000228.1:0-2871 GCA_937889065.1 uncultured Alistipes sp.
AATTTCCTTATTCTCCCCACCTTTGCAGCACGGGTTACATTTTTGTAACCCGGCCGATAAAGACCTATGGGACCTATAAGACCTATGGGTCGTTATAAGGTGCTTAGCTAATCCCCATAGCGACCTATAATGACCTTAAAAGACCTATAGCGACCTTATCAACCCACCTCGCTCAAAGAAAAAGGGGTCGTGGCGAACCACAACCCCCATTTTGAATTTTAATTGTACTTCATCCATCGCCACAACTCCTTGAGGCTCGGTTTCTTGCCATACATAAAGATGCCCACGCGATAGATCTTGGCGGCCATCCAGACCATTGCCGTGAACGAGAGGTACAAGACCACCAGCGAGAGGACAATCTCCCACACGGGGATGTCGTAGGGCACACGGGCCATCATCACGATGGGCGAGGTGAAGGGGATCATCGAGAACCAGAAGGCGAGCTTCGAGGTGGGGTCGTTGATGACGGCCATCATCATCAAGAGGGCCAGGATGATGGGCAGCGTGATGGGGGTCTGCAGTTGCTGGGCATCCTGCACATTATCCACCGCCGAGCCGATGGCGGCAAACATCGCCGCATAGAAGAGGAAGCCACCCACCACAAACAGGAGCAGCGAGATAAAAATCTTCATCAGGTAGCCCCCATCGGTCAGCATCGTTATGACCTGCACCATCTCGGGGTCGAATTGGCTCGTCTCGGCCATTGTAGCTGTGCCGGCCACCAGCTCCTCGGGCAGCATCATCGGCAGCAGCACCGTGCTGCCAACCATTACCAGCACGCCCCAGATGACCACCTGCACCAACGCTACGGAGGCCACACCCAGGATTTTACCCATCAGCAAATCGAAGGGTTTTACCGACGAAACCATCACCTCCAGCACACGGTTGTTCTTCTCTTCGATGACCGACTGCATCACCATCGAGCCGTAGATCAACAGGAACATATAGAGCACAAAGCCCAGGATGTAACCAATGATGGTCGCCACCATCGAGGACTGCATACCCCCCTCCTCGGCCTCGTCCGAGGCCTTGTCGGTGCGGATGACCTGCAACGAAACATCGGTCTCGATTTGGTCCAGAATGGCTTGCAGGTTGTCGATATTGTAGCTGTTAAGTTTCTTGTTTTCAAGAATATCCTCGATGCGGTTGGTGATGGCCATCTCGAGGGTCATCGAGGTGGAAGACTCGGTGTAGAGGGTCACCTCGTTGGGGTTGGTCAGCACCTGCTCCCCGATGCGCAACACACCGAAGCAGTTGTCGAGCTGCGCCTGTGCTTCGGCAACGGGCAGCGACGCATCGACCACCACAAACTCCACCTCGCTGTTGCTCTCCAGCTGCTCGGCCACCAGACCGCTGCGGTCGATGACGGCGATGCGCTTCGTGTCGCCCTGCGCAAACTCCATCACCAGGGCGGGAGCCACCATCAACCCCACCATCAGAAGAGGCATCAAAAGGGTAGTAATTATAAAACTCTTTTTGCGGACACGTTCCGTGAACTCACGTCCGACGATTATGCCGATATTGCGTAACATAAGCCTTTGAATGTTAGTTGGTTAAAGATTGCCATTGACGGCACGGATAAAGATGTCGTTCATCGAGGGAATCAGCTCGCGGAATTGGCGCATCTCGACCGTTTCGTTGGCCGTAGCGATGACCCGACGCACCTGGGCCTCCTCCTCGACACAGAGTTTGAGGGTGTTGTAGCCCACGACCGACTCCGTCCCCTCCAAAATCTGACACCGACCCTCGAGGGCCCCACGCAGCTCTTGCTCGTTGCCTCGGTACGAAATCTCGAAGATGTTGGCTCCGTAGTGGCGTCGAATCTCCTCGACATTGCCCGAGAGGATGTTTTTCGATTGGTTGATCAGCGTGATGTGGTCGCACAGCTCCTCGACCGAGGACATATTGTGGGTCGAGAAGATGATGGTTGCCCCTTGGTCACGCAGACGCAAGATCTCCTCTTTGAGGAGGTTGGCATTGATGGGGTCGAAACCCGAGAAGGGCTCGTCGAAGATCAGCAGTTCGGGTTTGTGCATCACCGTAACGATGAACTGCACCTTCTGGGCCATACCCTTGCTCAGGTCCTCGACCTTTTTGTTCCACCAATCCTGAATGCCGAAACGGATAAACCACTCCTTCAAGCGCACCGTAGCCTCACGGCGCGACAGACCTTTCAGTCGTGCGAAATAGATAGCTTGGTCGCTGACTTTCATCTTCTTATAGAGTCCGCGCTCTTCGGGCATATATCCGATTCGATAGACGTCTTGCTGGGTCATCGGCTTGCCATTGAGCAGCACCGTACCCTCGTCGGCCATAATGATTCGATTGATGATACGGATCAGTGTCGTCTTGCCCGCGCCGTTGGGACCGAGCAGACCATAGACGCTCCCGCGGGGGATCGAGAGCGAAACGTCGTTCAAAGCGGTATGTTCGGCATAGCGCTTGGTAACGTGTTCGATACGAAGTAAATCCATAAGTTTGCTAAAAATGTGTCTATATATGTGGTACAAAGGTATAAATTCTTCCGCGAAAAACAATAGAAATATATCGAAAAACGATAAGCTCAGGCTGTTTTTTCGAAATTTTCTTTCGTTACGGTGGTCGCATCGCGCCGTTTCGGCAAAATATCGCTATCTTTGTCATACGATTAGAATACTATTTCGATTATGAGTAAACGTTGTGTTTTGGTTACGGGCGGTGCCGGATATATTGGCTCGCATACGGCCGTCGAACTCGTTGAGGCGGGTTACGACGTGGTGATAGTGGATAATTTGTCGAACTCGGACGACCAGGCTGTCGAGGGAGTGCGTCGCATTACGGGTGCTGAGATTCCCTTCGAGAAGGTCGATTGTTGCGACCGCGAGGCTTTCG